>NZ_CP094971.1:1987500-2140000 GCF_022869825.1 Clostridium sp. BJN0001 | reverse complement strand
GACATATAATTAACTGAACTAGCTGGAAAGTTAGACCGTAGAAGGTAAAAGTCCTGTAAGTAAAAATCATATTCTTCAAGTTCTGCACCAGAGTACCACGAGACACGTGAAACCTTGTGGGAAGCTGGGAGGACCACCTCCCAAGGCTAAATACTACCTGATGACCGATAGTGAAGAAGTACCGTGAGGGAAAGGTGAAAAGAACCCCGGGAGGGGAGTGAAATAGAATCTGAAACCATGTGCCTACAACCGATCAGAGCACCTTATGTGTGTGATGATGTGCTTTTTGTAGAACGAGCCAACGAGTTACGGTATGTAGCAAGGTTAAGTACTTAAGGTACGGAGCCGAAGGGAAACCAAGTCTTAATAGGGCGACTAGTTGCATGCTGTAGACCCGAAACCGGGTGACCTATCCATGGCCAGGTTGAAGCGAGGGTAAAACCTTGTGGAGGACCGAACCACGTTGCTGTTGAAAAAGCATGGGATGAGCTGTGGATAGCGGAGAAATTCCAATCGAACTCGGATATAGCTGGTTCTCCTCGAAATAGCTTTAGGGCTAGCGTCGGAAAATGTGAGTAGTGGAGGTAGAGCACTGAATAGGCTAGGGGGCATAGAGCTTACCGAACCTTATCAAACTCCGAATGCCATATACTATCAGTCCGGCAGTCAGACTATGAAAGATAAGTTCCATGGTCAAAAGGGAAACAGCCCAGATCGTCAGCTAAGGTCCCAAAGTGTAAGTTAAGTGGAAAAGGATGTGGGATTTCTAAGACAACTAGGATGTTGGCTTAGAAGCAGCCACTCATTAAAAGAGTGCGTAATAGCTCACTAGTCAAGAGATCCTGCGCCGAAAATGTCCGGGGCTCAAACTTACCACCGAAGCTACGGGTTCATACTTTAGTATGAGCGGTAGAGGAGCGTCGTAATTGGGTTGAAGTCGTACCGTAAGGAGCGGTGGACTGATTACGAGTGAGAATGTTGGCATTAGTAGCGAGATGTAGGCGAGAATCCTACAGGCCGAATATCTAAGGTTTCCTCAGGAAGGTTTGTCCTCTGAGGGTTAGTCGGGACCTAAGCCGAGGCCGAAGGGCGTAGGTGATGGACAATTGGTTGATATTCCAATACCACTACCATCGTTATTATCGAGGGTGTGACGGAGAAGGATAAGATGTGCTAGCTATTGGACGCTAGTCTAAGCATTTAGGGAGTAGGAACAGGAAAATCCGTTCCTATAATTCTGAGGTGTGATGGGGAAGGTTCCTTGTGAACCGAAGTATCTGATTCCATGCTTCCAAGAAAAGCATCTAGAGAGAGAAGTAGTGCCCGTACCGCAAACCGACACAGGTAGATGAGGAGAGAATCCTAAGGCCGACGGAAGAATTGCAGTTAAGGAACTAGGCAAATTGACCCCGTAACTTCGGAATAAGGGGTGCCTGCGAGAGCAGGTCGCAGAGAATAGGCACAAGCAACTGTTTAACAAAAACACAGGTCTCTGCTAAAGCGTAAGCTGATGTATAGGGGCTGACGCCTGCCCGGTGCTGGAAGGTTAAGGGGAATACTTAGCGCAAGCGAAGGTATGAACTTAAGCCCCAGTAAACGGCGGCCGTAACTATAACGGTCCTAAGGTAGCGAAATTCCTTGTCAGGTAAGTTCTGACCCGCACGAATGGCGTAATGACTTGTGCACTGTCTCAACTGCAAATCCGGCGAAGTTGTAGTACGAGTGAAGATGCTCGTTACCCGCGATTGGACGGAAAGACCCCGTAGAGCTTTACTGTAGCTTAGCATTGAATTTCGGTATTGTCTGTACAGGATAGGTGGGAGACTGGGAATTCAGGTCGCCAGATCTGAATGAGTCGTTGTTGGGATACCACCCCGACAGTACTGAAGTTCTAACTGGATGCCATGAAACTGGTGACAGGACATTGTTAGGTGGGCAGTTTGACTGGGGCGGTCGCCTCCTAAAATGTAACGGAGGCGCCCAAAGGTTCCCTCAGAACGGTCGGAAATCGTTCGAAGAGTGCAAAGGCAGAAGGGAGCCTGACTGCGACACATACAGGTGGAGCAGGGACGAAAGTCGGGCTTAGTGATCCGGTGGTACCTCGTGGGAGGGCCATCGCTCAACGGATAAAAGCTACCTCGGGGATAACAGGCTGATCTCCCCCAAGAGTTCACATCGACGGGGAGGTTTGGCACCTCGATGTCGGCTCGTCGCATCCTGGGGCTGAAGTAGGTCCCAAGGGTTGGGCTGTTCGCCCATTAAAGCGGCACGCGAGCTGGGTTCAGAACGTCGTGAGACAGTTCGGTCCCTATCCGTCGCGGGCGTAGGAAATTTGAGAGGAGCTGTCCTTAGTACGAGAGGACCGGGATGGACTGACCTATGGTGTACCAGTTGTTTCGCCAGAAGCATAGCTGGGTAGCTAAGTCGGGACGGGATAAACACTGAAAGCATCTAAGTGTGAAGCCCACCTCAAGATAAGATTTCCCATAGCGTAAGCTAGTAAGACCCCTTGAAGACGACAAGGTTGATAGGTCAGGGGTGTAAGTATAGTAATATATTTAGCTGACTGATACTAATAGGTCGAGGGCTTGACCAAATTAAAAAAGTTGTAATACATGATTTATATGCAATTTTGAAAGAACAAATCTTTCAAAATAACGTTCCGCGATAGCTCAATGGTGGAGCACTCGGCTGTTAACCGATAGGTTGGAGGTTCGAGCCCTCTTCGCGGAGCCATTTTAATATTGTAACAGTAAAGTCGATGATAATTCGGCTTTTTTTGTTTATATAATAATATTTTTTTATATAAAGAATAGTAATAATAGTGTTATAAAACATTTATATATGGGGATGGAGAGTAAGAATGAATATAGAAAATAAAAATAGACATGCTTCAAAAAAAAAGATTAAGACTAAAAATAGAATGTTAATTTTATTTGTTTTTGCAGCGATATTTACAATACTTATAAGTGTTTTATTTGCAAAAAAAATGGTTTACACCAAACAAAATATTGTAAATGCTTCTAATGAAGTTACTAATCAAAATAAAGAAGAAAAATCATCCTACGTAGAAAGTGGACAATATATTCAGAATTATATTAATGATCAACTTAAAGGGACTATGCCTGAAGGTGCAGATGGTCGAAAAGTTGCATATTTGACATTTGATGATGGTCCATCAGAAAATATTACACCTAAAATTCTTGATATTTTAGATAGTGAAGATGTAAAAGCAACATTTTTTATTCTTGGAAAATCTTTAGATTCATCTGAAAAAACTAAAGCAATAGTAAAACGTGAATATGAAGATGGACATGCTATTGGAAACCATACATATACACATAAGTATAAAGTTTTGTATCCAGGAAGAAATGTTGATGCAGAGGCTTTTATGAATGAAATAGAAAAATGTAATAATTCATTAAAAGCTGTTCTAGGAGATGATTTTAAGACTAATATTATTCGTTTCCCTGGTGGCCATATGTCATGGAATAATGAGGAAGAAATAGATAAGATTCTTGAAGATGAGGGATATAGTTATATTGATTGGAATTCGTTAAATAAAGATGCTGAAGGAAAAAAGAAAAAAAGTGCAGATGAATTATATGATGATGCGGTTAACTCGATAGCAGAAAAGGAAAAGGTGGTTTTTTTAATGCATGATAGTGAGGGAAAAGAAGAAACATATAAGGCGCTTCCAAGAATTATAGACTATTTAAAGCAAAACGGATATTCTTTTATGACTATACAATAATTGTACAATAGTATAATATTTATTATAATGTGATTAAATATAATTAAAATTGATATAAAATAGAATTAGAAATAGATTTAGGGAGGATTCATATGCTTAATAAAAAAGTAGTAAAAGAAGTTCTATCTAAATGCCTTATAACAGGTGGAGATTTTGCAGAAATATTTGAAGATGATAAGACAAGTAATGCAATTTCATTTATTGATGGTAAAGTTGAAGATGCTATTGGTGGCAGAAAATATGGAATAGGAATAAGAATATTTAAAAATTTGAAAAGTGTATATGCGTATACAAATAATAATAGCCTTGAAAGTCTTCTAAGAGTAGCTGAAGATGCAGCTTTAGCATTAGGTGAAATTAGAGATATATCTAAAACAATAATTATAAACGAAAAAAAGATACAGACAATTCATCCTATTTTATTTTATCCTAAAGATGTGGCATACAATAAGAAGATAGATATTATAAAAAGTGCATATAATGGGGCTAAGAATTATAGTAATGATATTAGCCAGGTTATAGCAGGATATAATGACAGTCAGCAGAATGTACTTATAGCCAATACAGATGGGCTTTATACTGAAGATACAAGAGTTCTTACAAGATTAAGAGTAAGTGCTATAGCAACTAAAGATAATGAAAAACAAACAGGTACTGAAGCTCCAGGAAGACAAATGGGAATTGAAATGTTTGATATAGTAGATCCAGAAAAGGCAGGAAAAGAAGCAGCAAGAACTGCACATACTATGATTAATGCAAGAGAATGCCCTGCTGGTAATATGACTGTTGCAATGGACAATGGTTTTGGAGGAGTAATATTTCATGAAGCATGTGGTCATGCATTAGAGGCAAGTTCTGTTGCTAAAGGAAATTCTGTATTTGCTGGAAAGTTAGGACAGAAAATAGCATCATCTGTAGTTACTGCAGTTGATGACGGAACAATTAAAAATGCCTGGGGATCTAGTAATGTTGATGATGAAGGACATGAAACTCAAAAGAATATTTTGATTAAAGATGGAATTTTAAAAAGCTATATGGTAGATAAACTTAATGGGCGTAGAATGAACATTGAGTCTACTGGAAATTCAAGAAGACAAAGTTATAAGTATGCGCCTACATCAAGAATGACTAACACGTATATAGCTAAAGGAAAAGATAAAAAGGAAGATATAATTAAATCAATATCAGAAGGCCTTTATGCAAGAAAACTTGGAGGAGGTTCTGTAAATCCTGTAACAGGAGAATTTAATTTTGCAGTTTCTGAAGGATATTTAGTAAGAAATGGAGTTATTAGTGAACCTGTAAGAGGAGCAAGCCTCATAGGTAAAGGCAGTGAAGTACTTTTGAATATAGATATGGTTTCGGATAACCTAGAACTTGCACAAGGAGTATGTGGAGCTTCTTCAGGTAATATACCAGCTAATGTGGGTCAGCCTATGATTAGAGTAAGAGATATGACTGTAGGAGGTAAGTAGAATGGAACTAGAACTTTTTACTAAAAAATTATTTAAAAAAGCAATTGAAAATGGATTTAATGAATACGAAGTTTATTATATGGACAGCGAAAGTATGAGTATAAATGTATATGAAGGTGAAGTAGAAAAGTACAAAATGAATAAGAGTTTTGGACTTTCATTTAGAGGTAAAATAAATGGTAAAATGGGATATTCATATACAGAAATAGCAGATGATGCTGCAATAGATATGCTTATAAAAAATGCAAAAAGTGCTGCACTAGCAATAGAGAACGAAGATAAACAGTTTATTTATGAAGGTGACAAGGAATATAAAAAACTTAATACTTACAATGATTCATTAGATGAAATACATTCTGATAAGCTTATTTCTCTTGCAATTAATATGGAAAAAGAATGTAGAAAATTATCTGATAAAATTGTTAGTTTTGGAGGATGCACAGCAGGATATGGAAAAGCATCTTATGGAATAATTAATTCTAAAGGACTTAATTTAAAAAATAGAGATAATTCATTAAGTGCATATGTAATACCAATAGTATCTGATGGAAAAGATAAATTTGATGGAATTGGGTATAGAATAGAAGATGATATAGAAAAAATAGATCCCAAAGAAGTTGCTAAGGAAGCTGTTAATGATGCATTATCTAGAATTGGTGGAAAAAGTGTTCCTTCTTCAAAGTATAAGATAATTGTTAATAATGAAGCAATGTCTTCTCTTCTCTCAACATTTTGCTCAGTATTTAATTCTGAAAATGTTCAAAAGGGATTATCACTTTTAAAAGATAAAGAAGGAGAAAAAGTAGCATCTAATATAGTAACTTTAGTTGATGATCCTCATTTAGAAGGAGGACTTTCATCTACACCTTTTGATGATGAAGGAGTTGCTACTTTTAGTAAAGAAATTATAAAAAATGGAACATTAAAAACATTTTTATATAATTTAAAAACTGCGAGCAAAGCGAATGTTAAATCAACAGGTAATGGATTTAAATCTTCTTATGCATCAACTATAGGAATATCACCTTCAAACATGTATATAAAAAAAGGAAATAAGGGATTTGATCAATTACTAAAAGAAATAGATAATGGACTTATTATTACAGAATTTAATGGACTACACTCGGGTGCAAATGCAATTACTGGAGAATTTTCTCTTGCAGCTAAGGGATTTGTAGTAAGTCACGGAAAAAAGGGAAGACCTGTCCAACAGATAACAGTTGCTGGAAACTTCTTTGACTTTTTAAAGAATATAACTGATATTGGAAATGATCTTAAATTTCCAATGAGTAGTATTGGAAGTCCTTCTGTTATAGTAGAGGGCTTATCAGTAGCAGGAAAATAAAAGTCAATAAAATGTTTTAGGGGGATAAAAAATGTACCAAAATTATATATTTGATCTATATGGAACGCTTGTAGATTTAAATACAGATGAGGGAAAAGAAGAACTATGGATAAAACTTTCAGAATTTTATAGCTTTCAGGGTGCTTTTTACAAACCTTTAGAAATAAAAGAAGAGTATAAAAAAATATGTAGTAATGAAATAGAAAAAAATAAGAACATTAAAAATTATGAAATAGATATATTAAATGTTTTTAGAATTCTTTATAATAAAAAAGGTATAAAAGCAGATGATGACTTATGTATATATACAGGTCAATTTTTTAGAATAACATCTACCCAATATATAAAATTGTATAATGGAGTTTTGGATTTATTTGAAAAGCTTAGAGAAAAGGAAAAAAATATTTATCTTTTATCGAATGCACAGCATATTTTTACAGTACCTGAAATGAAAATGCTTGGAATATATGATCTTTTTGATGGAATAGTATTATCTTCAGATGAAGGAATAAGAAAACCATCTGCAAACTTTTATGATATTATAATAAAAAGATATAATTTAAAAAAGAGTGAAAGTATAATGATAGGAAATGATTATATGTCTGATATAGAAGGATCATATAAGGCTGGAATAGATTCTCTTTATATTGAAACAAATATTTCACCTAAAGTTAAAGGAAAACTTTATAGTAAATTTAATATTTTAGATGGTAATATAAAAAAAATAGAAAGATTATTATTAAAATAGTATTTAAATAAAAAAGCAGATGTTTTAGAAATTTCGTTTTTCTAAAACATCTGCTTTTATTTTAATATTTAATGTTCTGGTATATAATTTGCACGAATCATTTTATCGGACATTTCAAGAGAATTTTTATATACCTCTTTTTCTTTACCTGATAAATCATCTCCGCCTCTTAATTCACCGTTTGTAAGAATAGCATATGATTTATTAGTATTTAACATGTTTCTTCCAAGACATGTATTTTGATAATCATCATCGTCTACACCAATAAGATATAAAAGAGTAGGCATCACATCTATTTCTCCACAATAATTGTCTATTTGTACTTTTTTATTAAGAGAAGAATCATAAATTATAAAAGGCATTGTAGGATTTCCATTAAACATAAACCAGTCTTCTTTATTTGATAAATTTTCAATACTGCTGTTATAGTATTTATGAACACCTGTATGGTCTCCCATTATAGCAACAATAGTATTATCTAAAAGTCCATCTTCTTTAAGTTTATCTAAGAAATTTCCAATCTGTTTATCTGTATAATGAATACTCTGGAAGTATCCACCAAGTTCGCTATTATCTAATTCACTATTCAATTTAAGTTCTCTTAAATCTTGAGGTAAATCAAATGGACCATGGCTTGTAAGTGTAATTGTCATTGTATAGAAAGGTTCTTTGAAATTTTTAATCATAGGCTCAACCTGATTAAAATAGCTTTCATCACTTATTCCAAGACCAATCTGATCAGTTGTGTCAAGTGAATGAGAATCATAGAAATTCTCAAAGTCAATTCCACCTGTTAATCCTGCCTGATAATTCCAAAATGAACCTTTATCAGGATGTATAACGTTAGTTTGATAGCCGTATTTCTTTAATATTTTAGGCATCGAGTTGTAATCTGTATCTGGATATCTAAAGAATGTTCCACCTCGTCTTAATGGAAGCATTGATGTATTTACCATAAGATCACAATCAGCACTTGTTCCTTCATTTACCTGTTCAAATGTATTAGGAAAATAGTAACTTGAATTTAAAAGACTATTAAGTACTGGAGTTATTTCTTGACCGTCTATCTTCTGATTTATAACAAAATTTTCTAAAGATTCAACTTGAATATAAAGTATATTTTTCCCTTCAGCTTTTCCAAAATATTCATTATGTTCAAGGTTTTCATTTTTATATTCAAAATATGTTTTAACGTAAGCTTTATCCTCATCAGTCATTGCATAAGGTTTTGAATCTTTGTAAACTGTATATATATCATTTATATGATATCCTATAGCTGAAAAATATCGTTCTGTATTAGTCGGATCATAATTTGAGAATACGTAAGATCCACTAACGTTTTGCATATGTAAAACATTAACTTTAAATGGTATATATAGAATTACTGCTAATGAAATTACTAAGATAGTTACAAAAGAAATAATACTTCTACATTTTTTTACAAAGATATTCTTTCTAAAAATTATTACTAAAAGTACTAATAGAATAAAATCTACTATAAAGAGAACATCCAAAGGACTTGTCATTGAGAGTATGCTTCCTCCCATATTATCAAGATTTGCAGTTTGAGTTAAAATCCTTGCAGATGGAACTGTTAAAAATCCTCTGTAGTACCATATATCAAGAAGATACAAAAGCGTAACAAAAAAATTCGTAATTAACAAGTAAATAGCTCGTCCTCTTCTCTTAAATAGAAAAGAGAAACTTATAAATATTGCAGAAAAGAATATGTAATATTTAAAAAACGGAGAAGCCGAAATATATCCAGCTCCAAAATTGAAACCATATGGATCTTTATTTGTAATAAAACCTTGAAGAATAACCCCTTTATAAACAAGACATATTACAGGAAGTATAATCATAAGAATATCGATTATAGTATCTTTATTCTTTAGAGTATATTGTAGTTTGGCTATAAATTTATTCATATATTCACCTCATTTTTATTATATACAACAATACTATTATATATAAAATATAAAATAAAACAATAAAGTAAATATGAAAAATAAATTAAGATTCTAAACCATAAAATAAGTTTAGAATCTTTTATCTAGTTATATTTAGATAATAGTGATTTACTTGAAGTATTATCACAATAGAAATCTGCTATTGAATTATTAAGATTATTTTTGCTTTTATCGGCATTTTTATAAAAATATAATATAAAACTGTTACATAAAGTCTGATTATATTTTGATTTAAATTCATTAGATATTCTATTTAAATTTTTATCTGAAGTATCAGATGTTACTATGTCAAATCTTAAGTAATTGTCTGAAGCTGATATATTAGATATCTCATAGTAATTTTTTAATGAATTCTCATCAGCATCTATAAAATCTCCTGTGAAAGTGTATTTTATTTTTGACGATGATTTATCTACTATAGCATTATTTTTAGATGATTTATTTGGAATAAGGTTAGTTACAGGTAATGTAATAGATGTAACAGTACTTCCGTCATTATCTAAAAAGTCGAGCTTTATATTTCCTGTAAATATTGAGTCTGTATTATTTTTTATTGTAACTTCTGCATTTTTTTTATATTGATTATCTGATCCCAAAATTTTATAAGAACATTTTAAATCATCTACTGAAGGATCAGAAATTGTTGCAGTTTCTTCATGCTGAATTGTCTGTTTTTTTTCAATATTTGGTTTGATGTATTTATTAAATATAAATTCTGAACCAATTCCAGCACCAGCCAGTACAAAAGAAGAAAAAAGAATAAAAATAGAAATTATGCGAAATGTTCTGTTTTTCCATTTTATTGAGAGCGCAACGAGAATTACCGATATAAGAAAAATAATTGCACAAATAAAATATAAACTTAAACGGAATAGATTCATGATTATCACCTCTTCTTGATTTCTAACTATATTATACCAAAATACTTTATCATTTTTAATAATTGAGCAAAATAAATTTACAAAATAAAGGTAAAACAACTATAATATAATTAATAAAATAGAAGAGATTTTATTATTTGGAGGTATAAAATGCAAAATTATGAGCTTATTATTCTAGGAGCAGGTGTTGCCGGTATGGCAGCAGCAGTGGAAGCTGCAGAAAATGGAATTAAAGATATATTAATACTTGAACAGGACTGTTATGGTGGAATTATGAATGAATTTATTGATAATTCATATGGAGAAAAAGTATTTGGATATGAAGTAACAGGACCTGAATATGTAGATTATTTAAGAGACAAACTTTATAAATTTAACATAGAAATAAAAGAAAATACAAAAGTTATAGATATTTGTTTTGATCATAAAATTACATATGTTAACTCTATATCTGGGGTTCAGTCTGTTAAAGGAGCTGCAATAATTATGGCAATGGGTGCAAAAGAAAAGTATGAACCGAATGTTATGATGCCTATAAAAGGTATTACAGGTGTAGCAACTATAGGTGAAGCTCACAGAATGATAACTATTGAAGGATATTTTATTGGAAATGATACAATTATTACAGGAAAAGATCTTTATTCTGCAATACTTGCAAGAAGGATAATACTTGAAGGCGGACATGTAAAAAGTCTTATATTTAGAAGAAAATTATCTAAGGAAAAAGATAAAGATATTTTAAGTATAGTTGAAGATTTTAAAATACCAATAATAGAAAGAGCTGAAATTACAGAAATTTTTGGAGATGTGAGAGTATCAAAAGTAGAAATAAGAAATATAGAAAATAATGAAATAAAAGAAATAGAATGTGATTCACTTATTTTATCAGGTGTATTTAGAGGCATGAGCGAGCTTGCTGAAAAAATTGGAATAAAAGTAAATGAAAAGACAAAAGATATAATTGTAAATGATTTTAAAACTTCGATTCCTGGATTTTTTGCATGTGGAAATATAATAGATTCAGAGAATATGTTTAAAACTAATGAAGAAAATAATTTTTTATGTGGAGAAAAAGCTTCTATGTATATAAAAAACAGTTTATAAAAAGGCTTTTAATGCCTTTTTATACAATATATTATGACCTTCTTTTGTAAGATGGATTCCATCTAAAAATAATTCTTTTTTATTTTTTGTTTCTTCATAAAAATCTATATATTTTATTTTATATTTTATGCACAGTTCTATTAATTTTTTTCTAAGTACAATTAATTCTTTTTCTGCATATTTATATGATGAAGATGGAGAAAATAAATTAAAAGCCATCTCACTTACTATGCAAGGTGGTATTCCTATTAATATATTGCTTTTATTTATGCTGTCTTTTATCATAAGCGATATGTTTTCTATGATAGAACTTGAACTTCTCATACATAAAAGATCATTACTTCCGCCCATTATAAATACATATTTAGGATTATAAATTACTACATCTTCATAGTATCGTTCAAGCATTGAAGAGGTAGTATCTCCATTTAATCCTTTATTTAAATAAGATATATTAAGTTCTTTTGAAAGCTTATAAACCCAGCATGATTTTTTATCTACACCATATCCATATGTAAGGCTGTCACCAATAAAGATTGTATTTATTTTATTCAATTAAATAACCTTCTTTTAAAATAATTTTGAAAAACATTTTCTACATATTTTTTTCTTACCTTTATCTGTAGATACATAATCATCATTTTGTATCTTTTTGCCACAAACTGAACAGGTATTGGAATCTATAATAATAGGTTCAGTTTCTTTAGCTTTTTTATTGATTTTATGTAATATATTTTTAGTATTTGGAAAATATATTTTAGGTGATGCTTTTATTTTTTTATTAGTTATGTCTATACTGATATTAAATTTGCTTTCTGGATATAAGAAAAGTTCAAATCGTGGATTTATTTTATCAAAATGTTCTTCTGTATATATTTTTGTAATTTGAGCATCGTTTACTATAAGTCCGCTTTTTTCAATTCCATCGAAGATACTTTTAGTAATGTTTATTGTATCTGGATGTCTTTTTTCACTTTTATAATATACATGAAGAATTGCTATAAGACTTTCATCTAATATAATATTTGGATTTTGAGCTCGTGCCATATAAGCAATTTTTTCTTCGTATACAGCATATCTGTCATTAGAAGAACCAGATGATGTGGGTAAAATTGCACGTCCATTTTTATTATGAAGTTTGAAATTAGATTTTGTAAGTGGTGAACCATCTACTATTATTTTTGCATATGTGCACAATTATAATATCTCCTCTTAAAAGTTTAATAAATTTTAAATATTAATTTTAGTATATAGTATAATACTATTTTAGGCAATCTTATGATAAAATAGTATTGTGATAATATACAAAAATAGAGGTATTTGTAATGGATAGAAAAGTAATATTAGCGATTGAATCAAGTTGTGATGAAACAGCAGCGGCAGTAGTTGTAAATGGCAGAGAAGTTCTGTCAAATGTAATTTCATCACAGATAGAAACTCATACTAAATTTGGAGGAGTAGTTCCTGAAGTTGCTTCAAGAATGCATATAGAAGTTGTTGATAAAGTAGTTAAACAGGCTTTAAAAGAAGCTTCATTAACGATTGATGAAATAGATGCGATAGGTGTTACGTATGGACCAGGACTTGTTGGAGCACTTCTTGTTGGTCTTCAGTATGCAAAAGGTTTGGCACTTTCATCTGGAAAGCCTCTTGTAGGTGTAAATCATATTCAGGGACATATAAGTGCAAACTTTATTCAGTATAAGGAGCTTAAGCCACCATTTGTTTCACTTGTAGTATCAGGAGGGCATACTTTTATAGTTTATGTAAAAGACTATACTGAATTTGAAATAATTGGAGAAACACGAGACGATGCAGCTGGAGAAGCATTTGATAAAGTTGCAAGAGCAATTGGACTCGGTTATCCTGGAGGACCTAAGATAGATAAAATATCTAATGAAGGAAACGATAAAGCTTTTAATTTTCCAAGGGCAAAGTTTCACGATGACAGTTTAGATTTTTCTTTTAGTGGATTAAAATCAGCTGTTTTAAATTATATAAATAGTGCAAAAATGAAGAATATAGAAATAAATAAAGCAGATGTTGCATCATCATTTCAAAAAGCAGTTATAGATGTTTTAAGAAATAATGTTTTTTTAACATGCGAAAAAAGAAATGTAGATAAAATAGCAGTAGCAGGAGGAGTAGCATCAAATTCTCATCTTCGTCATGAACTTCTTAGTGAAGGAGAAGAAAAAGGAATAAAAATACTCTTCCCAGAACCTATTTTATGTACAGATAATGCCGCTATGATCGGAAGCGCTGCATATTTTAATTATATTAAAGGCTATGTATCAGATCTAGATATAAATGCAAAACCTAATCTAAAACTTGGTGAAATATAAATATTTTTGATGGGAGCAAGAAATGAAATTATTGAGAAATTCTAATGGTATATATAAAGTTCCTAAAGAAAAAGTAAGTGTTTTTAAGGTATTAAAATTTATTCTTATTATAATTGCAGTAATTTTATCTATTGGAGTTGTGCTTCAAATTGGGACTGATTTTATAAATAATACTAAATTTAAATCTGATTATAAATATATTCGTATTGATGGGAAGAAAAATGAATATAATTATAAAGGAAAAGGAAGCGTTACTGTAATTTTAGATGGATGTATAGGAACTACAATGTATCAGTGGAATGGTATTATTGATAAACTAAA
This sequence comes from Clostridium sp. BJN0001, assembly GCF_022869825.1. Classification (NCBI taxonomy): domain Bacteria; kingdom Bacillati; phylum Bacillota; class Clostridia; order Eubacteriales; family Clostridiaceae; genus Clostridium; species Clostridium sp. BJN0001. Next base: position 2,126,057 of record NZ_CP094971.1, on the reverse strand, counting down.
GGAAAATAAAGATATTTCTATATTTACATATAATAGACAGGGATACGGATATAATGATGGAGGAGATAAACTAACTCCTAAAGAGCAAGCAATGAGACTTAAAACTATATTAAAGAAATCTGGAGTATCCAAACCATACATAATCGTAGGTGAAGGATATGGAAGTCTTGTAGGTACTAATTTTGCAAATGAATATCCTGATGAAGTAGGAGGAATGGTTTTAATTAATCCAATTAATGAAAAATCACTTAAAGAAGATTCTATAAAAAAAGAATATAAGAAGAAATATTTAAGAGCAAAAATTGAAGAATGTGCTTCCAATATCTATCTTACACATATAATTAATGACTTTAATTTGTCTGTTCAGGATAACACAGCTTATAAGAGCACTCTAAGTGAAGTACCTCTTGCTGAATTTAGTGCATTTGAAAACACTAAGAAGTACAGGCAAGCAGTTGCAAATGAATATAAGGCTTTGTGTGATGCAGATTCTGATAGCCAAAATGAAGGAGTTTTAAAAGGAAAGCCTGTTTATATACTTACAGATGAACAATCAGAATCATTAGAGAAACTTACTGATCCTGAAAATTTAAAAGTAAATAATATAGAAAAAACAGATGAGCTTTCTTCAAAATCTTATGAAGATGATGTTGTTGATGCGATAAATTCAGTTTCAAAACAGATTTTGAAAGAACTTAGGAAAAATTCATAAAATAAAATATTTTGACATTGGTTTGACATATAACGATTATATACTTTAGATAATAAATGAATTAAGTATTGGAGGTATTTGAATGAATAATAATGATTACATTGATGTTGATTCATCACCAGTTAATAATAATAATAATGATCAACCAGTATGGGGAAATTTTTATGAAGAGCCTAAGAATAAAGGGAATAATAAGAGTAAAGGATTTTCAAAGTTTTTAGGAAAAGTAGCAATTATAGTTGTAATATCACTTCTTTCAGGTGCTGCTGGAAGTTATGGTACATATTATATGGTTAAACAGAATAAGTTAAACTTAACTACAAATAATAATTTAACATATGTACCACAGTCTTTTACAGAGAGTGAAGACAATGCGATGTCAGCAACAGATGCGTTTAATAAAGTTGCACCAGCAGTAGTAATTGTATCAACTAAAAGCCTTACAGATAGTATGTTTGGTCAACAAGAAGTTGAAGGCATGGGTTCAGGCTTTATTATAAATCAAGATGGTTATATTCTTACAAATTATCATGTAATTTCAGGAGCAAAGGAAGTTACAGTTACATTAAGTGATGGAACTGAAGATAAAGCTACAGTTGTTAATTACGATTCAGAGAAGGATATAGCAATGATAAAACTAAGTGATAGTTCAAAAGTTCCTGCAGTAGCTGAACTTGGAGATTCAGATGCGATTTATCCTGGAGCAGAAGTTATAGCAATAGGAACTCCACTTTCGAAAAACTTTGCACAAACACTTACAAAAGGTGTTATAAGCGGAAACAATAGAACTATAGAAACAGAAAATGGTACTAGCGTTAATCTTATACAGACTGATGCTGCAATAAATCCTGGTAATAGTGGAGGACCTTTAGTCAACACAAAAGGACAGGTAATAGGAATTAATTCAATGAAGCTTGGTTCTCAGACTACATCATCTGCATCAGTTGAAGGATTAGGTTTTGCAATTCCTATAAATGAAGTAAAAGAAAAAATTGATTCATTATCAAAACAGATGGTTACATTAGGAGTAAGTATACGTGATATAGATAGTGATACTGCTAAGCAATATGATTTACCTGAAGGCGTATATGTTTTAAAGGTAAATGAATTTTCAGTGGCAGAAAAAAGTGGACTTCAAGTTGGAGATGTAATTGTTGAATGTGATGGTAAAAATGTTACTAAGAGTACAGAACTTAAAGAAATGCTCAATGAAAAAACTTCAGGTGAGTCAATGTCTTTAACAGTAGTCAGAGATGGGAAAAATATAGATATATCAGTTAACTTTTAGAATATAAAATTAATATCATGAACAAAACTTGTTATTTTTTCATATTTTATAGTATAAAACACATTGGAGGGAAAAATAATGAGCGGAAGAGTAAGTGTATGTTCTATTTGCCCAAAAGAAAATCAACAGATTGATGCTGTTGTTAAGATCTGCAAAGAGACTAGAAGTGCAATTTATGGAACTGTAGTAGATGAAGACATGGAACCTGTTGCAGATGCAGTAGTTAAATTATTAAAGGTATCAGATTGTGGAAGAGGAATTATACCATTAACTCATACTTTTACAGACGAATTTGGCCAGTTTTTGCTTGGACCTTTATGTCCTAATCAAAGATATATGCTTAAGATATATAAAGATTCAATTTGTATCAAATATGAAGAAATTGAAGCAGAATGCTATGAAGGATGTTGTATAGGCGAACCTGGATGCAATAGTTGCAATTAAAACAGAAGATGAGATTAAAACATTAATAAAGATATGTTTTAAACATTTAGGCTAAGTGACGGATAAGGATTTCTTATCCGTCACTACTTATTTTAAATAAAAATATTTATTTTATGGTATACTTAATTTATAAATTTTTTAACTTAGAGGTGTCAGTATGAATAAAAAAATCAAAATTATAGGATTTTTTTTAGCGTTAATGATAATTATTATAATGTCAATATTTTTTTTAAGACATTCAGATAAAGAGAAGATAGAAGGAAGTATCTCAATTGCTGTAAACGACGATATGTATGAGTATATGCAAGATGTAGCTGATAAATTTATGTTACAAAATCAAGGAACTAATATAAAAATAGATAAGATTTCAGATACAGCTAGTTTAGAAGATATCATAAAAGATAATACTTTAAATTATACAATGGTTCAAATAAATGATACAAAACTTAATAAAATATATGAAAATGTAAATATATATTCGGCCGATGAAAATGAATATATAAAACCATATAAAAGTAATTTTTCGAAATATAGATTACAAAAAGAAGAAAATCAAAATATTATAAAAATTCCATTAACATCAAGACCACTAGCGTTATTTATTAATGAAAGTTTACTTAGTAAATATGGATATACACAGTCAGATATAAATAAATGGGATGATATAATAAAAATTGGACAAGAAGTATATCAAAAAAGTGAAGGAAAAGTGAAATTATTAAGTGGTACAGGTCAGAATTATAATGATTTATTAGATCTTCTTTTAATGGAATATGTTTATACATATAATGATAATCTAGATGAGGATCAAATAAAAATTTTACTAGATACAAAATTTAATGAGCTTAAAGATTCTAATGTACTTACATGGAACAAAAATGATAAATATATAGCGAGAATTGGATCTATTAATGCTGTTAAAGAAATATCGAAATTAGAAGATAGCGAGAATTATGTAGCGATAAAAGTTCCAACTTTAAATGTTGGAGAAAATAAAAATTTTGCCTCTGAGGGAAGCAATCTTTTACTTTTAAATAATTCAAACAATAAGCTTATAGAAAAATTCACAACATTTTTAGTTACAGATAATTCTATTGCAGTAGACTATATAAAAAAAGGCGAATTTTTCTCGAGTTTTCAGTCGTGTTATAAATCAAAAGAAATAGAAGAAAAAGTGAATAACTTTAATGGTCAAAGTCCATTTCTTCTTTTAGCTAACGTAGAAGAAAAAACACCAGAATTTAATTCGTATAAAAAATATATTTCTATACGAAATAAAAATTATCAAAAATAATATAAAATTTATTGTAAAGCAGAAAAGCTTCTTGTAAAAATACAGAAGCTTTTCTGCTTTTATTCTTCTAATATTTTTTTATAAGCAGATAATGTTTTTTGCGCGGTTTTTTCCCATGTGAAATTAAGACTTCTTTGATATCCTTTTTCCGCAAGAGACATTCGAAATAAAGAATCATTTAATGTCTTTAAAAGAGCTTCCTCTAATTCATTTTCTTTTAGAGGATTTATAAGAATTGCTGAATCACTAGTTACTTCTGGAATAGATGTAACATTAGATGTAATAACTGCTGTTTTACAACTCATAGCCTCAAGTGGAGGAAGACCAAAGCCTTCATAAAGAGATGGATATACAAATGTATCAGCACTATTATATAAAATTGGAAGCAAATCATCTTCTATAAAACCTGTAAAAATAATATTTTTATCCATATTTATTTCTTTTACATAATTATAAAGCCTTAGGCCCTCATCTTTAAGAGAACCACAAATTAATAATTTATAATTAGCATTTAAATCTTTATAAATGTGTTTAAATGCGTTTATAAGACCAATAACATTCTTCCTTGGACTAAATCCGCCTATATAAAGTATGTATGGCGCAGGAACATTAAATTTGTTTTCTACAAATTTTTTGCAATATTTTTTATTTAGTGGAACATAATTTTTTGAAGCAGCAAGAGGTGTAACGAATATTTTATTTTCAGGATAAAAGCTAAAATATTTGAGGATATCTTTTTTTGAGTATTCTGATACTGTTAATATTCCATCTGCATCTGCTATTATATGAGGCATATCTTCTAAAAATTTTTTTAAGTATCCGCTTCCTACAGTTTCAGGCATGATATAAGGTATTAAATCATGAATAGTAACTACATTTTTTGCATTCTTACATTTATTAAGTCCTATTCCGTTTTGAGGTATATGATATATATCTATGTTATTTCTAAATATTTTATCAGGTATATAAAAATTATTATAAAAAGTACTCTTTTTACCAGATGAATATATTATGTGACTATTCTTGCTTATAAAGTTTTTATTAAAATTGCCACAACAAAATAAATAAAATTCATTTAAGCGTGAGATTTTTAAAAATTCATTTATAATATTTTCAGTATACGTTCCTATTCCAGTACCATGATATAAAGTAGCACCACGAGTATCTATGGCAATTTTCATATAGAGTCTCCTTATTTATAACTATATAAATAGAATATTATTTTTTTTGAAAAGTGTGTCTTTATTAAATAAAAATCACAATAAAATATTTATATACATATAATATTTAAAAGAATTACGATAGGAGTGGATTATGGACAATACTTTAAGCAGTATTTCTATAAAAGAATATGTTGAATCAAAGTATGATATAAAGTGCCAAGAAATTATAAAAGTTAAAGGAAGCTATATGATAAAAAGTGATGGTAAATCTTACTGCCTTAAGGTTAATGAGTATACGTATGAGCATACGTTATTTATAGTTTCAGCAATTATACATTTAAGAAAAAATAATTTCTTTTCTGTACCTGAAATAATAAAAGATAAAGAAGACAGGTATTTTGGTGTTATTGATAAAAAATGTGTTTATCTAACAAAATGGCTTAAAGCAAGAGAAAGTAATTTCAGTAATCCTGTAGAACTTGAATATATTTCTGAGAAGCTTTCAGAACTTCATTTGAAAAGTAGAAATTTTAATATATCATCTGATATGAGTCCTAGAATCTATTGGTTTAGATGGGAACAAAATTTTAATGATAGAAAGAATGAAATTTCAAATTTTTTAGAAAGAATAGATGAAAAAGCACAAAAAAACAAGTTTGATAAATTGTATCTTAAATACGCAGGAAAGGAAATAGAGAGAGCAGAGAATAGTATTAAAGGATTAAAAGAAAATTTTTATGTAAAAGCCATGGAAAAAGAAGTTTTTAAAAGAGGATTTTGTCATCATGACTTTGCTCATCATAATATTCTTATAGATAAAGATTCAAATATAAATATAATTGATTTTGATTATTGCATTTTAGATACACATCTTCATGATCTATGTTCACTTTTAATACGAACCATGAAAAATGGAAAATGGTGCTCAAATATAGCAGATTTAATAATAACTTCGTATAGTAAAAATTTAGCGATAGAAGATTATGAAGTACCGATAATGCGTGAATTTATGAGATTCCCTCAGAGCTTTTGGCAGATAGGACTTCAGGTATATTGGGAAATGCAACCATGGGGAGAAGACTTTTTTTATCAAAAACTTATAAAATATCTTGAAGATTGTGATGAAAGGGAAAATTTCATTGATGGCTATTTTTAGATTGGAGGTAAAATTTTGAGCTGTGAAAGTGTTAAATTGAAACTTAAATGTGCAGGAATAGAAATATCAGATAATCCTTTTCAAAAAGTTTCTGATATTGATGAAGAATTTATTTACAGGCAGATTGATTTAATTACCTCATTTCATAAAAAAGCAAAATCATGTTCATTTGACAGCATAGATGGTCTGCAAAGTGTAATCGGAAAAGAAATTGAAAGATATAAAATGCAGCTTAAAAAACTTGAGAGGTATTATAATAATATTTATTCAAATCCTATAAAAAATTGTGTAGATATATATCTTATATCAGAGGGAATGAATATGCTTAATCAGGGAAATGAAGCTATAAGGTATATATATAATAATGGATATCTGGATATAATAAAAAGAAGTATGAATAGAAACGAAATCTGCCTTGTAAAATGTGATGAGACAAATTTAGTGAAAGATGGAGAAAAATTAGTGATATATTATTTAAAATCAATTTGCTATAATCTTGTTGAAGAGGATTTACTTGGATATATAAAAAGGCTTCAGAAAAGGGGATATAAAGGAGATATAGAAGATTTAATTAAATATTTTGCATTTAAATCACATCTTTCATTTGATACTATTAAGTATTTAAAGGGTATGATGTTTTATCCAAAAGAGTTTTTAAAACAATGGGAAAGGTATTCAGATAATAAAAGCAGAAAAACATTTGATGAAACTTTAAAAAAACTTAAAAAGGCAGCTGCATATGAAGAAAAAAAAGATTTATTTATATATTAATATATAAAGGGGAATATAAGTGGTAAAAAATAAATACATTGAACAGAAATATTTATGTGGCTATGATCTTGATAAAAATTTTTTTGATAGTATTAATATTAAAGTAGATGATATTATTCCACTTAGAAAAGTATTTGTCATTTCTACTAAAAATGGTAAAAAAATATTAAAGAAAATTGAAAAAAGTTCTGATGAAATAAATATGATAAATGAGTGCCTTTTGTATATAAAGAAAACTGATCCTGATATAATAGAGTTTAATAAATTTCCAGATGGAAATGTATTTAAAGAATATAAAGGAAATATGTATGTTGTTATGGATATATTTAAAGGGCATGAGGTTTCTTTTTCAAATCCTGTCGAAGTTGATCTTTGTGCGAAATCTCTTGCAAAAATGCATAAATCCTCTAAAGGAATAATGGAATATATTAATAAAAAATATAATAAAAATTTTATTGACAAATCATTTCTTTTTAAAATAGATCAATGTGTAAAGAATTTAAAATATATAAAAGATATGGTTTCAAGATTTAAATATAAAAATGAATTTGATGATTTATTTTTTAGATATATAGATAAATATTTAGACGAAGTTATAGCAGCCTCTAGGTTTTTATTAAATAGCAGTTATAATGATTTGAGGCAGGAGAAGGAAACGATATGTGTCTGTCATAATGATACTGTATATAGAAATTTTATTGTGAATAACGATAGGGTAAGTCTTATTGATTTTGATTTTATGACTATTGATCTAAGAGTTATGGATGTAGCAGATTTTATTTTAAAAACTATAAAAAATGCGGGGTTTGATTTTGAAAAAATGAAATCTGTGTTACAATCTTATGAATCAGTTTCAAAGCTTGATTTAAGAGAGAAAAAGGTACTTTATGGATTGTTATATTTTCCAAAAGATTTTTACAATATATCATTAGATTATTATTTTAGAAGAAAGATGTGGGATTATAATATATATCTTGATAGGTTAAAAATGAAGATTGAAAACGATAAATTAAGATATCAGTTTTTAGATTTTTTAAGAAAGGAAATATAACAAAAAGAGCTGGCACTAATATATTTTTGTGTCAGCTCTTTCAATTATGATAAAATTTTTCTATATGCATTTATTGTTTTTAAGGCTGTTTTATTCCAAGAAAATTCTCTGCTTTTTTCAAGACTTTTTCTTACAAGAGTGAGTCTTAAAAGACTGTTTGTAAGAACTCTTTCTATATTTTTTGAAAGCATATCGATATCTTCTGGATTAACAAGTATTGCAGAACCTTGACAGATTTCTTTTAACGATGTTACATTTGATGTTATAACAGGTGTACCACATGCCATTGCTTCAATTGGTGGCAGCCCAAATCCTTCATAAAATGATGGATATACAAGTACTTCAGCAGCATTATAAAATAACGGCATATCATGTAAAGGAATAAAATCTGTAAATATTACATTTTCGCTTATACTAAGATCTTCAGTTCTTTTTTTATATTTTGAATATGATTTTCCCTTTTTGCCTATGATAACTAGTTTATATTTATTTTTTAAATTATTAGGGAGAAGTGAATAAGATTCAATAAGTCCTATTATATTTTTTCTTGGACTAAATCCACCTACGTAAAGTATAAAATCTTCTTCAATGCCATATTTTTTAGTTATTTCTTTTTTTGATCCACATTTACTGAGAGGAGTATATAAATCTTCAGCAGCAAGATGAGTTACAAAAATTTTATCTTCTGGAATATTAAATTGTTTTGATATATCATTTTTTGAAAATTCAGAAACAGTAATAATTCCATCACATATTTGAAGAGTTTTTGGAAGTTCGTTATTAAAAATTCGAAGATATCTGTCACTTACAGTTTCAGGCATTCTAAGTGGTATTATATCATGAAGAGTTATAACCTTTTTGCATTTGACGTATTCTGAAAGTCCCACTCCATTTTGGGGAACATGATAAAGATCGATGTCTGAGTTATTCAAAATATTAGGAACGTTTACTTCATCCCAAAAGTTATTTGAGTAATCAGTATCAACATAATTTATTTTAAAGTTATCAGACAGAGTGTTTTTCAATTCGCAATCAGGCATAAAAATTGAATAATTATTGATAGAATCAGTGTTGCTGAGACTTTTTATAAGTTCATGAGTATAAGTACCAATTCCAGTGCCGCGATACCATTTGGCAGCTCTTCCATCTATACCTATTTTCATTTAGTGACCCTTTCTAAGTAATTGTCTTAATTTATTATATTAAAACAGTATAAAAATGTTAATAAAAGAAGTATGTTTAACATATAAATATACAGGAGGTGAGGGAAATGATGAGAGAAATTGAAATTGAAAGACAATTCGATATAAAGATTGAACAAATGAAAGCAAATAAAGGTGTATATCATTTAAAAACAAATAAAGGTGACAGGTGCTTAAAGAAGATAAATTATGGACCTCAAAAATTAGCATTTGTATATGGAGCTAAAGACCATCTTGTAAAAAATGGATTTGATAATTTAGATAAATATTATTTAAATATACATGGAGAACCATATGCTTTAGTAAATGAAGATCTATATACATTATCTGAATGGCTTGATGGATGTGAATGTGACTTTCATAATATAGAAGAGGTAAAACTTGCATCTGTAGCACTTGCAAAAATGCATGAGGCATCAAAAGGATATGATCCTCCTGAGAATTCAAAACTTAAGAGTGATCTTGGACGTTGGCCTCATCTTATGGAAAAAAGAATAAAATCATTTGATAAGATGAGGGACATGGCACGAAAGAAAAACATAAAAAATGATTTTGATGTTAAGTATATTAATTCTTTGGAATTTTATAAGGAACTTGGGAAAAATGCACTTTTAGAACTCAATAAATCTGAGTATTATGAGTTATGTATGAAGGCTGAAAATAATAAAACATTCTGTCATCATGATTACACATATCATAATATAATTTTAAATGATAAAAAAGACATAAGTATAATTGATTTTGATTATTGCAAAAGAGAGATAAGAACTTTTGATATAAGTAATTTTATTACAAAAGTTTTAAAAAGAGTAGATTGGAATATAGAGTATGCAAAAGCTATATTAGATTCTTACAATTCAGTATCTGAACTTAAAAATGAAGAATATAGAGTTCTTTTTGCGTACTTAGAATTTCCACAAAGGTACTGGAGGCTTGCAAACAGATATTATTATAATGAAGTTAATTGGGCACAAAACACATTTTCATTAAAACTTCAAAAAATAGTAGATGAAAAGGAAAATTATTTGGAATTTTTAAAAGAATTCAAAAAAATTTATGTCAAAGAATAGAAAGATTAAAGAACGGAGAAACAATGCACAGAATTGTTAATAAGAAAGTTTTCGCAGTAATTTGCGGAAACTTTCTTATTTTATTTAATTTATTGTTAAAAGATTATTAACCTAATTTAGATGAAAATCATAATATAAATTATAGAATGATTTAGGAGAAAAAATAAATGAATATAGGAGATAAAGTGGTTAGAAAATCTTATGGAAAAGATGTAATATTTAAAATTATAGATTTAAAAACTAAAAATGGAAAAGACTGCATTGTTTTAAAAGGAATAAGCCTTAGAATAATTGCAGATGCGGATGCAGATGATCTTATAAAGGTTGAAGATTATTCAACATCAGCTCAAGAGAAAATTTTAAATAAAAGAGTTAATAATGCAATTAAAAAGGCAATTTCATATAGAAATGATTTTAGAGGAGGAAAAGAAGTAAAGGCAAGCAAAGAAAAAAACGAATTAATGTTTGGAAGACCAGGACGTATACTTCATATTGATGGGGACAAGGAGTATATGGAGACATGTCTTAAGGTATACAAGCAGCTTTCCCTTGATGCAGTAGGAGTAACGATTGCAGAGCAGGATCAGCCAGATAATGTTGTTTCTATAGTTAAAGAAGTAAAGCCTGATATAGTAGTTTTAACTGGTCATGATAGTGTTGTAAAAAAACCTGATGATTATTTAGATTTAAAAAATTATAGAAATTCAAAGTATTATTTAGAATCTGTAAAAAATTTAAGAGATTATAATTCAAGTTATGATGAACTTGTTATTTTTGCAGGAGCATGCCAGAGCTGTTATGAGAGAATTTTAGATGTAGGTGCAAATTTTGCTTCAAGTCCTAATAGAGTGCTTATTCACTGCCTTGATCCTGTTTTTGTATGTGAGAAGATAGCCTATACGAGAGTAGATAAGATAGTCCCTATAAAAGACGTGATAGAGAACACTATAACAGGCATAAAAGGGGTTGGAGGATTGCAAACAAGAGGCAAATATAGAGAAGGATACCCAAAATCTGTATATATATAAAAAGAAGTAGATATACTGAATAAAAAAAATATAATAGAAGACAATAATACTAGAAGAGCATTTTTTGAAAAATACTAACATTGACATTATAATTAAATAATGATAAAATAAATGTTTTACTTGACAGAATGCAATGCTTCTTGTATAATATATAATTGAAAGAGGGTGTTCACATGGAAAAGGTCAGAACGATAGCTTCAATAAAGAATGATATTGAAAGACATGTAGGAGAAATGGTGACATTAAAGGCTAACGGAGGAAGAAAAAAAATATTAGTAAATGATGGCATTATTGAGAGCGTATACCCTAGTATTTTTGTAATTAGATTAAAAGATGATATAAAAAGAACAGTAACATATAGTTATTCGGATGTTTTGACAAAAACTGTTCAGCTGGTTTTTCCAGCATAAACTTCGATAAATATCGAAGTTTATTTTTTTTATAATAAAAATATATAAAAAAAGAAAGATGGCGGGTTTCCATCTTTCAACTATGGTATAAAAGGGTATAAAAGGGTATTGAGAATTTATGAGAGGTTATATAATTAATAACCAAATATATAATACGTCTAATTAAAAAAAATGTCAATAAAAAAGAAATAAATGATATTTAATGTATAAAATAGTAGAAAAATAGAATAAAATATATGAAGCCTCAAGGAATAAAAGATCATTTGATTCTATATATATAGATAGTAGAATTAAAATGAGGAGGCAGAAATATAATGTCTGAGTTGGATTTAGTAAAAGAGAATGCAGAATTTGAACAACTTATTAGAGAGGATAAAATTGATATTCCGATAAAAGATGAATATTTAATTCCAGATACTCATCCAGATGTTTATAAAATATTAAGTGTTACAGCAGTGCCTGAAATAACTAAAAAAGAAATAACTAAGGATAAAATTAATATAGAAGGAAAAGTGAGATATACAGTTGTATATTTAGCTGAAGAAGATGGAATACTTGTAAATTCAGTTAATTATTTAGAGAGTTTTTCAAACAGTATAAATCTTAAACAGGATGAACATAAAACTATATGTGAAGCGTTTTTTATAAAAAGTGATATTAACGGTTCAATAATGAATGAAAGAAAAATTTCAATAGATTCTTTGTTTACATTGCAGTTTGAAATTTATAAAAGCAAAAATTTTGAATTTGTAAAAGATATTAATTCTGATTACGATGTTGAAACACTTAAAAAAACTGAAACAGTAAATAAGATAAAGTGCAGCGGTGAAGTCACTATGCCTGGAAAAACAATTATGAGAATAGGAATGGATAAGGAGCAGGCAGAGAAGATTATACATTGCAGTCTTTCTCTTCATAAAAGAGAAGTAAAACTTGCTCAAGATAAGGCATATATTGGATGCTATTGCTACGTAAAAGTAGTGTATAGGACAAGCGACTCAAAAAATATAATGGTAGCTGAAGATGATATATATCTTTCAAAAGATAAGGAATGCGAAGGAATAACTGAAGACATGATGGCTTGTTCAGATTTTGAAGTACGGGATATAGACATGAATCTTGAGGAAGATGATTTAGGAGAAAAGAGAATAATAAATTGTGAATTTAATGTAATTTCTACAGTAAAAGTTTTTTCAGAAGAGACAATAGCTGCAGTAGATGATGCATATTCTCCTGATGCTGTAATATCTGTAAAAAGAGAAATGTGTGAATTTGGTATTCTTCAAGGAATAAATAGCGAGCAGATAACAGTTAGGGATAATATAAAATTAGGTGAGGATACATTAAAGCCAGAAGAAATTATATCTGAAAAAGCATCAGTATCAATTTCAGATAAAAAAGTACTTTCAGATAAAGTAATTGTTGAGGGAATTATTAATGCAGAGGTGTTTTATAAGACAGACGATGAAGAAAATCCTGTATCGAGTATAAAGGCTGAAATACCATTTTCTTCAGCAGTTTCAATTCCTGGAGCAACAGATGAAATGCATGCTATTTTAAAAACATATATTGAGGATGTAGATGCATCTATAGAAGGAAATTCTATAGGGATTAAAATTGAACCTAATATTGTTGCAAAAGTATATTATGAAACTAATAAAGAATTTATTGTTGATGTTTATGAGGATGAAAATAAAATTCCATCTAAAAAAGCAAGTATGACAATTTATGTTGTTGGGAAAGATGATACTTTATGGGGACTTGCTAAAAAATTTAATACAACAGTAGATAGCATACTCAAAGTGAATGATATAGCAGATGAAAATAAAATATATATAGGACAAAAAATAATAATTCCAGGAAGAGTAAAATTGTAATAATTTTATGTAAGAATAGAAGCCGCTATTTTTTAGCGGCTATTTTTATACATAAAAATAGTATATATCAGCGATATTTATATAAAAAACTCTTTTTTGAATAAATTTTTGGTGAGAGGGAAATAATAGTTATTGCATGATATGAGGTGATAAATTTGGAAGAAAATTTAAGTGGAAATTTAATCATAATTGGAGGAGCAGAAGATAAAAAAGGAAGAAAAGAGATATTAAAAAAAGTATGTAATGTTATTGATAGAGATAAGGATATGCTTCTTGTTGCAACAATAGCCACAGAATATCCTAAAGAAGCAGCAGCAAGATATGAGGAAGTTTTTACTGAACTTGGAGTTAAAAATATAGAGGTTTTAGATATAAGCGAAAGAAGGCAGGCATATAGAAAAGAGAATGCGAATCTTATAGATAAAGCTTCATTAATATTTTTTACTGGTGGAGATCAGCTTAGAATTACAAGCATTATAGGGGGGACTATTGTAAATGATGCTCTAAAAAGAGCTCATAAAAATGGAAAGTTTATAGTAGGAACTTCAGCTGGAGCTTCAGTTATGAGCGACACTATGATTGTAGAAGGTGATGATGATGGTTCACCAAGAAAATGCACTTTAAAGATGTCTCCTGGTTTAGGACTTTTAGATGGGGTTATTATTGATCAGCATTTTGCACAAAGAGGTAGAATTGGACGTCTTTTAACAGGTATTGCTCAAAATCCTGAAGTTTTAGGCATAGGTATAGATGAAAACACTGCAATAGTTGTAAATAAAGAAAAATGTATAGAGGTTATAGGGGAAGGAGCTGTATATGTTATTGATGGAAGTTCAATAACATATACAAATGTTTCAGAACTTCATGCAGATGAAATATTAAGTATGTACAATGTTAAATTATATATTTTAACAAGTGGAAATAAGTTTGATTTACTAAAAAAATTACCTTTTGAGGAGGAAAATTAGGGTATGAAGATTATTGATAAGAGAGTATATGAAAATAAAAATATATACTCTTATAAAAAATGCATTAGAGTTGATGTAGATTTGGAGGGTTACTGCGAAGTACCAAGTAAAGATATACCTAATTTTAATTTTAATCTTATAAAAATGATTCCTGAATTAAAAAAACATAGATGTGGAATTGATGAAGAAGGTGGATTTGTCAAAAGATTGAAAGAAGGAACATATCTTGCCCATATTTGTGAGCATATATGTATTGCACTCCAAAATAAATTTGGAATAGATGTTTCGTATGGAAAGGCAAGAGAAATTAAAGAAGATTCATATTACATTATTTTGGAATATCAATATAAAAATACAGCGATTTCATGCATTTATTTAGCAGTTGATATAATAAATTCATTAATAAATCAGATACCTATTGAATTTGAGGGACGTATAGAGCAGATAAAACATATTTTCCTTAAAGAAGAATTAGGACCAAGTACAAAAGCTATATGTTTAGCCGCTAAGGATTATAATCTCCCTGTAATCCAGCTTTATGATAGTGGTTTTTATCAGATAGGATATGGGAAAATGGGTAGAATGTTTGAGGCAACTATAGGTAATGCTACTAACTGTATAGGAGTAGATATATCTTGTGATAAACTTCTTACTAAAAATATGTTAAATAATCAGAATATACCTGTTGCAAAAGGAGAAAAAGTATTAAATGTAATGAATCTCTTAATTAACGCAGAAGAAATAGGATATCCTGTTGTTTTAAAGCCACAGTATGGTAATAAGGGAAAAGGGATAATACTTAATATAAAAGATGAAAAGGAGCTAGTTGAATCATATTCAGTAATAAAAAAGAAATTTAAAGATATTATGCTTGAAGAATATAAAAAAGGAAAAGATTACAGAGTATGTGTAGTAAATTATAAAGTTGTAGCAGTTTCGGAAAGAATTTTACCATATGTAATAGGTGATGGAGTAAATGATTTGAAATCTCTAATATATTTAGAAAATGAAAATAAAATGAGAGGAGAAGATCACGAAAAACCACTTACTAAAATAAAGATAGATGATGATCTTCTAATTAATTTAAAGAAACAAAATATTTCATTAAATACTGTTATAGAAAAAGATAAAAAGGTGTTTTTAAGAGAAAATGCTAATTTATCAACAGGTGCAACAGCTATTGATTGCACGGATAAAATATGCAGAGAAAATATAGATTTTTGTATTACTGCAGCTAAGATATTACAACTTGATATATGTGGAATAGATATATGTTCAAATGATATTTCAGTTCCTCTTGATGAAAATGGAGGAATAATAATGGAAGTTAATGCTGCACCTGGAATACGAATGCATCATTTTCCAAGTAAGGGTGAGTCACATAATGTTGGAAAAGCAATTTTGAATATGTTTTATAATAATAGACCTGCAAATATACCAGTTATTTCTGTCACAGGAACGAATGGAAAGACAACGACTACAAGGCTTATATCATATGTACTTAGAAAAGTAGGTTATAATATAGGAATGACATCGACAGATGGTGTGTTTTTAAATGAAAAGTGTATTCATAAAGGTGATGATTCTGGATTTAATAGTGCAAAAACGATACTTATGAATAAAGATATCGATATTGCTGTACTTGAAACGGCAAGAGGAGGAATAATAAAAAAAGGTCTTGCTTATGAAGAAGCAGATGTTGCAGTAATAACTAATATTACTAATGATCATCTTGGATTAAATGGAATAGATACAATGAAAGATTTGTGCTTTGTAAAATCTCTTGTTGGAGAAGCTGTTAAAAAAAATGGATATGTGGTAGTTAATGCTGATGATAAATATAGTAAGGAGATAATAAGCAGATTAAAGAGTAATATAATTTATTTTTCTAAAAACAAAAATAATCCTCTTATTGAAAAAAATATAGAAAATGGAGGAACGGCTGTATATTTAAATAATAATAATCTATGTGTTACAAATAAAGGAACTGAGTATAAGTTAATATCTATCTATGATTTACCAATTTCATATAATGGAATTTTAAAATACAATATAGAAAATGCAATGGCTTCAGTTGCTGCACTTGTAGGAATGAATATTGATTATTGTATTATATCAAAAGGATTAAGAAATTTTAAACTTAATTCTATAGAAAATAGAGGAAGATTTAATTTATATAAATGTATAAAAAGAAATATTATATTAGATTATGGTCACAATATTGAAGGGTATAAAGCTGTTTTGGGTTCTGTAAAAAAAAGTGTTTCAACAGGTAAAAAATTTATAGGAATTATAGGAATGCCTGGTGATAGAAAAGATAGTGATATTAAGAAAGTTGGAGAGATAGCTGCAAAATATCTTGACAATATTATTATAAAAGAAGATGTTGACAGACGTGGAAGAAAAAAAGGAGAGATTGCATCAATTTTAACAAGAGCAGTTAAAGAAACAAAAGAGTGTGTTTCTGTAAAGTCTATTTTGAATGAAGAGGAAGCCTTAAAGTATGCAATAAATATAAGTAAACCAAATGATACCATTGTTATGTTTTATGAAAAGATTGAACCTCTTGAAAATATCATAAATGATTTGAATAAAGAAAATTATAATATGGAACTATTAAAAGTTGTACAGAAATAGATAATATTGATTGCTTAATAGACAGAGTTTTTTGCATATGTTAAAATATTAAAGAAAAAATGAAAGGACGAAATTTATGGATATTAAGGCATATGCAAAAATAAATATTGCTTTAGATATTGTAGGAAAAAGAGATGATGGTTATCATCTTTTAAGAATGATAATGCAGACGATTGATCTTTATGACGTTGTGAGTGTATCTAAAGCTAAATCTGGAATACATGTAACATGTAATAAGCCATATGTGCCTGTAGATAATAGAAATTTAGCATATAAGGCTGCAGATATTTTTTTAGATAAATATAAGATAAGTTCAGGAGTAGATATAAATATTTTAAAGAATATACCAGTTTCAGCAGGACTTGCTGGAGGAAGCACAGATGCAGCTGCAGTTATAAAAATAATGAACAAATTATTTGATATTAATGAAAGCAGTGATAATCTTAAAAAATTATCATTAAGTCTTGGTGCAGATGTTCCATACTGTATAGAAGGAGGAACTGCTCTTTGCGAAGGTATAGGAGAAATAATAACTTCCTTAAAACCATTTAAAAACAGAATCTTAGTTCTTGTAAAGCCTCCATTTGGAGTTTCAACTAAAGAAGTATATAAAAAGTTTGATTTGTCTAAGGTATACAATCATCCAGATATAGATGAAATAATTAATAATATGGAAAAAAATCAAGATGGATTGGTTTATAAAAAAATGAAAAATCTACTTGAAAATGTTACGCTTAGAAAATATAAAGAAATTTCAGAAATAAAAATTCAAGCTATGAATAATGATGCTGAGGGAACAATGATGAGTGGAAGTGGTCCGACAGTTTTTGCTTTTTTTGATGATATGATAAAAGCACAGAGATTTTATAATAAAATGTCTTGCAAATACAAAGAAGTATACTTGACAAGAACTATATAATTAATATTGTGAATAAATATTCTCAAATTGGTTATCATTTCAACTGTGGGGGTAATGAATATGAGAATATTAAAGTTAGTATTTATGATTTTGTCAATAAGTTGTTTGTTTTTTGTATGTGGGTGTGATCTAAATCAAAATGAATTATATAGTTATAGTGAATTATGTACATATAATCAAAAGGTTTTAGATTATAGTAATGTTAAAGATTCTCTTATAAGGTTTCATGTTATTGCAAATAGTGATAGTGAAGAGGATCAAAATTTAAAAATAAAAGTAAAAAATAAAATAATAAATTATCTTTATCCATATCTTAGTGAGTCAGAATCTCTTGATCAGTCTAGAAAGATTATTTTACAGAATATTGATAAAGTAAAAAAGATAGCTCAAGATGAAATAAAGTTAGATTCTTATAATTACGATGTAGATGTTAAACTTTCACGGGAAAACTTTCCCGAAAAATCTTATGGAAATATTATTCTTCCACAGGGAAATTATGAAGCTTTTAGAGTGATCATAGGAAAAGGAGAAGGTAAAAATTGGTGGTGTGTTATGTTTCCACCATTATGTTTTGTTGATGAAAGTATGGCCGAAATAAAATATAACGAAACAGAAGAAAAAATAAGTAATAGTACAGAAAACAATAAAGATAACGATGAAATACAGATAAAATTTAAATTAGAAGAAATATTAAAAAACTTATTTAACTAGGAGGAAAACAATAATGGTACGTGCATTAGCTATGATGTCTGGTGGTTTAGATAGTGTTCTTGCAGCGAAAGTAATAAAGGATCAAGGAGTAGAAGTTATAGGATTGTGTTTTAAATCATACTTTTTTGATGAAGAAAATGCTGAAAGGATGGCTAAGCAAATAGGAATAAAACTTGTTGTAGTAGACTTTTCAAAAGAGCATTTTGAAATGGTTAAAGATCCAAAACATGGATGGGGAAAGAATATGAATCCATGCATAGATTGCCATGCAATGATGATGAGATATAGTGGAGAAATGCTTAAAAAGTATGATGCAGATTTTATTGTAACAGGTGAGGTATTAAATCAGAGACCAATGTCTCAAAATAGAGCCGCACTTGATATTGTAAAAAATGAATCTGGATTTGCAGATAAAATATTAAGACCTTTATGTGCAAAAAATATTAAAGAAACACAGATGGAAAAAGATGGGCTTGTAGATAGAGAAAAATTATTTGACATTTCAGGAAGAAATAGAAAAGTTCAAATGGAACTTGCTGAAAAATTTAAAATAACAGATTATCCATCACCAGCTGGAGGATGTAAGCTTACAGAACCGAATTATTCATTAAGACTTAGAGAAAACCTTGAGCGTACAGGTGATATGACTGAAAAAGATATTAAACTTTTAAGATATGGACGTCACTTTGTTACTGACAATAAAGTAAAAGTAATTGTCACAAGAACACATGATGAATTTATGGAAATAAAAAAAATTATGAATGTTCATGACTTTCTTTTTATGGCATGTGATTATAATGGAGCATCTGTTATTATTCCAGAAGGAAATAATATAATTGAAGATGATATCATTTTTGCATGTAGATTAGCTGCAAGGTATAGCAAAGGAAAAAATGAAGAAAGCATAAAAATTAAATTTGGACATGCACAGACTGATCTTGAAAATATAAGAGAAGTATCACCTTTTAATGAAGATGATATGAAAAAATACTGTGTAAATTAAGATTTAAAGAGGAAAGCTAAATGAAAAATAAAGCATTGATATTTGTCAAAAGTATAATTCATGGAGATGAAGATGATTCTATTGAAGTTATATCTGATGGGTATTTTATAAATAAACATAGTCTTGCTATGGCGGAATATGATGAATCGAAAGTATCGGGAATGGAAGGTACACATACATCGATACTTATAAAAAAAGATTCGTTTAAAATTATACGAAGCGGAAATATAGAAACTGAAATGGAGTTTAAGAAAAAAGAGAGAACTGCATGTCTATATAAAACAGCTAATGGAATAATCAATATTGAAATAGATACAATAGATCTTACTGTAAATGTAGATGATTGTGGTGGAGTTATAAGATGTCTTTATTTATTGTCTATTGATGGACAGGTTATATCAAGAACAAGTATCGTTATAAAAATCAAATTAAAAAATATTGATTAAAATACATAAAATTGGATATCATTATTAGTAAATAATATTAATAGGTGATAATTATGTTAAGATATAGAGAAATTCTTATATTTTTGTGCAGATATTATGAGATTACATATAATGATTTGATAAATAATTTAAAAAATAAAGAAAAAGTTGATTTCTTTCTGCTTCTGCTTAAGTATAATAATTGCTTTGAAAAAGATAAGCTTACTTCGGTATTGAATTTGAAAACAGTAAGGAGTATAGTAAACAGAGTTAATAAGGCAGAAAGAAAACTTTTGATTAATAGTGAGTTTAGAAAGAAATTTTTTAATTTAGAAAAAAGTATTGATAGAAATAGTATAGGTAATTTATAAAAAAGACTAGATATTATTAAAAAAATATGTTAAGATAGTATCTATGTTATTGAGCAGAACAAATACCCCATAGTTATGTTATGGGGTAATTATCATTATATCAGAGATTTTGCAAAAGTCAATAATATTTTTAATATTAACATAAGGAGGAAAAAAATGAGTACTAAGTATGTTTTTGTTACAGGCGGAGTAGTTTCAGGATTAGGAAAAGGAATAACAGCAGCATCTTTAGGTAGATTATTAAAGAATAGAGGGGTGAAGATTTCAATTCAGAAATTTGATCCTTATTTAAATGTTGATCCAGGTACAATGAGTCCTTATCAGCATGGAGAAGTATTTGTCACTGATGATGGTGCAGAGACTGATCTAGATTTAGGACACTATGAAAGATTTATCGATGAAAGTTTAACTAAAAATTCTAATGTTACAACTGGAAAAATATATAGTTCAGTTATTGAAAAGGAAAGAAAAGGTGAATTTTTAGGAGGAACTGTTCAAGTTATTCCACATATAACGAATGCAATTAAAGATAAAGTTTATAAAGTTGCTAAAGAGAGAGATGTCGATGTAGTTATTACTGAAATTGGAGGAACTGTTGGAGATATAGAATCGCAGCCATTTTTAGAAGCTATAAGACAAATAAAAAATGAGGTTGGAAGTCAGAATGTATGCTATATACATGTTACTTTAGTACCTTATCTTGGAAAATCTGGGGAGTTAAAGACAAAGCCTACACAGCACTCAGTAAAAGAACTTAGAACTATAGGTATTCAACCTGATATAATAGTATGTAGAACAGAAAAAAATCTAAGTGATGATCTAAAAGCTAAAATAGGTTTATTCTGTAATATTGAAGCAAGAGCGGTTATTGAAAACCTTGATGCAGAAAATCTTTATGAAGTTCCATTAATGCTTCACAATGAAGGATTAGATAATCTTGTATGTGAAAAACTTCAATTAGGATATAGAGATATTGATAATTCCGAATGGATAGAAATGGTTAATAAGATTAAGCATCTTAAAGATACTGTTACTATTGCGTTAGTTGGAAAATATGTAGAACTTCATGATGCGTACATATCAGTAGTAGAGGCATTAAGCCACGGTGGTTATGCTAATAACTCTAAAGTTAATATCAGATGGATTAATGCTGAAGATATTGAAAGTGGAGATGTAAATAAGATACTAAAGGGTGCAGATGGAGTACTTGTACCAGGAGGTTTCGGAGATAGAGGAATTGAAGGAAAGATTTCAGCAGTAAGATGGGCAAGAGAAAACAAGGTTCCATTCTTTGGTATATGTCTTGGAATGCAGTGTGCAGTTATTGAATTTTCAAGAGATGTATTAGGATTTAAAGATGCCAATAGTTCAGAAATAAATCCAGATACTAAGTATCCTGTTATAGATTTAATGAATGATCAGAAAGATATTGAAAATCTTGGTGGAACAATGAGACTCGGTAAATATCCATGCAGAATTGCTGATGATACTAATGCTTTAAAAGCATATAAAGAAAAAAATATAAATGAAAGACACAGACATAGATATGAATTCAACAATAGCTATAGAGAACAGATTGCAAAAGGTGGAATGACTATAGCAGGAACAAGCCCAGATAATAGACTTGTTGAAATTGTTGAAATAAAGAATCATCCTTGGTTTGTTGGAGTTCAGTTTCATCCAGAACTTAAATCAAGACCAAATAAGCCACATCCATTATTCATTGGCTTTATAAAAGCAGCTTTAAAGAATAAATAGAATATTATATAAATAGGCAGGAAGGGTTTACTACTCTTTCTGCTATATTATATAATTATATAAATACATATCTTAGATTTTCCCAAACGTATAAATCATAATAAAACTATATAATATGGAGGTTGATATAATTTTGACACAAGAGCAATATGAAAAAATGTCACTTGTAGAGCTAAAGACGCTAGCTAAAGAGCTAGGAATAAAGAGCATATCAAAATATAAAAAAAGTGAATTAATAGAAAAAATAAAAGATACAAAAAATACAGCTGATTCTAAAAAAGATGAAGATAAATTAGTTGAAAAAATACAGCCTAAAAAGCATGAAAATAATTCTAAAAAAGAACAGCTTAAAGAAATGATACATGATTCAGGTAGTGCGAAAGGTATACTTGAAATAATGGAGAATAATAGTTTTGGATTTTTAAGATGTAAAAATTATTTAACAAGCAGTGAAGATATATATATATCACCATCTCAGATAAGAAGATTTAATTTAAGAACAGGTGATGAGATAATAGGAAAAGTAAGAGATGCAAAGGACAGCGAAAAGTTTAGAGCTCTTTTATATGTTGAAAAGGTTAATGGAGAGAATCCAGAAAAAGCGATAGGAAGAAAATCGTTTGAAACATTAACTCCTATATATCCAAAAGAAAGATTAAAACTTGAAACAAGAAGAAACTGTGATTTATCATCAAGACTTATGGATGTAATATGTCCAATAGGTAAAGGACAGAGAGGAATAATAGTAGCTCCTCCTAAAGCTGGAAAAACTACTCTTTTAAAAAAAATAGCTCAAAATATTTCTCAAAATTATAGTGATATTCAGCTTATTGTACTTCTTATTGATGAAAGACCAGAAGAAGTTACAGATATGAAAAGATCTATTAATGGAGATGTAGTTTATTCAACATTTGATGAAGAACCTCAGAATCATGCAAAAGTAGCTCAGATGGTTTTAGAGAGAGCAAAGAGAATGGTAGAACAAGGTAAAGATGTTGTTATACTTATGGATAGTTTAACAAGACTTTCTAGAGCATATAATCTTACAATAAATCCGACTGGAAGAACTCTTTCTGGAGGTCTTGATCCGGGTGCACTTATAATGCCAAAGAAATTTTTTGGAGCTGCAAGAAATATAGAAGAAGGTGGAAGCCTTACAATACTTGCTACAGCACTTATAGAAACAGGTTCAAGAATGGATGATATGATATTTGAAGAATTTAAAGGTACTGGTAATATGGAAGTTCATTTGGATAGAAAACTTCAGGAAAGAAGAATTTTCCCTGCAATAGATATTTATAAATCTGGTACAAGAAAAGAAAATCTTCTTTTATCAAAAGAAGAACTTGAAGCTGTATTCTTAATAAGAAGACTTATGTACAAAGAAGGAAATACAGATACGGTAACAGAAAATCTTATAAGTATGCTTTCTAAGACAAAAGATAATAATGAATTTTTAAATTTATATTTAAAAACAAATAGAAAATAATAAAAATAAACTGTTGTAATAGTACAACAGCTTATTTTTTATTATTAAAATTTTCAATTAAATTTTTCCCTATAGAAACTATTTTAGATAATGAATAGGTACTAGATAAAGATTTCAAACGCTCTTTTATCGATAAAAAAGAATCTTTATTGTCTATAAGATTATCTACTAATATATTAATTTCATCATATGTACTAGGACATAATGCACACCCTGAGTTTACAAGAAAATCGATGTTTTCCTTTTCTTGTCCAGGTATAGAGAATGGAATTATAAGAGGAAGATTCTTAACAATAGATTCAGTTACTGTAAGTCCTCCTGGTTTTGATATTATAATATCTGAATATTCCATAATATAAGGTATATCAGTTGAAAAACCAAGTATATGGATTTTTTTATCTGTATATTCTGATCTTTTAATAAATTCTGTTAATGAATTTTTTAATGTTTCATTTTTTCCACATACTACTATAATTCTTAATTTGTGATTATTTTTTATTAAAGTTTTAAGAACATACGATGTATCGTTAAGACCAAAGCTACCACTCATTAAAAGAATATTAAAATAATTATCTTTATCAACCAAATCTTCTTTTTTTGTAAAAGTATAAAATTTCTTATTTATAGGAATACCTATAGGATAGATTTTACTCTCTGGAATATTTCTGTCTATTAATGTTTTTTTTGTATATTCACTTCCTGTTATATATGCATCTACATAATTACTAATATATAGATAATGTGCTTTAAAATCTGTAACTACAAGTATATAAGGTATATTAAGTCCATTCTTTTTCAAATCCTCAATTACATTTACACTTATTGAGTGAGTTGCAATTATAAGATCCGGTTTTATTTTTTTTATCTTTTTCTTTACTTTTAATTTTGTTATGAAAAATGGTATTTTTAAAAATTTATTAATATAAGTGCTGTCTGTAAAATCATAGAGTAAGCCATAAAGTTTAGGAAATTTTGTAGCAAGAATTTTATATCCTTCAACAAATGAATCATTTAAGAATTTACTATTTCCTTTTAAAAAATCATGTTTTATAACTTCATATCCTGCATTTTTGAAGGAATTTTCTATTGATGCTGCAGCAATATTATGTCCTTGCCCTGTTGATGTAGTTAAAATAAGTATTCTTTTCATAAATTTCACTCATTTCGTTCCAAAATCATAATACAATATAAGTTTAGCATGATTTTGAATTCATTTAAATAAAAAAAGAGAAAGAATAGCTCTTTCTCTTTTGGTTTCATGATTATTTTTCTTGGCTAAGCTTAAATCTCTTGTTGAACTTATCAACTCTTCCGCCAACGTCCATAATCTTTTGTTTTCCAGTGAAGAATGGGTGGCATTTAGAGCATATTTCAACTTTAAGTTCAGATTTAACAGAACCAGTAGTGAAAGTGTTTCCACATGCACACTTAACCACAGCATCATGGTGGTATTCTGGATGTATGCCTTTTCTCATCTATATTCACCTCTTTCAATTATTTAAATAATATATTCATTTCTAGTAACAACTACTGAATTATATCATAAGGGGTATCATTCGTCAATTATTCTGATAAATTATATTATAAAAATTGCTTTTTTAGTTCTTTCATAGATGATATAATAAATTTTGAGTATAATATAAAAATAAAATGAGAGTGATGTGTTAATATGAAAAAATATAATGTGGGAGGTCAAGCTGTAATAGAAGGCGTTATGATGCGTGGCTTAAAAGGTGTAGCAGTAGCTGTACGAGATTCTGATGGGATTATTCATACGAGGCTTGAAAATAAAGAGCCTATTTCTAAAAAATATAAAATACTAAATCTTCCAATACTAAGAGGTTTTATTGCATTAATTGATTCGTTAAAAACAGGAATGGATTCACTTAATTATTCTTCCTCTTTTTTTAGTGATGATGAAGAAAAAAGCAAATTTGATAAATGGCTTAATGATAAGTTTGGAAAACATACTGAAAGTATAATAACAGGTTTTACTATGATATTATCATTTTTAATTGCAATCCTTCTTTTTGCATTTATTCCAACAGCAATAGCATCATTTTTTAAAAGTTTAGTAAGCTCATATATTGCATTAAATCTTATAGAAGCATTTTTTAGAATAGCTATTTTAATTTTATATATGGTTTTTATAAGTAAAATGAGTGATATATTCAGACTTCTTCAATATCATGGCGCAGAACATAAAACTATATTCTGCTATGAAAAGGAACTTCCACTTACGGTTGAAAATGTAAAAATTCAGAAACGATTTCATCCAAGATGTGGTACAAACTTTTTATTCTTAGTTATGTTTGTAAGTATAATTATTTTTACATTTACAGGATGGGGAAGTATTATAGAAAGAATGATACTAAGGATTGTTCTTATTCCTCTTATTACAGGGATAAGTTATGAAATAATAAGATGGCTTGGGAAAAATGATAACACTTTATCTAAAATTATAGCTTCTCCTGGTCTTAAACTCCAGATACTTACAACAAGAGAACCTGATGATAGTCAAATTGAAGTCGCAATAGAATCTTTAAAAACTGCAGAAGGCATAAAAGATGAAACTATAGGAGATCTTCTTAAAAGAGGAAATTTAATTCTTGAAAAAAAAGATATAGATACATCAAAACTTGATTCAGAGCTTCTTCTTGGAAATGTATTAAATAAGGAAAGAGTTTTTTTAATTACACATAAAGAAGAAAAGGTAACAGACGAGCAAAGTAAAAAATATTATGACCTTATTAATCTTAGAAGCAAGAAGATGCCAGTAAAATATATATTAAAAAAGTGTGATTTTATGGGTATAGATTTCTATATAGAAGAAGGCGTACTTATTCCAAGAAGTGATACAGAGATTTTAGTTGATAGAGTTTTAAAAAATATTAAAGAAGAAGACAAAAAAAGCGTATGTGATTTATGTTGCGGAAGTGGGGCTATAGGAATAGCACTTGCATATTATAGGAAGAATATAAATGTAGATTTTGTAGATTATTATCATATACCAGAAAAAGTAACGAAAATTAATATAAAAAATTATAATCTTGAAGACAGAACTAATTTTATTAGAAGTAACTTGCTAGATAAATTAATAGATTCTGAAAAGAAATATGATATCATAGTTTCTAATCCGCCATATATAGAAAAAGATGAAATAAATAATCTTATGGATGATGTTAAAAAATATGAACCACTTACTGCACTCGATGGAGGCACTGATGGATTAAAGTTTTATAGAGAAATATCAAAACAAAGTATTAATATATTAAATTTTTCAGGAATCCTTGCATTTGAGATTGGGTATAATCAAGGAGAAAACGTAAAAAATATAATGGAACATAGCGGATATAAGAATATAAAAATAATTAAAGATTTAGCAGGACTTGATAGAGTAGTTATAGGCGAAAAGATTGATTAAATATCAAACAATGTGATATAATATAGAAATGTGGAAAAATAAAGTTCGGAGTGATATTAAATGTTATTAGATAAATTAGCATTCATAGAAAATAAATATGAAGAATTATCAGTTAAAATAAGTGATCCAAAAGTTATCGAAAATCAAAATGAGTGGAGAAAGCTATGTAAAGAACAATCCGATATGGAAGTAATAGTAAATAGCTACAGACAATATAAGAGTGTAATAAATCAGTTAGAAGAAGATAAATCTATGCTTGAAGAAGAATCAGACAAAGAAATGAAAGATATGCTTAATGAAGAAATATCTTCATTAAATGAAAAACAAGAGAAGCTTGAAAATGATATTCAGATACTTCTTCTTCCTAAAGATCCTAACGATGATAAAAATGTTTTCGTTGAAATAAGAGGAGGAGCAGGAGGAGAAGAAGCTGCTTTATTTGCATACAACTTATTTAGAATGTATACAAGATATGCTGAAAGTCAAAGATGGCATGTTGAAATAATGAGTGAAAATGCGACTGATTTAGGTGGATATAAAGAAGTTGTATTCATGATAAAAGGTAAAGGCGCATATTCAAAGTTAAAATATGAAAGTGGAGTTCATAGAGTACAGAGAGTGCCAGATACAGAATCAAGCGGAAGAATACATACATCTACAGCAACAGTTGCTGTTTTACCAGAAGTTGATGATGTTGAAATTGAAATCGAAGATAAAGATGTAAGAATAGATGTATTTAGAGCTTCAGGACATGGTGGACAGTGCGTAAATACAACAGATTCTGCGGTAAGAATAACTCATATACCAACAGGACTTGTTGTTTCTTGTCAGGATGAAAAATCACAGCTTAAAAATAAAGAAAAAGCAATGAAAGTTTTAAAGTCAAGACTTTATGATAAAGCTGAACAAGAAAGAGCAGATGGAATTGCAGAAGATAGAAGAAGCCAGGTTGGAACAGGAGACAGAAGCGAAAGAATAAGAACATACAATTATCCGCAAGGAAGAGTTACAGATCATAGAATAAGTCTTACATTATATAAACTTGATGCATTTTTAGATGGTGATTTAGATGAAATGATAAATGCATTAATTACAGCTGATCAAGCTCAAAAGATGAAACAGATGGGTAATTCTGAGGAATAGTTTTTATAGTGCCCTACATTTATGTAGGGCTCTATGAGCATACGGAGGAATAATTTTGGATATAAATAAGGCAGTAAAAAAAGAAAAAAGCCACACAAAGATATTTTTAACTGCTATGTCAATTATAGCTTTTCTTCTTCCATGTATTTTGTATTTAAGTGGTATTAAAATAAAATTATTCTACATTATGTATCTTGTTATAATTGAATTTCTTATATTGATTTCAATTCTTGCAAAGTTAAATTTTTATCTTGTGAAATATAAATGTAAAAATAATAGATTAAAATTTAAAGTAGGACTTTTTTCAAATGAGTATGTGCTTTTATGCAATTCTGTAAAGGCTGTTCATACGATGAATTCTGATTATGATATAGAAATTATACTTATAACGGATATAAAACTTAGAAATAAAGGATTAAGAGTTATAAATGACAAAACACTAAAGCGTCATAAATATATATTAAAGATGCTAAAAAATATTGAGGATTATGATAAAAACAAAGTGTATTATATTGAAATTATAAAAAGGGGAGGGCTTAAAAAGTACTTCCTTTTGGATTGTATTTATAAAAATTGCGTTAAAGCTTTTTATACGGATGAATGTATTCAAAGCATAAAAATAGCAAGAGGTCAGATGGTAGTTTAAATTCGAAAGAAGTGTTAAAAAATGAAAACTAAGATATCAATAGTTAAAGATCCAATTAAAGATATACAAAAAATAGAGGAAGCTGCAGATATTATAAAAAATGGTGGAATAGTAGCTTTTCCTACAGAAACTGTATATGGACTTGGAGCGGATGCGACTAATTCTGATGCAGTAAAGAAAATATTTAAAGCAAAAGGTAGACCTCAGGATAATCCTCTTATTATACATGTAGCTTCAAAAAATATTGAAAGGTATGTTAAGGATATACCTGATATTGCAAAGAAACTTATGGATAAATTTTGGCCAGGACCATTAACTATAATATTAAAGAAAAAAGATATTATTCCATATGAAACAAGTGCAAAATTAGATACAGTAGGTGTAAGAATGCCAAGCAATGAAGTAGCATCTAAGCTTATTGAACTTTCTGGTACTACAATTGCTGCGCCATCAGCTAATATAAGCGGTAGACCAAGTCCAACAGATATTGAGAGATGTATATATGATTTAGACGGAAAAGTTGACTGCATATTAGGTGGGGATATATGTGAAGTTGGAGTTGAATCAACAATAGTAGATTGTAGTGTCGATCCTGCAGTTGTCTTAAGACCAGGTGGAATTACGCTTGAGATGTTAAAGAATATAGATAAAAGAATTGAAATAGATAAAGCTATTATGCAAAAGCCTAAGGAAGGTTTAAAACCTAAGGCACCTGGAATGAAATATAGACATTATGCTCCAAAAGCAAAAGTAAGAATAATTTCAGGCAAAAGAGAGAAAGTAATAGAAAAGATTAATTTATTAACAGATGAATATGAAAACTTAGGAAAAAAAGTATGCATATTAACAGTTGAAGAAAATCAGAAATTCTATAATAATGGGAAAATAGTATTACTTGGAACAAATAAAAATTTATTAACAGTTGCAAGAAATCTATTTGAAGATTTAAGAAAATGCGATGATTTAAATGCTGATATAATACTTTCAGAAGCATTTGAAGAAAAAGGCATTGGAATAGCAATAATGAATAGACTGAAGAAGTCAGCTGGATTTGATATTATAAATGTATAAATTTATATATAAATAAAATTTAGGAGGATTATTTATGAAAATTGCAATTGGCTGTGATCATGGCGGCTTTAATTTGAAACAGGAGATTATAAAATACTTAGAAAGTGAAAATTATGAAGTAAAGGATTTTGGAACAAATTCAACAGAATCATGTGATTATCCTGATTATGCACTTCCTGTTGCAGAGAGCGTTTCTAAAGGTGAATATGAATTTGGAATTTTAATATGTGGAACTGGAATAGGTGTAGGAATATCTGCAAACAAAGTTCCAGGAATAAGAGCTGCATTATGTTCTGATACATTTAGCGCTCATGCAACAAGAGAACATAATAATGCTAATATCCTTACAATGGGAGAAAGAGTTGTAGGACCTGGACTTGCACTTGATATAGTAAAAACATTCTTATCATCTGAATTTCAGGGTGGAAGACATACAAGAAGAATTGATAAAATAACAGAAATAGAAAAAAAGTATTCAAAATAAATTAGAATTGAGTAGGTGTTTTTAAATGGAAAATATAGAAAAAATGATGCAGACAAATGTTACAGAAATAGTTCATCCACTAATATTACATAAACTTGCAATTATAAGAGATGAAAAAACAGGTTCTAAAGAATTTAGAAAATTAGTTGAGGAAATTTCTATGCTTATGGCATATGAAGTAACAAGAGATCTTCCAACAGAAGAAGTAGATGTTAAGACTCCTATATGCAAAACAAAATGTAAAATGCTTGCTGGAAAGAAATTAGCAGTTGTTCCAATATTAAGAGCTGGACTTGGAATGGTTGATGGAGTTTTAAATTTAATACCAGCTGCAAGAGTAGGACATATAGGACTTTATAGAGATGAAAAGACTCTTAAGCCAGTAGAATATTTTTGCAAGCTTCCAAAAGACATAGAAGAAAGAGAAGTTCTTGTTGTTGACCCAATGCTTGCAACAGGTGGATCTTCAATAGATGCGATTACAATGCTTAAAAATAAAGGAGCAAAAAATCTTAAATTAATGTGTCTTGTTGGAGCTCCAAAGGGAATAGAAGCAGTAGTAAAAGCACATCCTGATGTTCAAATTTATTTAGCTGCAATTGATGAAAAACTAAATGAAGATGGATATATAGTACCAGGACTTGGAGATGCAGGAGACAGATTATTTGGAACAAAGTAGGGTATAATTGTGAATAGAAGAGATAAAAATAATTATTATTTAGATATTGCACAAACAGTTTCAGAAAGAGGTACTTGTCTTAGAAGAAATTATGGTTCGATTATAGTAAAAAATGATGAGATAATTTCAACTGGATATACAGGTGCGCCTAGAGGAAGAAAGAATTGCATAGATTTAAATAAATGTGTAAGAGAAAAGCTTAATGTAAAAAGAGGAACACATTATGAATTATGTAGAAGTGTGCATAGTGAAGCAAATGCAATAATAAGTGCATCAAGAAAAGATATGATAGGATCAACTCTTTATTTAGTAGGTAGAGATGCTAAAACAAAAGAGTATGTAAAAGATGCAAATTCGTGTTCAATGTGCAAAAGGCTAATCATAAATGCAGGAATAAAAAATGTAATAATAAGAGATACATATAATGAATATAGAGAAATCTTTGTTCAAAAATGGATATCTGATGATGATTCATTAAATATTGATGGAGAATATGGATATTAAATTTTTTAAAGCAGGGGGAAAAGAAAGTGAGTAGGAAAAAAGTAATTACTATATTTGGAACTAGACCTGAAGCTATAAAAATGGCTCCGCTTGTTAAGGAACTTGAAAAAAGAGAACAGATAGATTCAAAAGTATGTGTTACAGCACAGCATAGAGAAATGCTGGATCAAGTACTAGATTTATTTCATATTAAGCCTGATTATGATTTGAACATAATGAAGAAGAAACAATCTTTAACAGGAATTACAACAAGAGTTCTTGAAGGACTTGAAGAAATTTTTGAAGAAGAAAAGCCTGATATGATACTCGTTCATGGAGATACTACAACAACATTTGCAGGAGCACTTGCAGCTTTTTACAAGCAAATTAAAGTAGGCCATGTAGAGGCTGGACTTAGAACATTTAATAAATATTTTCCATATCCTGAAGAAATGAACAGAAAACTTACAGCAAGTTTAGCAGATCTTCATTTTGCACCAACTGAAGGGGCAAAGAAGAATTTGCTAAGAGAAGGAATTGATGAAAATATAATTTTTGTTACAGGAAATACAGTAATTGATGCTATGGAACATACTGTTGAAAAAGATTATACTTTTGAACATGATGAATTAAATAAGATTGATTATGATAATAAAAAGGTTATTATGATTACAGCACATAGAAGAGAAAACTGGGGACAAGGAATTGAAAACATCTGTAAAGCGCTTAACAAAATAGTTGAGGATAACAAAGATGTTGAACTAATATATCTTGTACATTTAAATCCTGTAGTAAGAGATGTTGTATACGAAAGGCTTGGAGGAAATGATAGAATTCATCTTCTTCCTCCACTTGATACAAAGGAGACACATAATCTTATGAATAAGAGCTTTATGGTAATGACAGATTCAGGTGGACTTCAAGAAGAAGCCCCTCATCTTGGAAAACCAGTTCTTGTTTTAAGAGGAGTTACAGAAAGACCTGAAGCAGTAGAAGCTGGAACAGTTAAGCTTGTAGGTACAGATGTTGATAAGATAGTAGAAGAAGCAGAAAAACTTATTAATAATAGCAAAGAATATGAAAAA
The DNA here is from genome assembly GCF_022869825.1 of Clostridium sp. BJN0001. Taxonomy (NCBI): domain Bacteria; kingdom Bacillati; phylum Bacillota; class Clostridia; order Eubacteriales; family Clostridiaceae; genus Clostridium; species Clostridium sp. BJN0001. The sequence goes on along the minus strand of NZ_CP094971.1, from coordinate 2,093,295 downwards.
ATGAGTAAAGCTGTAAATCCATATGGAGATGGAATTGCATCAAAGAGAATTGCAGATATAATATTAAATTATTATAATTTAACTGATATTAATGTTAAAGAATTTAATAAATAAACTTTGACTAATATTTAACATATAAAGCTTGAAAAAATACTGATAAGTGTATATAATTAAATTATGTTAATAATTTAACAAAAGCAAATAAAAAAGTAAATTAAAATTTCAGGAGGGTTAATAGATGAAAGATGTAGTTATAGTTAGTGCAGTAAGAACAGCTGTTGGTAAATTCGGTGGCTCTTTAAAAGGAGTTCAGGCAGTTGACTTAGGAGCTACTGTTATTAAAGAAGCAGTAAAAAGAGCTGGAATTAAGAAAGAACTTGTTGAAGAAGTAGTAATGGGTAATGTTATCCAGGCTGGACTTGGACAAAATACTGCAAGACAGGCAACTATTAAATCAGGATTACCTGAAGAAGTACCTGCAATGACAATTAACAAAGTATGTGGATCTGGACTTAGAGCAGTAAGTCTTGCAGCTCAGATGATTAAAGCAGGAGATGCAGATGTTGTTGTAGCAGGTGGTATGGAAAGTATGTCAAATGCTCCATTCGCTTTAAAAGATATGAGATGGGGACATAAAATGAATAATACTCCAGCCGTTGATACAATGATAACTGATGCTTTATGGGATGCATTTAATAATTATCATATGGGAGTAACTGCTGAAAACATAGCTAAGAGATGGAACATAACAAGAGAAGATCAAGATAAATTTGCAGCAGAATCTCAGAGAAAGACAGAAGCAGCAATTAAGTCTGGAAGATTTAAGGATGAAATAGTTCCAATATCTATTCCACAAAGAAAAGGTGATCCAATTGTTTTCGATACTGATGAACAACCAAGATTCGGAACAACATTTGAAACTTTAGAAAAATTAAAACCATGTTTCATAAAAGATGGTACTGTAACTGCAGGAAATGCATCAGGAATAAATGATGGAGCAGCTGCATTTGTTGTTATGAGTGCAGACAAAGCTGAAGAATTAGGACTTAAACCTATAGCTAAAATTTTATCTTATGGTTCAAGAGGACTTGATCCATCAATCATGGGATATGGACCATTCTATGCAACTAAGAAAGCATTAGAAAAAGCCAACTTAACAGTTGATGACTTAGACTTAATCGAAGCAAATGAAGCTTTCGCAGCTCAGAGTATTGCTGTTGCAAGAGACTTACACTTTGATATGAGCAAAGTAAATGTTAATGGTGGAGCTATTGCAATTGGTCATCCAGTAGGAGCATCAGGAGCAAGAATTTTAGTTACATTACTTTATGAAATGCAGAAGAGAGATGCTAAGAAAGGTTTAGCAACTTTATGCATAGGTGGAGGAATGGGAACTGCTATCGTAGTTGAAAGAGCTTAATAGAAGTTTTTTATAAAGACTGTTCTTGGCATTTTAAAATGCTAAGGACAGTTTTCTATTATAAACTAATATATATGATATATGTATATATATTCAAAATAGTACTTTGAAATTTCAAAAAATGAATAAAGTGTTAACAGGTTTATTCATATGTATAAAAGTGGTTAACATATATATTTAAATAGAGTTATAAATACCCTGTAAAGCAGTCATTATGAGGTTTTACAATGAAATAGAGTAAAAAAACAATAAAAAAAGAAATAAATAATGAATTATAAGGTTATAATATATTCAATACTTATAAAAATTAAATTTTATTTAAATTACACAAAAGTAATATAATCTTAAGAATATTTACAAGTATATCCTTATATTTTTTTAAAAATATAGTAAAATTAAAATGAAAATGTTATCAATGAAGAATGAAGTAAGAAAAGGCATTTTCATTATTCAGAAAATTGAATTGATGATAAAAATGTATGTCATAATAAACGCAAATTAATAAAAACAAGATGTAGAGTAAGCAATTTTGAGTAAAATGAATGTAATATTAAATGATCACTAAATATAGCTGTAAATAGTCAAATATGATGTTTTAATATAGATTAAGTTGGAACTATAATTACTAATGTTAAAAAGGCAGACAAGTAAAAATTAAAAAAATGTTATTTATGATTAATTTTAAGTGATTTTTATTTATTTTGCATATTTAATATATGATAATAAGAAAAAAGAGAGGAAGTGGTTATTATTGGAGCAAAGTAAGCCTTTATTTTCTTTTAATGTTGCTGGTATTAATATTGATATTATGGGCGCAATAGTTGTTCAATGGGTAATAATATTAATACTCGGAATTGCTGGATATATGCTTACAAGAGATTTAAAAGAAAAACCAGATAGTAAGCAGGCTTTTCTTGAAAAAATCTATACAACAGTATCTGATCAAGTAAGTAATATTATGGGTGATGAGTTTACAGGCTATATACATTACATAGGCACATTGATGATTTTTCTTATTTGTATGAACTTTACAGGCTTGATAGGAATAGAACCACCTACTAAAGAGGTTAGCGTTACTATCGGTCTTGCATTAACATCATTTTTTATGATTCATTATACTTCAATAAAAAGGAATGGAGTAGGAAGTTATTTAAAAACATATCTTCATCCAGTTTTTGTAATGCTTCCAATAAATATTATGGAGAAGGCAGTATTTCCAGTTTCATTAGCATTAAGACTTTATGGAAATATGCTAGCGGCTTCAATGCTTATAAATCTTATTTATAGTGCACTTGGAAAATATGCAGTCGGTCTTCCGATATTTGTACATGGATATTTTGATTTATTTGATGGTACCATTCAAATGTTGGTATTTTCAGTGCTTACAATGATTCAAATAAAAATGATGTCAGACGAGTAAAAAATATTAGATTATAGGAGGAAATGATATGAGTTTAGGAGTTTTAGGAGCAGCAATAGCTGTATTAACAGGTATAGGAGCTGGTATTGGAATAGGAATTGCAACAGGTAAAGCAGCGGAAGCAGTTTCAAGACAACCAGAAGCTTCAGGAAAAATCTTAACATTATTAATTATAGGTGGAGGACTTGCAGAAGGTACTGCAATATATGGTTTCGTAATTGCATTAATGGCATTAGCTAAATAAAGAACATGAGTTGATTGTATTAACTCCGAAGGGAGGATAAATTAAATCTATGGATATTAAAGTTGTAGAAGTAATAGAAACAATCATTAATTTCATTATCCTAGTATTAATTCTGAAACATTTTTTCTGGTCAAAACTTCAAAAAGTAATAGAAGACAGAAAAAATTATGTTGATGAACAGCTTATAAAAGCTGATGAAGATGCACAGAAAGCAAGAATGTATCTTTTAAAAAATGAGCAGATTTTAAAGTCTGCTAAAGAAGAAAGCAAAAAGATCACTGAAATGCAGAAGCAGAAGGCTGATAAGATATATCAGGAAATAATAGATAATGCCAAAACTGAAGCTGAGCACATGGTTGAAAAAGCTGATGTTGAAATTGGAAGAGAAAAAGAAAAAGCTGAATATGAAATTAAAAAACAGGTTGTAGATTTAGCTGTAGAATTATCAATTAAGGCTTTAAAAGAAAATATAGATGAAAGTACGCATAGAAAATTAATAAGTGACTTTATCGCTAAGGTAGGTATGTAATATGTATGAGTATCTAGACAGGCGTTATGCTTTAGCACTTTATGAAGTGGCAGAAGAAAAAGGAAAAGTTTCAGAATATATAGAGGATCTTAAAGAAATTTGTGATTTAATTGATAACGATAAAGATTTTCGAGAAGTAATAAAGCATCCTCAGATTAACACAAAAAAGAAAAAAGAAATTTTTATTAACATTTTTAAAGGAAAAATTGATGAAGAACTATTGTCTTTTTTACTTATATTAATTGAAAAAGACAGAATACTCTATCTAAGAGAAAAACTCAAACAGATGGAGAATATAGATCTTGAGAAAAGAAATACATTAAGAGGTGTTATAAAAACAGCAGTACCTCTTGTGCCAGATGAACTTCAAAGCTTAACAGATATTTTTGAAAAAAAATATAATAAAAAGATTCTGTTTAAAACTAAAGTTGATAAAAGCGTTTTAGGTGGAGTTTTTGTAAGAGTTGGACATGACGTTATTGATGGAACAGTAAAATCAAAAATAGACGAAATGAAAGAATTAATGTTAAAAAAGAACTAGAGGTGAGTCCATGAATATTAAACCAGAAGAAATAACTTCTATTATAAAAAAAGAAATAGAAAAATATCAAAAGCAAATAAAAACAGTAGATTCTGGTACTATAATCCAAATCGGAGATGGAGTTGCAAGAGTTTATGGATTAGACGATTGTATGGAAGGTGAACTTTTAGAGTTCCCAAACGATGTATATGGAATGGCTTTAAACCTTGAACAAGATAATGTCGGATGTGTTCTTTTAGGAGACGAAGAAGGAATAAAAGAAGGAGATATTGTCAAAGGAACTGGAAAAATAGTTGAAGTTCCCGTAGGAGATGCACTTTTAGGTAGAGTAGTAAATTCATTAGGTGAACCTATAGACGGTAAAGGACCTATTAATACTAATAAAACAAGACCTATTGAAGTGCCTGCACCAAGTATATTAGATAGAAGTGCAGTAAATGAACCTCTTCAAACAGGAATTAAAGCTATAGATTCAATGATTCCTATAGGTAAAGGTCAAAGAGAACTTATTATAGGAGATAGGCAGACAGGTAAAACAGCTCTTGCAGTAGATACAATCTTAAACCAAAAAGGTAAGGATGTTATCTGTATATATGTTGCAATAGGACAGAAGCAGTCTACTGTTGCTAATATAGTAAATACACTTACAGAAATGGATGCTATGGATTATAGTATCGTTGTAAGTTCGACTGCAGCTGATTCAGCACCACTCCAGTATCTTGCTCCATATGCAGGATGTAGTATTGGCGAAGATTTTATGCATCAAGGAAGAGACGTACTTATAATTTATGATGATTTATCTAAGCATGCGGTAGCTTATAGAGCTATGTCGTTATTACTTAGGAGACCACCAGGGAGAGAAGCATATCCAGGAGATGTATTCTATATACATTCAAGATTATTAGAAAGAGCCGCAAAGCTTTCAAAAGAACTTGGATCAGGTTCGTTAACAGCACTTCCTATAATAGAAACATTAGCTGGAGATATTACAGCATATATACCAACAAATGTTATTTCAATAACAGATGGTCAGATATTCCTTGAATCTGAATTATTTAATGCAGGTCAAAGACCAGCAGTTAATGCTGGTATATCAGTATCAAGAGTTGGTGGTAATGCACAGATAAAAGCAATGAAACAGGTAAGTGGTACATTAAGACTAGAACTTGCTCAGTTTAGAGAACTTCAATCATTTGCTCAATTTGGCTCTGATATGGATGCTGATTCAACAAAGAGACTTGAAAAAGGTAAGAGACTTATGGAAGTATTAAAGCAAAATCAATATAAACCTATGGATGTTGTTAAGCAGATTATAATACTTTATGCTTCTACTAATGACTTATTATCAGATATAAAAGTAAAAGATATTAGAAGATTTGAAGAAGAGCTATCAGAATATATAGATGTTCATTATAGAGAAACTCAAAAAGCAATTATGGAACAAAAAGTTCTTACAGATGAGATTAAGAGTAAACTTGAAGAAGCAATAGCTGAATTTAAGAAAGTTTTTTTACAAGAAGCATAGCTAAATTATAGCTATGCCCTTCTTTAAGGAGGTAAAATTATGGGCGCAGCTGGATTAATAGCAATAAAAAGAAGAATAAAATCCGTTGAAAGCACAAGAAAAATAACAAACGCGATGGGGCTTGTTGCGACTTCAAAACTTAGAAAAGCAAGAAAAGAACTTTCTGTAAATATAGATTTTACAGAATCAATGGGCAAAGTAGTAAAAAAAATTGCTAAAGCATTAGAAAGTAATACAGAAGATATATATCTAAAGGGAAATAAAAGTAATAATAAATTATATATTATTATTACATCTGAATCAGGATTATGTGGAGGATATAATGGAAACATTGTTTCATTTTTAAAGTCTGAAATATCAGAAGATGATATGGATAATACAAAGGTTATAGTAATTGGAAAAAGAGGAATAGGATACGTAAAAAGAGCTGGATTTGAAACAGTTAAAGAGTATGTTGATATTTCTGATATTCCAACAGTAAAAGAAATGAAAGTTGTTTTTACAGATGCTTTAAATATGTATAAAGATGAGGAAGTATCGGAGATAAATTTAGTTTATACTGAATTTATTTCTCCAGTAAAACAGGAACCTAAGACTTTAAAGATTCTTCCTATAAGTCTTGATGATGATGATAAAGAATATAATGAAAATATTATTATTGAACCTAATCTAGAAGAGGCAGTAAGTGTTTCACTAGAATTATATTTAAAAGGTAAAATGAGAGATGCACTTTTAAGTGCAAAATGCAGCGAACAGAGTAGTCGAATGACTGCAATGGATGGAGCTACTAATAATGCTAATGATTTGCTAAGTAATCTTAACCTTAAATATAACAGAATAAGACAAGGAATGATTACTCAAGAAATAAGTGAAATAGTTGGAGGAGCAGAAGCTCAAAAATAGTAAGGAGGTATTTTAGATGCCTGAAAAAATGGGAAAAGTAGTCCAGGTAATTGGACCGGTTATAGATATAAAATTTGATTCAGACTCTCTACCTAACTTATATAATGGAATAGATATAAATTTGGGAGGAGACAAAGTACTTGTAGCTGAAGTTGAACAGCATGTTGGTGACGATATAGTAAGATGTATCGCCATGGAAGCAACTGAAGGACTAAGACGAGGAATGAAAGCTTTAAATACAGGTAATCCGATTGAAGTTCCTGTAGGAGAAGAAGTATTAGGACGTTTATTTAATGTTTTAGGTAAACCTATGGATGGAAAAGGAGATGTTAAATCTGCTGAAGAATATCCAATTCATAGACCAGCACCAAGCTTTAAAGATCAAGCTGTAGAACCTGAAATGTTTGAAACAGGAATAAAAGTTATAGATTTATTAGCACCTTATCAAAAGGGTGGTAAGATAGGTCTTTTTGGTGGAGCAGGTGTTGGAAAAACTGTACTAATTCAGGAACTTATTAATAATATTGCAAAAGAACATGGTGGTCTTTCTGTATTTACAGGAGTAGGAGAAAGATCAAGAGAAGGTAATGATTTATATCATGAAATGAGTGATTCTGGAGTAATTAAGAAGACTGCATTAGTATTTGGACAAATGAATGAGCCACCAGGGGCAAGAATGAGAGTTGCACTTACAGGTCTTACAATGGCAGAATATTTTAGAGATAAAGGACAGGATGTACTGTTATTTATTGATAATATATTCAGATTTACACAGGCTGGTTCAGAAGTTTCAGCGCTTCTTGGAAGAATTCCATCAGCTGTTGGATATCAGCCTACATTAGCAACAGAAATGGGTGCACTTCAAGAAAGAATAACATCAACTGTTAATGGATCAATAACATCAGTTCAGGCTGTATATGTACCAGCTGATGATTTAACAGATCCAGCACCAGCAACAACATTTACACATCTTGATGCAACAACAGTTTTATCAAGAAATATAGTTGAACTTGGAATTTATCCAGCAGTTGATCCACTTGAATCTTCATCAAGAATTCTTGATCCTAGAGTAGTTGGAGAAGAACATTATAAAATTGCAACAGATGTTAAAAATATTCTTGAAAAGTATAAAGAACTTCAAGATATAATAGCAATATTAGGTGTAGATGAATTATCAGATGAAGATAAAAAAGTAGTTGCAAGAGCAAGAAGAATACAGAGATTTTTATCACAACCATTTACAGTAGGTGAACAGTTTACGGGTATGCCAGGTAAGTACGTACCTATAAAAGAAACAATAAGAGGATTTAAAGAAATTCTTCAAGGAAAGTATGATACTGTTCCAGAGTCTGCATTTCTTTTTGCAGGTACAATTGATGATGTAATTGAAAAAGCTAAGACATTAGAATAGGAGATGATATTTTGAGTGATACTTTTGAATTAAATATCATAACTCCAAGGAAAGATGTTTTTAGTGGCAGAGTTAAAAGAATTTTTTTAAATGGTTCAAATGGAAATTTTGAAATACTTCCTCAACATGCTCCGATGATAGCAGCTACAGTACCATATGTAGTTAAATTTGAAGATGAAGAAGGAAAGTTTGTAAAATTATTCGTTTCATCAGGCATTGTAAATGTAGAGAATGATAGAGTAGTTTTATCAACTGATGCAGCAGAATTTCCAAAAGATATAGATTTTAAAAGAGCTGAAAAAGCTAAAGATAGAGCTTTAAAAAGGCTTGAAGAACCTGATAAATATGATGTGAAGATTTTTAAATTAGCACTTTTAAGAGCTAATGAACGACTTAAACTAAAAGATGAATAATATATGAGATTATATTAAAAAATGAAATGAGACTTGTTTAGTCTTATTTCATTTTTTTTATTATTTTATTTACATAAAATAACATCTCTGCACAAAATTCAAATGATTAAATATAATGTACTATAGAAATAATTATATTAAAATTTAGTATAAAAAAATATATATTGACAATAATTAAAGATGCATAGGGGGCGTCTTTAATGAGAAAAAAAGTTAGTTTATTCATTGTTATAATGCTATTTTTTATTAATATAAATCCTGTTTATGGTATAGAAAATAAGCAAAAATTTAATAGTATTGAGTCACAAATAAGTCAGAAAAGCATATTCTGTGAAAATGGATTAAGGCTCACATATAATACCAAAAGTACAAAAAATAAAGAAAAAGATAGGCTTATTGAATTTTTATTGAAAGATAAGTATGTGTGCATTAATGAAAGTTATGACGGCTATAAATTAAAAAAAACTAATCAAGATATTAATATTCATATTTGGACAGAAGATAAAATAACATTTGTTGAACTTAGCTTAAGAAATATTGATTCAACTATTTCAACTGAAAAGTTAATGGATATGTTTAAACAATTTGAAAATAAGGATATGATGAATAAACAATATTTTTTATATTATAAAGGAAATATAATAGATAATTTTATATTAAAAAAATTAGAGAAAAATCTTAACGATGTACAGATGGTAAGTATTAATTCAGGATATAGTGGCATTGGTTATTTAGAAAATCAAAGAATTAATTTTGCAGTTAATACTTATAATACGGGCACTTATATAATTATAGCTACACCGATAATATTCATATCATATTAGCATTTTAATTTGGAGGATAATATGGAAAAAATAATAGTAAAAAAAGCAAATAATTTAAAAGGTGAAGTAGATATAAGTTGTGCAAAAAATTCAATTCTGCCTATTATAGCTGCTACAGTTTTGAGCTCAGACGATATAATATTAGAAAATGTTCCTATGCTTGAAGATGTTCGTGTGATATTAAATGTATTAAAATCATTAAATTCGAATATAAAAGTTATTGAAGATTCCGGAAAAATAATAATTAATAATAAAAATATTAAAATTATAGAACCTGATGAAGTCCTTATAAGGAAGATGAGAGCGTCTTTTTTAATAATGGGTCCTATGCTTGCAAGATTTGGAAAATGTAGACTATCAATGCCTGGAGGATGCAATATTGGAAGTAGACCAATAGATCTTCATCTTAAAGGATTTAATCTTTTGGGTGCTAAGATAAATTCAGAACATGGTTTTATAGAAGTATCATGTAAAAAACTTAAAGGAAATAGAATTTATCTTGATTTTCCTTCAGTTGGAGCGACAGAAAACATTATGATGGCTTCTGCTTTATCAGAAGGCTTAACAGTTATAGAAAATGCTGCTAAAGAACCGGAAATAATAGATCTTGCTAATTTTCTAAATGAAATAGGTGCTGATATTAATACTTCTGAAATGGGAAAAATAATAATTAAAGGTGTTAATAATCTTCATGGAGCATCATATACTCCTATTTATGATAGGATTGAGGCTGGTACTTTTATGATAGCAGCTGGAATAACAAAAAGCAGAATAAAGATAAATGGCGTGTATGAAGAACATTTAAGACCATTAATTGAAAAATTAAAAGAATGTGGTTTTAAGTTTGAAAAATGTGGTGATAAATCAATATACGTTGATGGAAGAGGAGAACTTAAACCTGTAAATATAAAAACTATGCCATATCCTGGTTTTCCAACAGATATGCAGGCACAGATGATGGCAATGCTTTCTGTTGTAAAAGGAACCAGTATAGTAACAGAAACAGTATTTGAAAATAGGTTTATGCATATATCTGAGCTTCAGAGAATGGGAGCCAATATAAAAATAGATGGACGTTGTGCAATAATTGATGGAGTAAAAAAGCTTACTGGATGTGAAGTTCATGCAACTGATTTAAGAGCAGGAGCAGCTATGATATTATGTGGACTAATTGCAGAAGGTGAAACTGAGATAACTGATATTTATCATATAGACAGAGGATATGATAGAATTGAAGAAAAATTTAGAAAACTTGGTGCTGATATTATCAGAGTAAAAGATAAAAAATAGTCATATTAACATAATTATGTTTTTCTATCATATAAATATTTATATGATAGGAGGAAGAAGATGACTAATGGAGATTTTAATAACAAATATTTAATTAAGACTATTATAATAATTACAGGAATTATTATAATAGTCTTGACTTTAGGTTCTATATTTACGGTAAGCAAATATAAAATAAATATTTTTAATTTAGATGATAGTTCAGTTATACATGATTCAGAAGATATTACCTTTCCAAAGAATCAGAAAGTAAAACTTTATGATTCTAAAAATGGAAAAGTTTTAAATATTGATTTAGAAGAGTATGTAATGGGTGTGGTTTGTGCAGAAATGCCTGCAGAATTTAATGAGGAAGCTCTTAAAGCTCAAGCAGTTGCAGCAAGAACTTATTATATGTCTAAGAGAAAAACAAAATGTACGGTAGCTAAAAAATATGGAGGGGAAATATGTGCAACAGCCCACTGTCAAGCATATATGTCTAAGGAAGAAAGGATGTCTTTATGGAGTAAAAAAAAGGCAGATGAATATTGGGATAAGATAAAAGATGCAGTTTCTGAAACTGAAGGAGAAATTTTAACATATGATAATAAGCTTGTTGAATATCCAGAATATTTTGCTATAAGTCCAGGTAAAACTGAGGACTGTGCCGATGTTTTTTCTTTTAACGTTCCTTATTTAAAAAGTGAGGAGAGTAAAGGAGAAGAAATTGCACCTAAGTATTCATCAGAAAAATCTATAAGCATGGATGAATTTATAAATACAATTAAAAGTAAATATCCTTCATGCAATATAAACAGGAGTAATTTTAAAGATATAGTAAAAATATGTGATTTTACAGGATCTGGAGCTGTAAAAAATATGCTTATAGGAAATGAAAAAATAAAAGGCAGTAAATTTAGAAGTTTGTTTTCTCTTAATTCAACAGATTTTAAATTAGAATATACTTCTGATAAAGTTAATGTATATTGCACAGGATATGGGCATAATGTTGGAATGAGTCAGTGGGGAGCTAATGTTCTTGCTAAAAAAGGATATTCATATGAAGAAATTCTTAAACATTATTATAATGGAGTGGATATTGATAAAATAATTAAAAAGTAAATAGTATTTTTATTAACCTCTGTACACATAGTACGGAGGTATTTTTTGCGCTAATAAAAAAATTAGAAAAAAAGTTAAGGTTATGTATTATTTTTCAAAAAAAGGAAACAATAAAAAAAGGAGGTGTTAGTAAATATGGACACAAATTTAAAACAGAAATTGAAAGGTATTCTTAAAAAGGAAGGATTTTATATTGCATTGTTTGTTTGTCTATGTATGTTAGTAACAGCAGGGACTTTATCATACAAAAACATTATAGCAGACAGGAATGCAAATGAGGCTCAAGATTCAAATAATGAGATAGCATTTAAGGAAGATAGCTCTGAAGTAGAAAATATTCAGAACGCAGAAAGAGTTGATAACTCAAAAGATAATAAAGATGAAGAAAAAAATAAGAAAGCTGTTTCTGACGAAAAAACATCAAAACAGGTTTCATCAAATTCAGCTCAGAAGTTTATTCTTCCAGTAAGCGGTGTAGTAAGCAGAACATATTCATATCCAACTCCTATAAAAGTTGAAGACAATACATTTAGAAATATAAAGGGGGTAAACATTGAGTCAAAAATAGGAACAGATGTAAAGGCTGCTGCTGATGGAATTGTAGTATTAGCTGAGAACAGTGGAGTTGAACAAGGATATATTGTTGAATTAAAACATGCAAATGGTATAAAAACTATTTATGGAAATCTTGATCCAGATTTAAAAGTTAAGAAGGGGGATAACATTAAAGCAGGTCAGGTAATTGCTAAAGTTGGAGAAACTGCAAAAGTATTTAGTAAAGATAGATATGGTGAATTTTTAAATTTACAAGTATTAAACGCAAATAATGAGCAGGTTAATCCATCTAAATATTTTTCCTTAAAAACTAAATAATTTATTTAAGGGCTGCAACGGTGCAGTCCTTATGAAAGAAAAAAATAAAGACAAGGAGTGAAAATTTATGAAAGATTATATAGAACAGAGAGTTTTAGAGGTAGCTCAATATATAATTCAGTCAAAATCGACTATAAGAAAAACTGCAAAAGAGTTTGGAGTAAGTAAAAGTACAATACACAAGGATATGACAGAAAGGCTTCCAAAGCTTAATCCTGAAATAGCAAAAAAGACACATACAATACTAGAAATTAATAAAGCAGAGAGACATATAAGAGGTGGAAGAGCAACTCAAATGAAGTATAAAGCTATTGAATCTTAAGCTTAATAATACTATAATATATAAATGGTAGAATAGTGCAATAAAATGCAGAAATATGTATTATAGGAGTGAAGATTGATGGGCTTTTTGAGAGCAGGTACAGACATAGCAATTGATTTAGGCACTGCAACAGTATTAGTATATGTAAAAGGAAAGGGCGTATTATTAAAGGAACCTTCTGTTGTTGCAATTAATAAGAATAATAACAGTATTCTTGCAATAGGGGAAGAAGCTAGAAAAATGATAGGTAGAACTCCTGGAAATATAGTAGCTGTACGTCCACTTAAAGATGGTGTGATTTCAGATTATGATATAACACAGAAAATGTTAACAGAATTTATAAAAAGAGCATCTGGAAAAAGGAGAATAAGAGCACCTAGAATTGTTATATGTGTGCCATCTCAAGCTACTGAAGTTGAAAAAAGAGCTATTATTGATGCCGGTATGAACTCAGGAGCAAAAGAAGTACATCTTATAGAAGAGCCACTTGCAGCAGCAATAGGAGCCGGTCTTGAGATTACTAAACCAGATGGAACTATGGTTGTAGATATTGGTGGCGGAACATGTGACGTTGCGGTAATTTCGTTAGGCGGAGTTGTAGAAAGAAAATCAATTAAAGTTGCTGGAGATAAGTTTGATGAATCAATCATTAAATATATAAGATCTAATTTTAATCTTATGATTGGTGAAAAAACCGCAGAAGATTTAAAAATATCTATTGGTTCTGCTTTTAAAGATTCAAGAAATCTTACTTATACAATTAAAGGTCGTAATTTAATTACTGGACTTCCTGGAGAAGTTGAAATAACTACTGAACAGGTAAGACAGTCACTAGAAGAAACAGTTGAGAGTATTGCAGAAGCTGTAAAAATAGTTCTTGAAAAAACACCACCTGAACTTGCAGCAGATATTGCAGAAAAAGGAATACTTATGACTGGTGGAGGAGCTATGTTATATGGTCTTGATAAGCTAATATCGTATAGGACAGGCGTAGAGACACGTATAGCAGATGAACCAGTTGAATGTGTTGTAAAGGGAACAGGAAAGGTTCTTGATTATATAGATAAGCTAAATATAGAATCAAAAGAAATTGTTCTTATAGAAGACTAAATTTAGAATATAAATTATATAAATATAAAGACTTAGGTATTGTGCACTAAATATTTAGTGCACAATTTTTTTATAAAATTTATTAATCATGAAAAGAATCGTTATACATATCATATGCATTAAAAATTATTCGTGAAATAGATTTTGCCATATTCATTATAAAAGATTTACTTATGTTTTTGTTAAAAAATGAATCAGAATTATTACTTGAATCTACAATTCCAATAATTGATGATGTTCCGATTTTAGGAAGAGTTTTACCAACACCTCTTCCTGGATTTAAGGCACAATTTCGAATTTTTATAGTGCCAATATCTTTTTCATATCCAAGACATGCGTCTATTCCAATTAACTTTGAATTGCTAAATTTTTTATATATTTCAGATAATTCTCTATCTATATTTAATGCGTGAATTTGATGATTTAGATTTCCATACACTTGAAGAGGAAAACAATTTAAAGTAAGCAGTGTACCTACAATAGGACCAAGAGAATCTCCTATACATTTATTAGTTCCAATGCAGATTATTGCTGTATCTTTATCTAAATATCTCATTAGCTGTTTTGATAACATATACTCATTATTCAATATAAATCACCTCTAGAAAATATATGAAATTAAAGATATAAATAGTATAAAAAAATATTATATGGAAATATTAATTAATATAGATAATAATAAACATAAAAGGAGATTAATATGAAAAAAGTATGTTTGATAGGAATTTTTGTTTTTACTATAATATTAAATAGTTTAATTTTATTTTCAAATGATAGCATATATAGTGAGGCTAATAATAAAATAGATGAAGAAGAGTCTACTGAAGCAATGGCTACTAATCAGAATGAAAGTACAACACAAATAGATTTAAATTCAATAATTAATAATATGTGTCCAGAGGATAAGACTGAAGTTAAATCTGTAATATCAAAATTATCATCTGATGAACTATTTAAAATAGAAGATAATAATAGTAAGCTCGATAGTCAATCATTTTTAGATAATGTTAATATAATAAAGAAGCGCCTTGGAAGCAAAGACTATCAAAAAATAGAAAAAGTTTTAAAAAAATATATCAATTTTGATAATATAAATATATAAAGTGAATAAAGCAATAAAACAAAGAAAAACTGAGAAAATAAGCGAAATGTAGAGGTAATTTTAAATAATGGCTATAATATTAAGTTGAAAAAAAATTGATTTGACTATATACTAGTCTTTGTCGGTTGCGAGTTTAGAAAACTTTCAAGTGAACAGTATATGGAGGAATTCCCGAGTGGCCAAAGGGGGCAGACTGTAAATCTGTTACTTCGTGTTTCGATGGTTCGAATCCATCTTCCTCCACCATTTTAAGGGCGCATAGCTCAGCTGGGAGAGCATCTGCCTTACAAGCAGGGGGTCACAGGTTCGAACCCTGTTGTGCCCACCACTTAAAATAAAATATACTTGTGCTGGCATGGCTCAACGGTAGAGCAGCTGACTTGTAATCAGCAGGTTGTAGGTTCGATTCCTATTGCCAGCTCCACAAAAACTATTATGGAGGAATTCCCGAGTGGCCAAAGGGGGCAGACTGTAAATCTGTTACTTCGTGTTTCGATGGTTCGAATCCATCTTCCTCCACCATTTTAAGGGCGCATAGCTCAGCTGGGAGAGCATCTGCCTTACAAGCAGGGGGTCACAGGTTCGAACCCTGTTGTGCCCACCACTTAAAATAAAATATACTTGTGCTGGCATGGCTCAACGGTAGAGCAGCTGACTTGTAATCAGCAGGTTGTAGGTTCGATTCCTATTGCCAGCTCCACAAAACTATTAAGGAGGAGTTCCCGAGTGGCCAAAGGGGGCAGACTGTAAATCTGTTACTTCGTGTTTCGATGGTTCGAATCCATCTTCCTCCACCACTTAGACTGTCTAATATTTAGACAGTCTTTTTATTATTATTGGAATATATGAACTATTGACGATGAACAATTCATATGATAGAATTACATTTGAAAAAATTAATATATGCTCTTATCAAGAGAGGTGGAGGGAAAGGGCCCTGTGAAACCCGGCAACCTGTAATATATAAGGTGCAAATTCCGTAGAATACTAATAATCTACAAGATAAGAAAGAAAATTAGAAAAAAATTCTCTTCTTATCAGAAGAGTTTTTTTATTTACTGAAATACTTAAAAATTGATATAGAGTATGAAATGGAGGAGAAATATATGAAAAAGTTGTTTACTTCTGAATCAGTTACAGAAGGACATCCAGACAAAATGTGCGATCAGATTTCTGATGCAATACTTGATGCTATTCTTTCGGAAGATAAAATGGCAAGAGTTGCATGCGAAACATGTACAACAACAGGAATGGTAATGGTAATGGGAGAAATATCTACAAACTGTTATGTTGATATTCCTAAGGTAGTTAGAGAAACAATAAGAGAAATAGGCTATGATAGAGCTAAGTATGGTTTTGATTGTGATACATGCTCTGTTCTTACATCAATTGACGAACAGTCATCAGATATAGCTCAGGGAGTAGATGGAGCTCTTGAATCAAGAAGCGGAGATAAAGACGAGCTAGACAAAATAGGTGCTGGAGATCAGGGAATGATGTTTGGTTTTGCTACAAACGAAACAGATGATTATATGCCACTTCCTATTTCACTTGCACATAAACTTTCAAGAAGACTTACTGAAGTTAGAAAAAATGAAACTTTACCTTATTTAAGACCAGATGGTAAAACACAAGTTACTATTGAATATGAAGATAATAAGCCTAAGAGAGTTGATACAATAGTTATTTCTACTCAGCATAGTGAAAAAGTATCATTAGAGCAGATAGAAAAAGATATGAAACAGTATGTAATAAACGAAGTAGTTTCATCTGATCTTTTAGATGAAAATACAAAGTATTTTATAAACCCAACAGGCAGATTCGTTGTAGGAGGACCTCAAGGAGATTCTGGATTAACAGGAAGAAAGATAATTGTTGATACATATGGCGGATATGGAAGACACGGTGGTGGAGCTTTCTCAGGAAAAGATCCAACAAAGGTTGATAGATCTGCAGCATATGCAGCAAGATGGGTTGCTAAAAACCTTGTAGCAGCAGGAGTAGCTGATAAACTTGAAATTCAACTTGCTTATGCAATTGGAGTTGCTAGACCAGTATCAATTGAAGTTGAAACATTTGGAACTTCAAAGATTTCAGAAGATGAGATTGTTTCAATTGTTCAAAAAGTCTTTGATTTAAGACCAGGTGCAATAATAAGAGATCTTGATTTAAGAAGACCTATATATAAACAGGTTGCAGCTTATGGTCATTTTGGAAGAAATGACTTAGATCTTCCTTGGGAAAAACTTAATAAAGTTGATGAAATAAAGAAATATTTATAATTTTTTTAAGGCTTTCATGAATTGCTATTCATGAAGGCCTTTTTTGCGTATTTTAAGAAGTAATTGTGTTTTATGCTATAATATTTATAAGATTAAAGCTAAGAAAGGGAAATTATAATCATGGAGGTACTTGAAGGTTTAGTTGAAAGTATTATATATCAGAATGAAGATACAGGTTATACAGTGTGCAGAATAAGAAATGGAAATAAAATTATAAGTGCTGTTGGAATAGTGCCTCTTATAAAATCTGGGCAGAATGTTTCTTTGAAGGGATATTATACTATACATAAAAAGTTTGGAAAGCAGTTTAATATAAATGAATATGAAGAGATTTTACCTACATCTAAAGAAGCAGTTATTAATTATTTATCTACCGGTATAATTAGAGGAATAGGTCCTATAACTGCAAAAAAAATAGTTAATGTTTTTGGTGAAAAAACATTAGATATACTTGAAAATAGCATAGAAAGACTTAAAGAAATTGAAGGAATAGGTGAAAAAAAGTTTGATATAATATATCATTCATATATAGAAAAACAGGGACTTAGAGAGATTGTCTTATACTTTGGAAGTCATGGCGTAAATACTAATCAGTGTATGAAGATATATAAAAAATTTGGACCTAATGCAAAAGGAATAGTTAATAGAAATCCTTATATTTTATCAGATGAAATATCAGGGATTGGATTTAAAACAGCAGACAGAATTGCAATGAGTATAGGAATTAAAAATGATTCATCGTTTAGAATTCAAAGTGGAATAAAATACATTTTAAATAGATTTTGTAATTCTGGAAATACATATATGCCACTAAATGAACTTATAGATGAATGTTCAGATAGTTTAGAAGTTAAGAAAGAAGATATCTTAGAAAATATATATGATATGGCTGGTAAAAAGAAAATAATAGTTGAAAAAAAAGGTGAAGAGGAGAGAGTTCTTCTATTAACTTACTATTATTGCGAACTCGGTATAACAAGCAAGATAATTAATCTTTATATGCAAAACTATCAAACTATAAATTCTGATATTGATTTTGATATAGAAAATTTTGAAAAAATAAACGAAATAAATTTTTCAAATTCTCAAAAAGAAGCTATAAAAGGTGCTTTTGCAAATGGAATTGAAATAATTACAGGTGGACCTGGAACAGGAAAAACCACTATAATAAAATGTATAATAGATATATATGAACAAAATGGAATGAAAGTTCTTTTATGTGCACCTACAGGGAGAGCAGCAAAAAGAATGACAGAGTCAACAGGAAGAGAAGCTAGAACTATACATAGGCTCCTTGAAATGAATGTTTCAGAATCTGATGGAAAAACTGTATTTGATAAAGATGAATCATCACCTATTGAAACAGATGTTATAGTAATAGATGAAGCATCAATGATAGATGTAATTTTAATGCATAATCTTTTAAAGGCTGTTAAACTTGGAACAAGAATAATAATAGCAGGAGATTCTGATCAGCTTCCATCAGTAGGCCCTGGAAATGTTCTAAAAGATCTAATTGAAAGCGAGTCAATAAAAGTTGTATGCTTAAAAGAGATATTTAGGCAGGCTAAAGAAAGTCTTATTGTAGTAAATGCACATAGAATAAATGAAGGAATTATGCCTATTTTAAATAAAAAAGATAAAGATTTTTTCTTTATAAGACATGAAAATCCTGAAAAAATATTAAGTACAGTTATTGATCTTATAGGGAAAAGACTCCCTAATTTCAACAAAACATGGGATAGAGTGTGGGATATACAGGTTTTATCACCTATGAAAAAAGGCACTCTTGGTGTAATAAATCTTAATTCAAAACTTCAAGAAGTATTTAATCCAAAATCACAATCTAAAAAAGAAATAAAGAATAAGGATGTTACATTTAGAGAAGGGGATAAAGTTATGCAGATTAAAAACAATTATTCTCTTCCGTGGAGTAATGTTAATTCCTCTTTGGAACATGGAAGTGGTATATTTAATGGAGAACTTGGAATGATTACAAAGATAAATAATGAAAATGAAAAATTAACTGTAATATTTGATGATGATAAAAAAGTTAATTATGATTTTTCAAATCTTGATGATCTTGATTTATCATATGCAGCGACAATTCATAAGAGCCAAGGAAGCGAATTTAAAGTAATAGTAATTCCTATTTTTATGGGATCACCATTTTTAATGAATAGAAATTTATTATACACGGGTATAACAAGGGCAAAGCAACTTGTTGTAATAGTTGGAATGCAAAAAGCATTAGAATTTATGATAAAAAATACAGAGAGCACAAAAAGATATACTTCTCTTAAAGATAGAATAAAAGATATAATAAATAAAACAGAGTAATATTTTAAGGAGTAAATAGATTAGATATGTCAGAAAACAGAAAAATAAATTTTAAAAATATAGAGTATGCTATTAATAAAATAAACAAGTGGTACAAAAAAGATATTAAATTTTTGAACATAATTACAATACCATTTAATACTCCATGTGTTTTCGTTGATATAGTATTACAATTTATTAAAAGAAATGAAAAAGTATTGTATGTTTGGAAGAATAAATTTGAAAATAGAGATCTTATAAATGGTATTAAAGAGTATTATGGCTTAAGAGATGTTTTAAAAGAAGATAATATTGAGTTTACAGATTATGACAACATTGATTTAACTAAAAAATATGATCTTATTATATTTGATGATGTTACTTGTTTTTCTACAATAAATACTATGAGTATTATAGATAGAATTGAAAAAGTTATGAACATATCAAAAAGAATTATTGTGTATTCTGTTCAAAAGATGCCAATTTCTGGGGATAAAATTGATATGGCAGCTTATGATTATGAAAAACCGTTTATAGAACCAAGATTTTTAGAAACAAGGGTAAATTTAAATGATGATATTCCATACAAATTATATGATTATATAAAATGGTTTTCTTGTAATGGACATAATGTAATAATATGTGTACCAGATTCAAAAAAACTTCAGAATATTTATTCTTATTTTGAAGAAAAGTTAAAGCTTGAAAATTCTAGAAATATAAAGATAGATTCTAATACTAAAATTAAATCTGTTAAAAGAGTATTAAACTTTAAAGATAAGTCAATATTTATTATGACAGATAAAATAGAAAAACTTGAAATGTTAAATAATATTAGTGATATTGTAGTTTTATTTTCTGATGATGATAGATATAATTTTAAGAAACTTCTTTTTATCTGTGGATACGCAAGAAAGGTTTCTGATGATGTCCCTGAAATATTATTTGTTTCAAATACAGTTTCAGAGTCTATGGAGAAGGCTAAGAATATGGCTCTTAACTTCAATAAAAAAGTATGGGAAAAAGAATTAATATCATTAAGAAGAAAATAAACTATATTTTTGATTCTCTTATTAATATAATATATCCTATAGAAAATCACTGTATTTTATGTGAAAAACCTGGTTGTTATGGTATATGTGATAATTGTTTAGGAAAAATCAAAAAAGTAGAGGTAAAAGAGGATGATATTATTATAAGTTTTGGATATTACGGACATTCTCTTAAGAAGTTAATTTTGAATTTTAAGTATAAAAAGGATTATACAGCAGGATATATATTATCTGAATTTTTATCAGATTTTATAAAAGAAAATATAAAATCATATGAAGAATATGTTTTAACATATATTCCAATGACTAAAAGTGATGAAAGAGAAAGAGGTTTTAATCAGTGCAGAATTTTGTGTGACTTTATATCAAAAAAAATTGATATAAAGTATGAATCTCTTCTTATAAAAATAAGAGAAACTGGAAAGCAGAAGACTCTTAATAAAAATCAGAGAAAAATAAATATAAAAGATGCATTTATTTTATCGAAAGGAATTAATATAAATAATAAAAAAATAATTCTTATAGATGATGTAGTAACAACGGGTTCAACGTTAAAAGAAGCCTATAGTGTTTTAAAAAATGCAGGTGCAATTGATATAAAGTTATGTACAGTTGCAAGAAGTAATTTATAAAATAAAGGACATAAGGTATTGACGATTTTAAAAAGTCATATATAATATAAATGTACATAATCAGGTCTGTGGTTGAAAGTCGATGCCAGTCGCAGGCAAAACGATCCACGTAATCTAAACAAAATGTTTAAAGAGCATGGTGCGGTATAGAAGTAAGTCCTGCCAGTGCATTATAAGCGCTGAGATGGTTAGTAGTGAGGAATTAAATTTTATTAGCAAAAGCTGCAGCAGGCGAGTGTGGGGGCAAAAATCAGGTCAGCTGATTATGTATATTTTATAAAAAAAGATGTAATATTTTTAAGAAAAATGTAAACGAATAAATAATTGTTTGAATTTACTGAATATTAGCTTGTATATATTGTAAAAGGGTGATAGAATATAGGTGATAAATAAATATTATGTATACGATATATAATATTTAATATGAGAGGGGCTGGCATTTATGCAGATAAAAGTAATAGCAAAGAACATTGAATTAACTGAGGCTTTAAAAGACATGGTTCAGAAGAAAATTAAAAAACTTGAAAAGTACTTTGAATCAGATGTTGAAGCAAAAGCTACATTGAGTGTTCAGAAAAATAGCCAGATTGTTGAGGTTACAATTCCTTTTAATGGTGTAATTTTGAGAAGTGAAGAATCAACTTCGGATATGTATAAATCAATAGATTTGGTCGAAAACAAATTAGAAGGGCAGATAAGAAAACAAAAAACAAGGTTAGCAAGAAGAAATAATGGTTCACTTAAATTTGCTCAAATCGAAAGCATGGATTTAAAAGATGCTGATGATGGAAAACTTGTTAAAGTTAAGAAATTTGGAGTGAAACCAATGGATACAGAAGAAGCAATTCTTCAAATGGATTTACTTGGACATAATTTCTTTGTTTTTCAAGATGCAGATACAAATAAAGTAAATGTATTATATAAAAGAAAAGATGGAGATTATGGTTTGTTAGAACCAGAATATAAATAATAAAAAAATCCTGCTTATGCAGGATTTTTTTAAGCATATTTTTATTAAAAAATAATTAAACTTTAATGGTGTTATTGAATTATATGTGTATAAAATGATATAATCATAGAATATGCAGATAAATTATTAAAGTTTTGAAAGGATGACATTATGGGATTACTAAATGCCTTATTTAAATCATATAGTGAAAGAGAAGTAAATAGGTTAAAACCAATAATAGCAAAGATAAATGGTTTTGAAGATTCAATAAAGAAATTATCAGATACTGAATTAAGCGGAAAAACTGATGAATTTAAGGAAAGACTTGAAAAAGGAGAAACTTTAGATGATATTCTTCCAGAAGCATTTGCAGTAGTAAGAGAAGCTTCAGTAAGAGTACTTGGATTAAGAGATTATGATGAGCAGCTTATGGGAGGTATTATACTTCATCAAGGAAGAATTTCAGAAATGAAAACTGGTGAAGGAAAAACATTAGTTGCAACACTTCCTGCATATTTAAATGGATTATCAGGAAAAGGAGTTCATGTAGTAACAGTTAATGATTACCTTGCTAAAAGAGATGCAGAGCAGATGGGTGAACTCTATGGATTCTTAGGATTAAAAACAGGTGTAATTGTTCATGAACTTACAAATGAGCAGAGAAGAGAAGCATATGGAAGCGACATAACATATGGAACAAATAATGAATTCGGATTTGATTATTTAAGAGATAACATGGTTATCTATAAAGAAGAAAGAGTTCAAAGACCTCTTAATTTTGCAATTGTTGATGAGGTTGACTCAATTTTAATAGATGAAGCAAGAACTCCTCTTATTATTTCAGGTCAGGGAGATAAATCAACTGATTTTTATAAGATAGCAGATCTTTTTGCAAGAAAGTTAGAAGCAGAAAAAGATTATACAATAGATGAAAAAGCTAAGGCAGTTATGCTTACAGATGAAGGTGTTAGTAAGGCAGAAAAAACATTTAATGTTAAAAACTTTGCGGATGCAGAGAATATTGAACTTCAGCATTACATAACTCAAGCGTTAAAAGCAAATTTCCAGATGAAACGTGATAAAGATTATATGGTAAAAGATGGCCAGGTAATGATAGTTGATGAATTCACTGGAAGACTTATGGAAGGAAGAAGATATTCAGATGGTCTTCATCAAGCTATAGAAGCTAAAGAAGGAGTTAAGATAGCAAGAGAATCTAAGACACTTGCTACAATAACATTCCAGAATTATTTCAGAATGTATAACAAGCTTTCAGGTATGACAGGTACAGCACTTACAGAAGAAAATGAGTTTAGAGAAATTTATGGACTTGATGTAATAGTTATTCCAACTCATAAACCTGTAATAAGAAAAGATAACCCAGATCTTGTATATAGTACTGAAAAAGGAAAGTTTAATGCAGTAGCTGATGAAATAGAAAGAACTAATAAAACAGGTCAGCCGGTACTTGTTGGTACAGTAAGTATTGAAAGATCAGAAATTTTATCAAACCTTCTAAATAAGAGGGGAATAAGCCACCAAGTATTAAATGCAAAATTCCATGAAAAAGAAGCCGAAATTATAAGTCATGCTGGAGAAAAGGGCATGGTTACAATTGCTACTAATATGGCTGGAAGAGGTACAGATATAAAACTTGGAGAAGGCGTAATAGAACTAGGCGGATTAAAGATAATTGGTACAGAAAGACATGAATCAAGAAGAATAGATAATCAGCTTAGAGGACGTTCAGGAAGACAAGGAGATCCAGGAGAATCAACATTTTATATTTCTTTAGAAGATGATCTTATGAGAATATTTGGATCAGAAAAGATACAAAGTATTGTTGGAAAATTAGGACTTAGTGAAGATGAAGCAATTGAAAGTAAAATGGTTTCAAAGGCAATAGAAAATGCTCAGAAGAAAGTAGAAGGAAATAACTTTGACATAAGAAAGACTCTTCTTGGATATGATGATGTAATGAATATGCAAAGAGAAGTAATATATAAGCAAAGATCAGAAGTACTTGAAGGCGAAGATGTTAAAGATGAAATCCTTGGAATGCTTAAAGATGTAATTAAAGATGCAGTAAACTATGAAATTACAGGACAGAGTGAAGATTACAGAGAAGAATTTTTAAAGCTTATGGTTGCACTTCAGGATATATGTGTAGATCCTGGAAAAATAAATCTTTCAGAGCTTGAAAATCTTTCAAATGATGATATTGCAGAAAAAATTTATGAAATAGCTGCAAAAGATTATGAAGAAAAAGAAAAAGAATTTACTCCTGAAAGATTAAGAGAAATCGAAAGAGTTGTTCTTTTAAGATCAGTAGATACTAAGTGGATGGATCATATAGATAATATGGAACATTTAAAACAAGGAATAGGATTAAGAGCATTTAATCAGATTGACCCTACTCAGGCATACCAACAAGAAGGTAGCGAAATGTTCGATGATATGATTAAATCTATAAAAGAAGAAACAATAAAGCTTTTATTCCATGTAAGAATTGAAAAGGCACCAGAAAGAGAAAGAATGGCAAAGGAAACTTCAGCAGTTCATAATGAAAGTCCTTCTGAATCTCAGAATGGACCTAGTAAATCACTTAAACAGCCAGCAGTAAACCCATATAAGAGTATAGGAAGAAATGACCCATGTCCATGTGGAAGTGGCAAAAAGTTTAAAAACTGTTGTGGAAGAGGCAAATTTTAAAAAGTAAATTACTAGGGGACAAATAATTGTTATGGAGCTAAAAGAATCTTGTTTGGTTTTTTAAGTAAAAAACATTGAATTTGTCCTCTTTATTATCTTAAAAAATAGAAAGAGGTGTATGTCAAATGATTATTGAACTCGAAAGAGCGATTATAAAATTACCTGACATTAAAAAATCTATTGAAGAAATGAGTGTTTCACTTTGACAAGGATAGAATAGAGAAAAGAATTCAGGAACTTGATTATCTTATGCAAGAAGATGGTTTTTGGGATGATATAAAACATGCAGAAGATGTTACAAAAGAAAGTAAAATGCTTAAAGAAAAAATAGATGAATTTCAAAAGTTTACTTCTAAAATTGAAGATATTGAAGTATTAAAAGAGATTATGGATGAAAATGATAAAGAATCTGCTGATGAAATAATAGATTCTGTAAAGTTTCTTGAAAATGAGATAAAGAAATATAAAGTAAGAATGCTTTTATCAGGAGAATATGATCTTAATAATGCAATAGTAACACTTCATGTAGGAGTTGGAGGAACAGATGCAAACGACTGGACTGAAATGCTTATGAGAATGTATACAAGATGGTCAGAAAGTCATGGATATAAGGTAGAAATTCTCGATCTTCTAAATGGAGATGAAGCAGGTATAAAGAGTGTAACATTAAAAGTAATAGGAAAATATGCTTATGGATATTTAAAAGCTGAAAAAGGAATACACAGGCTTGTAAGAATATCACCATATAATGCAAATGGAAAACGCCAAACATCTTTTGCATCTATGGAAGTTATTCCTGAACTTACAAAAGAGCAGGATATAGTTATAAAACCACAGGATATAAAAATAGATACCTATAGAGCAAGTGGAGCCGGTGGACAGCATATTAATAAGACAGATTCGGCTGTAAGAATTACGCATTTAAAAACAGGAATAGTAGTTCAATGTCAAAATGAAAGAAGTCAATTTTCTAATAAAGATACTGCGATGGAAATGTTAAAATCAAAACTTGTTGAACTTAAGGAAAGAGCACATAAGGAAAAAATTGAAGATTTAACTGGAGAGCTTAAAGATATGGGTTGGGGAAGTCAGATAAGATCATACGTTTTTCATCCATATAGTATGGTTAAAGATCATAGAACGAATATAGAAACTTCAAATATAAATGCTGTAATGGACGGCGATTTAGATGAATTTATTATAGGATTTTTGAAGATGAACTCATAAAAAAAGGGGGGACGCACTTATATGCGAAACCCCTTTAACTGATTTTATAAAACATATCTATAAATGAAAAAATTGTTGAACCTATAGTGCAAACATATAGGAATATATTTAATCCTGGTTTGACGATGGCTTGTATACATCCGATTAATAATGAAATGAATATTGTTATTCCGATAAGTTTTAAAAAACCAGATTTAGCAGATAGGACAGCACCTATTGAAAGTAATATAATCATGACTAAAAGTAAAAAAATGCAAATACTTCTTATTTTATTTGAGAAAGATACCACTTTAAACTCATTAAGAAGTATTACTAAAAAGAAAAAAAGGAAAAAAAATGAACTAAATTTTAGTAATTTTTTTAGCAAATGTGATGCCTCCTATCTGTATATATTTAACAATTATTATTATATATGTAAAATGGACCAAAATCAAGAGGGAAAAATTATATTTTTAAGATTATATTAATATTAGAAGATTATAATAAGTAATATAATATGTATTATATAGACTATAATACAAAGCTTTTATTTTGGAGGTTAAAATGAATATATTAGTTGCAGAAGATGAAATAGATATAAGAAGTCTTATTTCTCTACACATAAAAAAAGAAGGACATAATATATTTGAGGCAGAAAATGGAGAAGAAGCTTTTGAAATTTTCAAAAAAGAAAAAATTGATCTAGCAGTAATTGACATAATGATGCCTAAAATGAACGGGATAGAACTTATGCAGAAGATAAGAGATGAATCAACTGTTCCTATAATTTTTCTTACTGCAATGGGAAAAGATTCAGATAAAGTTCTTGGACTTGGACTTGGAGCAGATGATTATATTGTAAAACCTGCAAGCCCTGTGGAAATTTGTGCACGTGTAAATTCTGTACTTAGACGATGTTATAAATATACTGCACAAAAGAATACTATATATAAAACTGGAGAATTAAAATTATATATTGATACATTTGAACTATATAAAGGAGATAAAAAAATAGATTTAAATCCTAAGGAGTTTAAAATATTAAATTTATTTATGGCCAATTTAGGAAAAGTATATACAAAAAAGCAGATATATGAAGAAGTATGGGAAGATATGTATATGGGAGATTCTAATAATATAATGGTTCATTTAAGCCATATAAGGGATAAAATTGAAGACAATCCTAAAAATCCTGTTTATATAAAAACAATTAGAGGTATTGGATACAAGATGGAGAGGATTTAATAGATGTTTAAGTTAAATAGAAGAAGAAGTCTTTCATCTGAACTTTTCTGTACATATACTGTGGCATATACTATTTTTACATTTCTTCTTATACTTCTTATACTAACATCTATGATTTTATATGGTTTTTTATGTGGTCATAATATATATAATGATTCATTTAAAAAAATAGATAATAAGCTTCAGGAAAATTATACTCTTGTAAGCGATAATGAACTTTATGATATAAGTGGATTTATAGTAAAAATTGATAAAGATAATACCATATCATATAGTAAAGGAAAAGTGATTGATGAATTTAAAGACAAAAAAATAAGTTTAAATTCATATATGAGTCTTTTTGGGATAAGGGAAAATAATGAAGTAGATGTAAATAATGATTTTTTAGCATTTTCTCTTATAAAAGATTTTAATAATGCCATAGCAAATACAAAAATAAATGGTAAATATTGTTTTTACACAAAATATATTAAAGAAGAATCATCTTTATTAGTTTTTGGATGCCCTTATTATGAAGCAAAAAAGCCTAATATAGTAACTAATATTGTTTCTAATGAAATTATTTTTAAAGCAATTATATTAATTGATATAATGATATTTTTTACTTTTGCATATTTTTTCTCAAAAATTAGTGCAAAAACTTTTGTTCATCCAATTAATAGTCTTTTGATGGGAGTAAAGCAGATTGCAGAAGGAAATTATGATATAAGGATAAGCAGTGATAAAAAAAATGAATTTAAAGATTTAGCTAATGGATTTAATAAAATGGCAGAAACTATATCAAAAGAAAAGGTTGAAAAAGAAAAATTGCAGAAGATGAGAGAAATGTTAATATTAGATGTTTCACATGATTTAAAAAATCCGCTTTCTTCAGTTCTTGGATATAGTGAAACTCTTTTAAATTCTGAAACTTTATCTTATGAAGAAAGAGAAAAATATCTAACAATAATATATAATAATTCAAAGAGGGCAAATAAACTTTTAAATGATTTATTTGAATATTCACTTTATGAAAACTGCGATACTAAATTTGAATTTAAAAGTATGGATATATGTGAACTTTTAAGACAGATTATTGCATCAAGAGTTGATGAATTTGAAGAAAAAAAATTCAATTATAAATTTGATATAGATGAAAAGCCTTGTTATGTTCTTTTAAATGATTTAAAATTTACAAGGGCAGTTAATAATATAATTGATAATAAAATAAAGTATAATAGAGTGGGTGCAGAAATAAACATAAATACTGTGAGAAAATTTAAAAGTATTTATATATATATTTCTGATGATGGTGATAAAATACCAGATGAATTAAAGGATAAAATATTTAATGCATTTGTTCGACTTGATAAATCTAGGAATTCAAACACAGGGGGAACTGGTCTTGGTCTTTCTATTACTAAGAATATAATTAAAAAACATGGTGGAACTGTAAAAATAGAAAGTAGTAATAAAGGCACTGTATTTAAAATTGAAATGCCGATAGAATGCAGGAAAGGATAGAAAATGAGCGAATTTAATTATGACTATGACTATAAAAAGATGGAGGAAAAAGCAGCTGCAAAATCCGCTATAAGTAGTATAGGATGGGCTCTTGCAGCATTTACTATATTTTCAGAACTTGGTGGCTTTTTAGCAATCATTATATTACATGTACTAGGCAAAGGAATAATAAATGATCCAGATGCGAGATTTTTAGCATCAACTCTACCTGTTTACGTAATAGGATTTCCTATATTTTTGTTTATAGTTAAAAATTTACGAAAAGCAAAGGCTAATTATATAAAGAAGATATCATTAAAAAATTTTTTGATGATAATTTTATTTTCTTTTGGAGTTATGTATATATCAAATATGTTTTCTTTAATAATTGATAGTTTATTAAGAACATTTACAAGAAGTGGATTAAATAATCCTGTTTCAGATATGCTAAGTGGTGGAAGCATATTTTTAAAAATATTTTTCATATGTTTTATTGGACCTATAATTGAAGAGGTTATGTTTAGAAAAATAATAATATCAAGACTTGTTGGATATGGTGAATTTATTGCGGTATTTGTTTCTGCATTTATGTTTGCATTTGGTCATGGAAATCTTTCTCAGTTTTTTTATGCATTTTCTCTAGGTGCAATTTTCGCATATATAACAGTAAAAACAGGCACAATTTTTTATTCGGTAATAATTCATTGTATTATAAATCTTATAGGCTCGGGACTTTTATTAAGATTATTTTCAAATAATGCTACTTTGAAAGCTTTTTCAGGTGGAGTATTTATGTTTATATCAATAATTTTTGCAATATTTATGATAGTAAAAAATGTAAAAATGGTATATTTTAATTCTGGAAACGTAAGTGGCACAGTTAACGACGATTTTAGATTGATATTTAAAAATTCAGGTATGATATTTTATATAGGCTTATCAGTTATTTTAATATTAATATCATTATTATAATTTACTTTGGAGGAAAAGATGATTTTGACAATAGAAGAAAGAATAGCACAGGAATTAAACATAAAATTAAGTCAGGTAAAAAATGTTATTGAACTTCTTGATAGTGGAAACACAGTTCCATTTATATCAAGATATAGAAAAGAAGCAACAGGTGGACTTTCAGATGAAGTATTAAGAAAACTTTATGAAAGACTTACATATTTAAGAAATTTAGAGCAGAGAAAAGATGATATACAAAGGCTTATAAAAGAGCAGGGAAAATATACAGAAGAATTAGATAAAGCAATAAAATCTGCAAACACAATGACAGATTTAGAGGATATATATAGACCGTATAAACCCAAAAAGAAAACAAAAGCATCAGAAGCGATAAAAAAAGGTCTTAAGCCTCTTGCACTTCTTATAGAAGATGGAAAATTTAAAGCAGATATAAAAGAAGAAGCAGCAAAATATATAAGTGAAGAAAAAGGTGTAAAAGATGTGGATGAAGCCATAAATGGTGCTTTATTTATAATCGCTGAAAATATATCGGATTCTGCTAAATATAGAAAGTATATTAGAAGTTTTATATATAGAGAAGGATATATTGAAACTTCAGGAAAATCTGAAGAGCCTACTCCATATGAAATGTATTATGAATATAAAGAAGCAATAAGAAATATAGCTCCGCATAGAATTTTAGCAATAAATAGAGGAGAAAAAGAAAAAATACTCAAAGTTAAAATAGTATGTGATGAAGAAAAAATTATTAAATATATTGAAAATCATGTTCTTAAAGGCAATGCACAGATTGATGAATATCTTAAATCTGCAATAGCAGATTCATGGAAAAGACTTATTTTCTCAAGTCTTGAAAGAGAGATAAGAAAGGAACTTACAGATATAGGAGAAGAATCTGCAATAAAGATATTTAAAGAAAATCTTAAATCTCTTCTTCTTCAAGCTCCAATAAAAGGTAAAGTTGTTATTGGGTTTGATCCAGGATTTAGAACTGGCTGTAAAATTGCAGTACTTGATGAAACAGGAAAATATTTAGATAGTACAGCTATATATCCTACTTTACCTAAAAAAGATATTGAAGGAAGTAAAAAAATACTTAAAGCTCTTATAAAAAAATATAATGTTGACGTGATTTCACTTGGAAATGGTACTGCATCTAGAGAATCTGAAGAAGTTATATCAGATATGATTAAAGAAATTAAAAATGAAACTTCAAAGGAAATTTCATATGTAATTGTTTCAGAAGCAGGAGCGTCTGTATATTCAGCATCTGAACTTGCAACTAAAGAATATAAAGATCTTGATGTTACTGTAAGAGGTGCAATATCAATAGGACGAAGACTACAGGATCCTCTTGCGGAACTTGTAAAGATAGATCCTAAAGCAATAGGTGTAGGACAGTATCAGCATGATGTGACACCTAAAAAGCTTGAAGAGTCTTTAAAAGGTGTAGTAGAAGATTGTGTAAATAATGTAGGTATAGATTTAAATACAGCAACACCTTCTCTTCTTTCATATGTTTCAGGAATTACATCATCTATTTCTGAAAACATTGTTAAGTTTAGAGAAGAAAATGGAAAATTTAAGTCAAGAAAAGATCTTTTAAAAGTAAAAAGACTTGGACCAAAGGTATTTGAGCAGTGCGCAGGTTTTATGAGAGTATCTGAAAGTGATGAAATACTTGATAATACAGCAGTTCATCCAGAATCATATAAAATTGCAAAGAAACTTATAAAATTATTAGGATATACAGAAGAAGATCTTGAAGGTAAGAAGCTTGATGATATAGATATACAAGTTAAAAATTTTGGTTTAGATAAAATATCTGAAACTTTAGATACAGGAGAACCTACATTAATAGATATCACTAAAGAACTTAAAAAGCCAGGAAGAGATCCTAGAGAAGAAATGCCTAAGCCTGTTTTAAAAACTGGAATTATTGAAATGAAAGATTTAAAAAAAGGTATGATTCTTACAGGAACAGTAAGAAATGTTGCAGATTTTGGCGCGTTTGTTGATATAGGAGTTCATCAAGATGGACTTGTACATATAAGTGAACTAGCAGATAGATTTATAAAACATCCTCTTGATGTTGTTCATGTAGGTGATATTGTAAAAGTACAGATACTTGATGTAGATGAAAAGAGAAAGAGAATATCTCTTACAATGAAGAACATCAAAGAAATTAATTTAGAAGATGAAGATAATGAATAGAGAAAAAATTTATACAAATAGAAGAAATATAATTTTATTAGCAGCGATAAGCTGCTTTTTGTGGGGGAGTGCGTATCCTTCAATTAAATATGGATATTTTCTATTTAATATAGCAAGCGTTAATGTTTCATCAAAACTTATTTTCGCTGGATACAGGTTTGCGCTTGCTGGCATTTTGGTTATTATAGCAGGGTACTTTTTTAGAGGAAAAGGAATTTTAAAATTAAATAGAAAAGACTTTTTCGAGGTTGCTTTTCTTGGGATGATTCAAACAACTTTTCAATATATATTTTTTTATATAGGTCTTACTTATACAACAGGAGTTAGAGGATCGATTATAAATAGTACAGGAACGTTTGTTAGTATAATACTTTCACACTTTATATATAAAAATGATAAGATAAGTTTAAAAAAGATTTTAGGGTGCGTAATTGGGTTTGCTGGAGTAATCTTAGTTAATATAGGCTCAAAATCTGTATCTAGCTTAGGATTTTCATTTTATGGAGAAGGATTTGTATTTATAGCAGCTGTATTTTTTGCACTTTCTGCTATATATTCTAAACATATAACAAGAAGATTAGATACTGTAAAAGCATCAGGTTTTCAGCTTCTGATTGGAGGAATTATACTCATTTTATCAGGATTTTCTACAGGCGGAAGCTTGCATGGATTTACAATTAAATCGTCAATACTTTTAATTTATATGGCACTTATTTCATCTGTTGCATTTGTGCTTTGGACTGAACTTTTAAAGTATAATAAAGTTGGAGTTATTTGTGTATTTAATTTTTTAACACCTGTATTTGGAAGTATATTATCAGCAATATTTCTTCGCGAGAATATTTTTGATTTTTATACACTTATATCATTATTTCTTGTATGTATAGGTATATATGTTGTTTATAATGATTGAAAAAATTTAAAATATAGTGTATTATATAAACATAAAATAAATAATATATCTTCAGGGCAGGGTGTAAATCCCTACTGGCGGTAAAGCCCGCGAGCGTATAGCATGATTCGGTTAGATTCCGAGGCCAACAGTATAGTCTGGATAGAAGAAGGTAACTTATTAAATTATTATTTTTTAGTAGTTTATAGCCCTGATATTTTTATATATCAGGGTTTATTTTTATAATTTTTTAATAAGCTTCTACTTTATGAAGATATTCTTTTAGGGGGATATAAAAAATGAAGAGAAACACAGATAAAATCGTTAAAGTAGCATTATTTGCTGCAATTGCATTAATACTAAGGTATATAGAATTTCCTATTTTGCCTACATTTGCATGGCTACAGATTGATTTAAGCGATGTTCCTGCACTTATTGCAGCGTTTGGAATTGGACCTATGGCTGGAGTTATAATAGAGCTTATAAAAAATGTACTTATACTAGTAATTAAAGGAACTACTACAGGAGGGGTTGGAGATTTTGCTAATTTCTTTTTAGGAGTAGTATTTATACTTCCACCAGCACTTTTATATAAGAGAAATAAATCTAAGAAAACAGCTATTATTGGTATGATTTTGGGTGCTTTAACACTTGAAGTATTAGCACCTCCAATTAATATATTTATACTTCTTCCTGCTTTTGGCATGAAAATGACATCTGCACAGGCTTTAAATTATACTCTTGCAGGATTAATACCTTTTAATGCGATAAAATCATTAATAGTATCAGTAGTAACATACGTAATTTATAAAAGAGTATCTGTTTCAATATTTAAAAATGAAACAGCATTTTCTAATAAAAAGGTAGATAAAAAGACAGAAACAATATAATTATAAATATAAGACATATTACTAAAAAAGGTAGAAAAAGATTTGCTTTTTCTACCTTTTTTTATTGCTTATCTCTTTTCCACATTATAATGGCATTTTCTTTATTATCTTGATAATACCCCTTTCTTAAACCTTCTATTTTAAATCCATGATTTAAATAAAGATTTTTTGCAGGTTCATTACTTTCACGTACTTCAAGAGTGAAAGAAGTGCATCCATTTTTAGTGCAGTATGAGATTAAAGCTTTAAGAAGTTTTGAAGCTACTTTATTATTTCTAAAATTAGGATCTACAGCAATATTTGTAATTTGGGATTCGTCTAAAATTATCCATGTTCCAGCAAAACCTATTACTTTATTATCATACTTAGCGATGAAGTATCTTGCATTAGGATTTATAAGTTCATTTTCATAAGAATTTCTACTCCATGATATATGAAAACTTTTAGAACTAATTTCTAATATTTCATCTATATCATTTTTATCCATCATGGTGATTGAAATATTTTTAAGATTGTTTGAGACGTTTTTCATACTCACGTTCAGCCTGACATTTCTTTATATAAAATGGTGCAGAATCTGGATTATCATATATTCCTTCTTTTAATTTTTTGATACCAAGTTCACCTAATGCAGAAGAATGAATAAAATTAAGATGGTGTGGTGGGAAAAATGAGTCTTTTAAATTTTCCTGTAGATAATTTTTATATTTATTTACGCCATCTCCTATGAAGATTACTTTTTTATTTTTTGCTTTGATTTTTTCTATAAGAGTATCAAGTGTAAGTGCATCATAATCTGATGTCCTTTTAAGTTCATTACTTTCATCTTTTTCATAAAAAGCAGTATAAACACTATCTCTTAGGGCATCCATTATAGGACATATTATTCCGTCAAAGTTTATCGCTGTAAGTGCAAGTGCATCTAGGCTTGATACGCTTACGTATGGTTTTTTGCTTCCAAAGCTTAATCCTTTTACGGTAGCCATTCCTATTCTAAGTCCTGTAAAAGAACCAGGACCTTTAGATACTACAAATCCATCAATATCATTAATTGTAAGATTAGTATCATTAAGAAGTTGTTTTATCATTCCCATTAATATAGTAGAATGTTCTCTTTTATCATTATAATTAATTTCACCTAAAATTTTATTATCATCAATTATTGCAGCTGTTGCTGTTTTTGATGATGTATCAACAGATAATACAATCATTATTTTAACTCCTTTATGTAATTAAATCGTGTACCAAAAGGAGTTATTGTTATTTTTCTGTAGTTTTCTCCTTTTGAAAGATCTTTTTTTATGTTGATATGAAGAATATCTTTTGGAAGTATTTCTTCAATATAATTTGCCCATTCTATTACTGATACGGCATCTGAAAAAATATAATCATCAAAACCTATTGCATATATTTCATCAGGATCAGCAACTCTATATACATCAAAATGATTAAGTTTTATACGTCCTGAATCATATTCATTAACAATTGTAAATGTGGGACTTGTTATAGTGTCTTTTATACCAAGACCTAAGGCTATTCCCTTTGTTATATGTGTCTTTCCAGTTCCAAGATCACCAGTAAGACAAATTACATCTCCTGGATTTACTATTTTGCCTAATTTTATTCCTAAATCAGTTGTTTCTGAAACACTGTTAAATTCAAATATCATAAAACATCCTCCTACGTAATGATATCTCTTATTTTATTGTATATGAATTTTATAGAAAATCAAGTTAGAGCGTTTCTTTAATATTGATAAAAAAATGATTCTATGGTAACATAACATGTGTTATGGAAGAAAAGTTTAATAATAAATTATTAACAGAAAAAATACATCCAACTAAACAAAAAATTATAGATGCAGGAAAAAAAGAATTTTTTGAGAAAGGATATAAAGGAGCAAGTCTTAGAAAAATTTGTTC
Source organism: Clostridium sp. BJN0001 (assembly GCF_022869825.1). Classification (NCBI taxonomy): domain Bacteria; kingdom Bacillati; phylum Bacillota; class Clostridia; order Eubacteriales; family Clostridiaceae; genus Clostridium; species Clostridium sp. BJN0001. Next base: position 2,057,498 of record NZ_CP094971.1, on the reverse strand, counting down.
AGAATGTAATGTTACAACTGGTGCATTATATTTTTTCTTTGAAAATAAAGAGTCTTTATTTAAAATTATAGTAGATCCAGTAATACTAGAGTGGAAAAAGTTAATAGATGAACTTTCAGAAAAAGAAAAAAATGATTCGTCATCATCAATAGATAATGAGAAAAAAATAATGAAATTTGAATTAGAAAATAAAATTGTAATTTTGACATTATTAGAAAAAAGTGATGGGAGCATTTATAAAGATTTTAAAAATAATGTTTTTAATATAATAAATAAGAAATTTATGGATTATTTTACTATCTATCTTGGACATAAACCTGATGAGAAAGTAATTAAAATGTTAGTTAATATTAGAATAGAAACAAATATAAATATTTTAAAGGGAGCATCTAATATGAAAGAAGCACTTTATTTAAATGAAGTTATGGCCTGCTATGCAGAAGGTGGATTTAAAAAGTTAATTAATGATTTAAAGGAAAAAATATAAAACCTGATGATACAAATCATCAGGTTTTTTTACATAACAAAACATAACAAATGTTATGCTTTTAATTTTAAAGGAGGAATTTATTTATGAAAACTAATTATGGAAACTGGGTGCCTAAAAAACTTATGAAATATTCTTGGATTCTAACATTGCTACTATTAATAATTGATATAGTGTTTACAGCTACATTAAAAAATAAAGTTTTAAGCGTAATTGTTTCAATATTATTTTTATTAATATTATCATTTACAATTTATATGCAAAAGTGTAGATTGGCATTTTCGTTTGATGGAGGAAATGTTATGGGGCAGATTCATGAATTTGTCTTAAGTAAACTAATGTGGGATGGAAAAGGAAAATTATTAGATATAGGATGTGGCTCAGGTGCTCTATCAGTAAGATGCGCAAAAAAATTCAAAAAAGCACAGATTGTTGGAATTGATTATTTTGGTAGTGAGTGGGATTATGATAAAAAGCAGTGCGAGAGAAATGCTAAAATAGAGGGCGTTTCAGAAATTATATTTAAAAATGGTGATGCTGCAAAGCTTCCTTTTAAAAATAATTATTTTGATGCAGCTATAAGTAATTTTGTATTTCACGAAGTAAAAACACAAAAAAACAAAAGAAAAGTTGTTTTAGAAGCTCTACGAGTTGTAAAAAAAGGAGGGGCTTTTGTATTCCATGATATGTTTGAACAAAAAAAGTTATATGGAGATATTAAAGAATTTATAGATCAATTAAGAAAAGAAGGAATAACAGAAATTTATTATGAAGCAAATACTGAGAATATGAGTTTTATTCCAAATTATATAAAAAAAGCACCATGGATGTTTCATAATATGGGGATTATTTATGGAATAAAATAGTTACTATCATAAGCTATGTAAAATTATAGTTAAAGCTTATTTTTTTATTGCAATATTACAAAATATGACACATAATAAAAATATATTGAATTTGAAAGGGGAATTATTTAAATGAGTATATTAAACATAGCACATAGAGGATATAGTGGGAGATATGATGAAAATACTATGTTAGCTTTTAAAAAGGCATATGAATATAAAGCTGATGGAATTGAAACAGATGTGCAGCTTTCTAAAGATGGTATTCCTGTTATAATGCATGATGAAAAATTAGATAGAACAACAGATAAAAAAGGTTTTTTAAAAGATTATACTTTAGATGAATTAAAAAAAATCAATATATTGAAAAAACATGATGAATATGAGATAGATGAAAGGATACCTACTTTAGAGGAACTTTTATGCTTTTTTTCAAAGACAGATATGAAAGTATTAAATCTTGAATTAAAAAATAGCATAATAGATTATGATGGATTAGAAGAAAAAGTACTAGATCTTATTGAAAAATACAAAATAAAAGATAGAATTATAATTTCAAGTTTTAATCATGTAAGTCTTGTAAGATTTAGAAAACTTGATAAAGATGTAATGCTTGGAGCACTTACCGATTCAACACTTGCATATCCTGAAGAATATTTAAAGAAAATAGATGTAGAGTGTTATCATCCATACTTTTATAGCATTTTAAATAAGGAATATACTGAAAGAATTATTAAAAGAGGGATTCAAATAAATCCTTATACTGTAAATGATTTATTTGACATGAAAAAGGTAATAAATCTAAAAGTTAACAGTATAATAACAAATGAAGTTGAAAAGTTAAATAAACTTCTTAAAAGTAATTGATTTATTATTTTGTTGAGGTATAATAATTAAGATAATATGCATATATGTCTGCTTAGGAGGTGGGATATTTTGAAGAAACTTACTTTTGTTATGGTAATAATAACTATTGTTTTATCGTTAGGGATGTGTATATTTTCAAATCCGTTATCAGCAAATACAGACAATAATATAAGAACTGAAGCGAGAGATAAGTATCTCAATATCATTACAGTAAATAAGCCTCAGTACTATATGGTGAAAAAGATAATTAAAGATAAGCATAATGTGACATATATGATGAAAGATCAGAACGATATAGATGAATTTCAAATAACAGAAAATGCAGTAAAAAATATTTCGAATAATGATATATTTATATATACAGGAACAGATTTTGAGCCATGGGCATCGAAGTTTATTGATAAATTAGAAAAGGGTAATATAAGTATTGTTAATTTATCAAGAGGAATTCGTCTTTTAAATTTTAATATAAATGGAATATCAGAAGAAAATCCTTATTATTTTGAAAACATAGATAATTACAAAATTGCACTATACAATGTAAAATCAGCAATTCAAGATAAAGATCCTGCTAACAGGGATTTTTATGAAGATAATTACAATGAAGCTATAAAACAACTTGATAGTGAAATGGAAAAATTTAATTATTTAAAACAGGAAGTATCTGATTTTACTTTTTTGACATTTGATGATAGATTTCAGTATTTTACTAATTCTATTGGAATAAAGACAGTAAAAATTCAAGATGATAATATAAAGCAGACTATAGAAGATAATAAGCTTGATTATAAAAAGGTAATCGTCATTGATGATGGGGACGAGCCATCTAAAGTAGATTTACAAGATTATTGGTACGTAAAGCTTTGGAAATATTATGGAGATTATTCTTTTGAAAGACTTATTGAATATAATATGAACGAAATTTCGAAGGTTATTATAAATAATAAAGCATATTATGATAAGAAAAATTTAAATTCGTAATAAAGTAGTTGATTTAATAAAAAAAATGTTGTATAATAAAACCCGTTGAAGGGGTATGGCTCAATTGGTAGAGTAGTGGTCTCCAAAACCATTGGTTCTGGGTTCAAGTCCTAGTGCCCCTGCCAGAATGATTAAAAACTTATTCTTAAAAATTTGAAATTTTTAAGAATAAGTTTTTTTGTTTATATGTTCCATTCACCATTTTTAAAAATGGATATAGTTTTATTATCTTTTCTAATACCGTCTATTGAAAGATCAGATGTTCCTATCATAAAATCAACATGTGTCATTGATGTATTAGCACCTTTTTTTAAAAGTTCTTTAGATGAGAGATTATCTCCATTTTTTATACAGCATGGATAAGATGATCCAAATGCTAAATGGCATGATGCATTTTCATCATATAATGTTTTATAAAAAATTATATTTGATTTTGAAATTGGAGAACTAAAAGGAACTAGAGCAGCTTCTCCAAGGTAACATGCGTTTTCATCAGATGATATTATTTCTTTTAAAACATCAAGTCCTTTTTCTGCGGTACATGATACTGCTTTTCCGTCTTTAAATGTAATAGAGAAGTTTTCAATTAAGTTCCCAAGATAGCTTAAAGGTTTTGAACTTACACATACACCATTTACATGATCTCTTTTTGGAGTTGTGTAGACTTCTTCTGTAGGCATATTAGCTATAAAATGAGTTGAGTCTAAAGTAATATCATCTCCTCCACACCAAATGCTATCATCTGCAAGTTCAACTGTCAGATCTGTTCCAAGTGAATTTTTATAATGAAGAGATTTTAAGCTAAGTGAATTTAGTTTTGAAACTTTTTCTTTAAGAGAATTAATATGTTTAGTCCATGATTTTATAGGATCATCATCATAAATTCTCATTATATTAAAAATAGCATCATAAAGTTTTTCTAAAGCTTTATCTTCAGGAAGTGTATTAAATATTTTATGTGCCCATGATTTTGTTGGAATTGAAATAATAGTCCAAGCATTTTTGTTTGAGTTACATGCATCAAAATATTTTTTTAGATTCTGACGTCTTGCTTTATTGTATAAAGAAAGCTTTTTTGAATCAACATCTTTATAAATATCAGGATCTTCTGCAGATATTGATATGAATGATGCATTATTATCTACATAATATTCGTATTCATCTTTTTCAAAATTATGTTTTATGCTTAATGTATCATAAGATATGTTTTCTAATCGTATCTTATTAAATATAGAGTCTGAATATTTTATTTTTACATCAGATGCTCCATGTTTAAATGCTTTTTTAGCAATAATAGATGCAAATTCAGAGCATTCTATTGGAGATGAAATAACAACAAGACCATCTTTTTTTAAATTTATTCCTTTTACAATTATAAGCTCTGCATATTTTATAAGTAAATCTTTTATCATATTAATACTCCTTTCAGTATTTATATATATTTTTATTTAAACACATAATAAAAACATATTCAAATTACGATGTATTTGAGTCTTAGTATTGAATTTTAGGGTATACTTTAAATATTACAAATAGTATAATAAAGTGTAATGATTACTTTTAAGGAGGATATATATGAAAAGATTATTAGTATTAGATTCAAATTCACTTATGAATAGGGCTTTTTATGCACTGCCTCCTTTAACAAATAATGACGGAGTTAATACAAATGCTATTTATGGTTTTTTAAATATGCTTTTAAAGATGAAAAATGAAATTAATCCGGACTCTATTATAGCAGCATTTGATTTAAAAGCTCCTACATTTCGTCATAAAGAATATGATGAATATAAAGCAGGAAGAAAAAAGATGCCGCCTGAACTTTTTGAACAATTTCCAATAATGAAAGAATTAATGGGATTTATGGGCATAAAAATATTTGAGATGGAAGGCTTTGAAGCTGACGATATAATAGGAACTGTTTCAAAGATTGCAGAAGAAAATAATACTGAATCTTATATAGTAACAGGAGATCATGATGCACTTCAGCTTGCATCTTCTACAACAAAAGTTGTCATAACAAAAAAAGGTGTTACAGAAACAGCTGTTTATGATGAAAATGCATTTGTGTCTGAATATGGAATTACTCCAAAACAATTTATAGATGTAAAGGGTCTTATGGGAGATAAGTCTGATAATATAAAAGGAGTTCCAGGAGTTGGAGAAAAGACAGCTTTTAAGCTTATAAAAGAATATGGTTCTATTGAAGAAGTATTAAGTAATATAGATAAAATAAAAGGTAATAAGTTAAAACAAAATTTAGAAGAAAATGTTGAGCAGGCTATATTTTCTAAAAAACTTGCAACGATAGTGACTAATGTTCCAATAGATTATACAATTGATGAACTTTTGAAGAATGAAAATGTATCTGAAAAAGATATAAAAAATATGCTTATAAAATTGAATATGAAATCAATTCTTAATAAAATGGATCTTAAGGATACTGAAGAAAAAAAAGAGCTTGATATAGTAAATATTGAAAATTTAGAAAGCATGAAAAAAGTATTTGATGAATATACAAATGAAGTATTTTTATCGTATGGTATTAGTAATCGTGAAAGATTTTCTAATATGGAACTTAAATATATGATAATTTCAGATCAAAGTAAGTGTTATTATATTGATTACGAAAAAATATTTTTAAGTGATGAAGAGAATACGCTTTCTATATTAAAGGCTTTCATGGAAAATGAAAAGATAAAGAAAATAATTCATAGTGGAAAAAATTTACTTACTTATTTAAATAAGAATAATATTTTAATAAAAGGATTTATTTTTGATACTGAGATAGCATCGTATCTTATAGATTCTTCTAAAAATAAATATGAGCTTTCAGATATAATAGAGAGATACTTAATGGAAAGCATAGATGGAAAAGAAATTTCTGATTTATGTTTTAAAGCGTCATATATAAAAGAACTTTACTCTATTTTGAGAGATAAAATAAAATCTGAAAATATGGAAGAATTATATTATAATGTTGAACATCCTCTTATTTTTGTTTTATCTTCAATGGAAGAGAACGGATTCAAAGTAAATACAGATATTTTAGATGAACTCCAAAAAAAATTTAAAAGTGAAATAGATAAGACAGAGCAAATAATATATGATTTAGCAGATGAAAAATTTAATATAAATTCTCCCAAACAGCTTGGAAAAATATTATTTGAAAAACTCGATCTTCCTGTAATAAAAAAGACTAAAACAGGATACTCTACTAACCAAGAGGTTTTGGAAAAACTTAATGATAAACATCCTATAATAAGCAAGATAATGTATTTTCGTCAGATAACAAAAATAAATTCTACTTATGTTGAAGGATTAAAAAGTGTAGTAGATTCGGATTCTAAAATTCATTCGAGTTTTAATCAGACAGTAACTACAACAGGACGTCTTTCAAGCACTGAACCAAACCTTCAAAATATTCCTATAAGGCATGAGATGGGAAAAGAGATAAGAAAAGTATTTATACCTATGGAAAAAGATGATTTAATAGTTTCTTGTGACTATTCTCAGATTGAATTAAGGGTTCTTGCACATATTGCTGATGATGAGAATATGATTGATGCATTTAATAATCATAATGATATTCATACAAAGACAGCATCTGAAGTATTTAAAGTGCCAATTTCTGAAGTTACTTCACTTATGAGAAGTAGAGCAAAAGCTGTAAATTTTGGAATAGTATATGGTATAAGTGCGTTTAGTCTTTCAAAGGATTTGAAGATTTCTAAAAAAGAAGCTGAAGAATATATGAATATATATTTTAGTCGTTATCCTAAAGTAAAGGAATATCTTGATAATATAGTTGATGATGCTAAAAAGACTGGAATAGTAACTACTATATTAAATAGAAGACGATTTATACCTGAAATTAAATCTTCGAATAAAATTGTAAAAGCATTTGGAGAAAGACTTGCAATGAATGCTCCAATTCAAGGAAGTGCAGCAGATATAATAAAGATTGCAATGATTAAGGTTTATAATAAACTTAAAGAGAAGAACCTTAAAAGTGAACTTATACTTCAGGTTCATGATGAACTTATATTAAATGTTAAGAAAGACGAATTTGATAAAGTATGTGAAATAGTCGTAAATGAGATGAAAGATGCAGTAAAATTAAAAGTTAAACTAGATGTTGACTTAAACTATGGTAAAACATGGTATGATGCAAAGTAGCATACAATTATAGAAATAAAGGAATGGTGGAATAAATTGCTTAAAATTGGATTAACTGGAGGCATAGGTACAGGAAAAAGTACAGCGTGTGCTTATTTTCGTGATAATGGCTTAAAAGTTATAGATGCAGATAAGATTGCAAAAGAAGTAGTTACTAATAAAGATATTTTAGATATTATAAAAGATAAATTTGGATGTGGATTTTTTGATTGGAGAGGTCAGTTTAGAAGAAAAGAGTTTGGAAATCATATTTTTAGATTTCCGAATGAACGTATAAAATATGAGAATATAGTTATTCCCTATATAAAATCTGAGATAAAAAAACAGTTTGCAGAATATGAAAAAAATAAGGAAGATATGATAATACTTGATGCACCTACACTTATTGAAACTGGATTTTATAAAGAAGTTGATTATATCGTGCTTGTTTACACAGATATTAATACTCAGATACAGAGAGTAAGAAATCGTGACAATCTTTCAAGAAACGATGCTGTAAATAGAATAAATTCACAAATTCCATTAAACGAAAAGAAGAAGTATGCTGATATGATTATTGATACAAGCGATGAAATTCCCAAAACACAGAAACAACTCAAAAATCTTATTGAATTTTTCAAATTGCTAAAATAGAAGGAGGAGATATGAGGTTCCTGAAACGAATTTTAATTTTTATAATTTGCATATTATTAATATCAATAGGTTCATTATATATTTTAAAGAGTGCTATATTCCCTTATAAGTATAATGAATATGTCAATAAGTACAGTCAAGAGTATAAACTTAGTCCATTTTTTGTTTTAGCTGTTATGAAAAGCGAAAGCAATTTTGATGATGATGCTCATTCACATAAGGATGCTGTAGGACTTATGCAGATTACTACAGAAACAGGTCAGTGGATAGCTGAAAAAATGGAACTTGAATCTTTCTCAAAAGATAATTTATATAATGAAGAATATAATATAAGGATGGGTTGCTGGTATTTAAGATATTTATATGATAAATTCGATGGAAATATAGATCTTATAGTTGCTGCATATAATGCAGGACCTAGCAATGTAGATAAGTGGCTTCAAAATAGTGAGTGTTCAAAGGATGGAGAAAATCTTTCATATATTCCATTTGCGGAAACAAAGAAATATGTAGATAAGGTAAATACATATTATAAAGTTTATCGAATTTTATATGATAAAGGATAAAAACAAGAGGATTTAATTATGAAAAACAAAAAGAAAAAGATTTTTTTAGTCTTTATTACTATTTTTATGGTAACAGTAATTTTTGCTATAGCTTATTATTATATATCGCCATACTATAAAACTATTTATACACCAAAAATAGTTTCTAATTCATATATATCTGAAGATGAAAAAGATCTATATGAATTCATTAAAAATAATATGATGAATGAAGAAGGTGCAGTATATACAAATTTAATAGATCAAAAATCTGATGGAGATATTACAAAAGGACATACTATATTATCAGAATCAGAAGGTCTTATGCTCTTTTATTATTTAAAAAGTGATAATAGGGAGAAGTTTGATGGAACCTTGGATTTTATAGAAAGTAATATGATTCTTAATTCAGATCTTATAAGCTGGAGAATATCAGAAGATGAAAAAGCAGATAATTCAGCTACTATTGATGATTTTAGAGTTGTAAAAGCACTTCTTTCAGCTTCAGAAAAATGGAATGATAAAAAGTATAGAAAGTATGCTTTTAAAATATCGGATGGAATATATAAAAATATTGTAGATAAAAATGTAATTACAGATTTTAATAAAGGAACTGAAAAGAGTGAAACAACAACTCTTTGTTATTTAGATATTTCAACATTAAATATGCTTTCCAATCTTAATTACAATAAATGGAAAAAGATTTATGATAAATCTCTTCAGATAATTGATAATGGTTATGTAAGTGATGAACTTCCTTTATATAACAAAAGCTATACAAGAGATGATAATGAGTACCATAATGATAATGATGAAAATATAGATACGCTTTTATCAATGATTATAATATATAATAGACTTGAAGCAGGAGAAAACATTGATAGAAGTCTTGAATGGATAAAAGAAAAGTTTAAAGATGATAAAGCTGTATATTGTACGTATTCAAGAGATACAGGTAAACATTCATCAGAATTTGAATCAACTTCAATATATGCTATGATTGTTCAGATAGCAAGATTAAAAGGTGAAACAGAATTAGAAGATAAAGCAGGCAAAAAGATGAAATCATATCAGATAAGAAACAAAGAAAGTATTGTTTATGGTGGATTTGGAAATGAAGATGGAAAAAATGTATATTCCTATGATAATTTAAATGCACTTATAGGATATAGATACTATAACGAAGTTAAATAAAAAGAAGGCTGCATAAAATTTTAAGCAGCCTTCTTTTTATTTAACTTCAACTGATTTTAATTTATTTTTAATCTCATACATTCTAGTTTCTAAAGAATCTATTCTGGTATCTAAAGCTTCTATCTCTTTCATATTTTTACTCTTTGATTTTTGATCCAAGGCTCTATCTATATCAGCCATAACCTCAATTAAATTCCTTGCTAAATCATAAGCATTTTTTTTCATCAATAACCCCTCCAAAATCTTTCTTTCATTTCTAGTATAGGATAATTAATGTTAAAAATCAAGAAAAAAGATAGGAATAATAAAAATGTAAAAATTCATTAAAATATAGAAAAAAAATTCAATTTTATGATAAAATATAATTAAACAAAAATATTTTTACAAAAAAAGGTGTATTATGGATAGAGAAAACGAATATTATATAAGTAGAAATAGGATAATTTTATATTTATTTATATGTATTGCTATATATATATATAGAAATATATCAGAGATAAGTTTTTCATATAGAAGTTTTTTGTCAGATAATATATGTTACTGTGTTTTTATTTTTATTTTAGCAATAGTTATAAGTGAATTAAAACAAATAGATGAGAATTATTATAGTGAACTTATGGAGCAATTTTTTTTGCCTTTATGTCTATTTTGTTCATTTTCGTTTTATAATTTATGTTTTTATAATTCGGACTTAACAATAAATTATTTTTTTATAAATAATGAAGTAATAATGTTTTTAGAGATATTATTTTTTTATAATAATATACATCATGAAGTAGATAATAATAAAATTGAAAACAAAATAGTTTATATGGTTGTATTTACATCTTTTGTTATTAAGCTTTTAAATGATTCATTATATACAAATTTATATATAACACTTCTCCATATTGCAGATTTTATTATCATAATTAATTTTGCTAGTGAGATTAGAAATATAAAATTATTAAATGGAAAATACATAAATATATTAAAATTGTTTGAATATAGCATTATTCCATATTTCTTAGGAATATCAATCTGTTTTATACAAAAGGATAAAAATATCTATATGGAGATGACAAAATGGAATTGCATTATATATGTATTTTTTGTAATATTAGCAATAAATAAAGTATGTAACTTTCCATGTCAAAAGTTATTTTCAAAAATAGAAAAAGAAAATGAATATCTTGATGGTCTTAATAGAAGTATAAAATTTAGTAATATTTTTTTAGAAAAATCTAATAATGAATATAAAAAGAATAAGATTATTTATTATAATCTTTTTAAGAAAATACCTTATTCTCTTATGATTATAAGCGAATATAATAATAGAATCTTATATATAAATAGTCAATTTTGTAATATGTTTAAAATAGAAAATAAGAAGAAGATTATAAATACTAAGGTTCATAAAGTTATGAAATTTATAAATGTTTCATTAGATAGAAGTTCATATAATGCTGTTATGAACATTAATGATGTAAAAAAATATGTAAGCATTTCTATATTAGATGAATATAAGATATTAGATGGAAAAGTCTATCTTATAAAGGATATTACAGAGAAAGTAAAAATAAAAAAAGTAAAAAAAGAAATTCAGAATAGAAAAAAACAAGAAATACTTCATATTAAATTTTTAGATGGTGTGGGTAATAATATAAAAAATCCTGTAAGTATATTAAATTCAGCAGTACAGGTTATAAAAATATATGTAAAAAACAAGAATATGGATATGATAAAAAGATATAATAATATTATCTATAATAAGTGTATTCAATTGCAGATTATTTCAAATAATATTATTGATAATTCTAAAATAAGATCTGGAAATTTAAATATAAATAATATTAAATGTAATATTGTTGAAAACTTAGATGAATTTGTGAATGTTATTTCAGATTATGTTAAAAATGAAGGGTATAATTTTACATTTTATAATACAGATAAACCATACTATACATCTATAGATTTGCATATTGTTAAGAAAATATTATTAAATATGATATATATAATTTTAAATAAGAGCATTACAGGAAAAAATTTTCCAAGTCATATTTATATGATAGTACATAATGATTCTACAAAACTAGACATTAAGATAGCATCTAATCGTTTAGATAATGGACAAGATTACTATAGTAAAAACTTAGATGATAATCTTGATTCTTATTTATATATTAATAAATATCTAGCAAAGACTCAAAATTCAATAATATATTTATCAAAAGAAGATAATATAAATGAAATGCATTTAACTTTTTTGAAAGGTGAAAGTTATGAAAAAAGTTACTAAAATACTAAATAATAAAAATATAATTAAAAAAAGTGCATTTATAATTGTATTTACATTTTTATTACATGTAAGTATTATTTCTGAAAATTTTAAATTATTTTATAGAGTTAATTCGGTATTTACATTTGCTATTATGGCATCTCTTATAAGTAATATTTTTTTTGGAAAGAGGATAATAAAGAATTACTATAAAAATGGAAATTTAATAATATTAATATGCATAATTATAATTTTGCTTAAAATTTATCAAATAGACCGTGTATATTATGATTATTTTGAAATATATTGCTATTTGATTGGAATTATAATAAGTGAATTGGAAATTATTCAATTAAGAATAAGTGTGCAAGTTAAATGTATTTTTGGAATAAATATGTTTAAGATAATTAATGCTGGCATCATAATCCCATCATTAACAATATATTTTGTTGGATTATATTTAAGTCCTTATTGGATGATTATTGTATCATCTATAAATTTTATATTGGTAAATGTATTTATATTATACAATTTTATAAAAATAGAAAAAAATAAACAAAATATATTTATAGAAGAGCATAAATATAATAATTACATAATTTTATTTATGTATTCAATAAGTATAAAAGCTAATATATATATTTTTTTTTATTTAAATAATTACAATTTTCTTATTAGTTTACTTGCGATATCATCAGTAATTACTTATATAGTTTATAAAAGAATAGTAGTAGATATTTTTACACGATCTTTTTTTTATTTAAAAAATGATTTGAAGAAAAAAAGGGAAAATAATGAACGCTTAAGAGAGTATTTGCATAAAAGAAATAAGATACTTTTAGATAAAGAAAATCTTATTATGAAAGGAATTAGAAATTATAAGGTTCTTATAGATGATAGCTTTGATGGAATGATTTCGTTTAAGAATAAAAAAGCAAGATATATGAATAAAAAAGCTATGTCTATACTAAATATAAAAAATTTAAATGATATATTTAATATGAATATATCACAATTTATAGAAAAATATTTTAATGTTGATAAAAATATATATTTAAGAAGAAAAAAATCTGTAGGACATATAAAAACTGAAAATGGAGAAAAGTATGTTGAAATTTTTTTTCAACCAATTACAGATGAGTATTTTACTATATATATAAATAGTACTTCTATTGTTGATGAAAAAATAAAAATAAAACAGGAAATGAATAAATTATCTATTGATTTTAATGAAAAAACAAAATTTTATATGAATGTATCTCATGAACTTCAGACTCCTATAAATTTGATTTATTCAGCAGTACAGCTTAATGAAATTTATATACAAAATAATGATTTTGAAAAATTATCGAAAAATACAAAAGCTATCGAAAAAAATTCATTAAGACTTGCAAGGACAATAAACAATTTTGTATTTGCAGAAAAGATAAATAAAAAAAATATTGATGTTAATATAGAAAAAGTTGATATAGGTTATATTATAAGTAGAATAGTTTTATGTTGTGAAAAATATACAAAACTTAATTTAAGCAGTATTATTTTTGATAATCAGACTGATGGGATTTTTGCATTATGTGATGAGGAACTTATTACATATGCAATATTAAGCATTATTTCTAATGCAGTTAAATATGGAAAGAAAAATGGAATAATAGCAGTTTCTTTAAAGCAGCTAAATAATGAAAGAATTTTAATTGCTATTGAAAATGATGGACCTTTAATATCACAGGATAAGATACCATATATTTTTGATATATTTACATGTATAAATAAATCCTTAGATAGATTAAAAGAAGGAAGCGGTATAGGACTTTTTATTGCAAAATCATTAATTAAGCTTCAAGGAGGAAGTATAGAATTTAGTCATTCCGGTCTTGGAAATAAATTTGAAATAATTTTAAGAAAATCAAATAATAATAGGAGAAGAGAAAATCATTTCCCTAAAATTAATTCTTTAAAGAGAAAAGTTGATGTAGAATTTTCAGATATATATTTTAATTAAGTTATATTAATATAATTAATTACATATTAATTAATTAATAATATTTTATTGAAAGTGATTTATATGAAAAATAAAGTATCTAAAGAGACAAATATTTTAGATCTTATAATTCTTACATTTCTTCCTCTTTTTTTATCAGGTATAGTTTCTTTTATTATTTCTGATATGAAAAATATATATCAAAACATTAAGAAACCGTTTTTTTCGCCTCCAGGATTTATATTTCCTATAGTTTGGACAATTCTTTATATTCTTATGGGATATGCGTCATATAGGATATACAAGCTTAAAAAACATAATATTGATGTATCATCTGCACTTTTTGTTTACTTTATTCAGCTTGGCCTTAATATGTTATGGCCTATTTTGTTTTTTGGACTAAGATTATATGGTTTAGCATTTATTGAAATTATAATTCTTATATTATTTATTATTTTTACAATTTATAGATTTTATAAAAAAGATGGGGTTATTTCATTGATACTTCTGTTACCATATTTTGTATGGACAATTTATGCGTCTGTACTTAATTTTTATATATGGATGCTTAATGAAATGTAAAAACTATATTTTTTATTGAATTAATGATAAGATATATAGTGCTGACAAAATAGAGAAAGGGAAAATAACATGTCTAAAGTAATTATTGCAGAGAAACCATCTGTTGCGAAGAATATAGCAGATGCATTAAATATAAAAAAGAGGAAAGATGGGTATTTTGAAAGTGATAAGTATTATATAACATGGGCTTTTGGTCATCTTCTTCAATTATATGATGCGAAGGATTATAATGAAGATATGAAAGCCTGGAGATTTGAAAAGTTCCCGTTTATACCTGAAAAATTTAAATATAAGGTAAAATCTGATAATGTATCAAAAGATGTTGCTGATAAGGGAGCTACAAAGCAGCTTTCTATAATTAAGAGTCTTATTGATAGAGATGATGTATCAAGTGTTGTCTCTGCTACAGATTTTGATAGAGAAGGTCAGGTTATTGCAGATGAGATTCTTGGATATTTTAAGGTGAAAAAGCCAGTTTATAGATTACTTTTAAATGAGTGGACTCAAGATGAAGTAAAAAATGGAATGGAAAACCTTAAAGATAATAAAGAAATGAAGAATTTGCAAGACGCTGGAATAGGAAGACAATTAACTGATTGGATAATTGGAATTAATTTAACATCTGTAAGTACATTAAAATATAAGTTTGAAAAGAGTAAAACAATTAATATAGGCAGAGTACTTCTGCCTACATTAAAGATAATCTATGATCGAGATAAAGAGATAGAGAACTTTGTATCCTCTGATTATTATAAACTTTTGTGTATATTTATAGATAAAAATGATCAAAAAATAGAAGCATTATATTATGAAAATGATAATGAAAAGTTTGAAAAAAGGCAGGACTTAAAAAACATAGCTGAGATTATAAATGGCACTAAAGGCATTATAATTGATAAAAAAACTGAGGAGAAACTTGAATATCCTCCAAGACTTTTCAATCTTTCGAATCTTCAGGGATATATAACAAGTAAGTATAAAGGTTGGACTTCTGATAAAGTTTTAAAGGTTGCACAGTCATTATATGAAAAAAAATATACTACATATCCAAGAACATCAAGTTTTGTTTTAGATGAAAGTTTAAAAGACAGAGTAAAAAAAGTGTTTAATATATTAAAAAAAGGTTTTGCTTATGAGAATGAATTAAAATTTTCTGAAAGCAAAAGAATATTTGATTCATCAAAAGTTGAAAGCCATAGTGCTATAACGCCTACTTACATGAAACCTTCAAATCTGACAGCTGATGAAAAAATAGTTTATGAAGCTATTAGAAACAGATTTTTTATGCAGTTTATGTTAGCTGCAAAATCAGAAGAAACAAAAATTACTATAAAAGATCAGAAAGAGGATATTAAAGGAGTATTTATCGCAAAAGGGAAAGTAAAGATTGAAGATGGATGGAAGAAAATAGAGAATATAAAATCGAAAGATGTTATTCTTCCACAAGTAAATAAGGGTGATATTTTAAATGAGGAAAGTCTTAAGATATCTAAAGTTACTAAAAAACCACCTAAGCATCATACAGAAAAGACACTTTTAAGAGTTATGGAAACATGCGGAAAAGGCGCTGAGGAAAAAGAAGATTCAAATGATATGATGGAATCAATATTAAGTGGATTTAGTATTGGAACACCAGCAACACGTGCAGAAACCATAAAGAAGCTTAAAGACATAGGATATATAAAATATAAAGGAAAGAGTCTTATAGCAACTGAACTTGGAAAAAATATTGTTGAAACATTTCCTGTAAAAGAATTATTTGATTTAGACTATACAGGAAAACTTGAAAAAACTTTAAGTGATATTGAAAAAGGAAAGTTTAAAAAAAATGAGTTCCTTCATTTTATTATTGATTTTACAAAAAGTTCAGTTGAACTTATAAAGAACGATATGAGTGCTGTAGATAGATTTAAAGTAGAAGCACCATCTGATGCTCAAGTACTTGGGAAATGCCCTATATGTGGCAATCCTGTAATTGAATATGAAAAGAGCTTTGGATGTACCAATTGGAAAAATGGCTGCAAGTTTACTATATGGAAAAATGATAAATATATTTTATCATTTGGTAAAAAAGTATCAAAAGAGATGATTATTCTTTTACTTAAGAATGGAAAAGTTGGATTTAGAAATTTAAAAAGCAGAAAAGGAAATACCTTCTCTGCATATTTTAGATATGTTTATGATAAAGAAATATTAAGATTTAAATGGGAAATGGAATTTTTATAAACTATCTATATATGAATTTTTAATTCTTAAATAGAATGAAGCAAGAGTTGTCTGCTGATAAGGCATTACATAGAAAACACCTAGTCCAGCAGTAATAAATACAAAAATATACCATGGAATAAAACTTAATGTAAGAACTATATATTCTATAATATGACCTTTCATCATTGAATAACTTAGAGTTATATATTTAAGTATTCTTTGTGAAGGGTCATTTACAAGTATATAAAGACTTTGAGAAAAAGGTATTG
Source organism: Clostridium sp. BJN0001 (assembly GCF_022869825.1). NCBI lineage: Bacteria > Bacillati > Bacillota > Clostridia > Eubacteriales > Clostridiaceae > Clostridium > Clostridium sp. BJN0001. Next base: position 2,040,470 of record NZ_CP094971.1, on the reverse strand, counting down.
AACATATAAGTGCCAAAAGTACAAAAATAACTAAAAATACTATTAATATTATATTTGACATATTAAATTTATAATATAGAATAAGTCCTGCAATAAGAGCTGGTAATGCTGGTATACATGAAATAATTCCAATCAATAAATATGTAATTATAGTTTTTAACGGAAATTTGAATGCTAAAAATATATCACATAAATATGGTTTATCATCTGATGAGGCAAAATTAATAGAAAATTTATTATAGCCAGCAATAGTAATAATAGTTAAAAGTATTCCTGTAACAGATAATATATCATACATTATTCCTTCTTCTGTATATCCTATAATTTCTGGAAGATATGTTCCTATCGCAATGATAAGTTCATATATTAGAAGACCTGAAACTGCCAGAATCCATCTTTTTTTAAGTCTATTTTTAGCATGTTTTTTTAATTCATATCTGCTAATCATTGTAACCCTCCTTGTATAATCTAGTTGTAACATTTGATAGAAAACCATTTAGTCTACTAACGAACATTACATTTCTAATTATTCTTAATATTCTTATTTATTACTCTGCCTACGCCCCGATAGGGAATATGCATTTCATACTTAAAATAGTTTTTTATTTAAATTCCAAAAGGAATCTAACCAAATTTAATATAGTTTAGTATAATACTCCTGAATAGAAGATAGATGTATCCCTCCTGGGAGGTTTATTTAGAACCTATACCCGTAAGTTAGCGTATCATTCCATCAGGTAGAATTCTATGTTTAGCTGGTTGGGTTTCCCTTTGGGAATTACCCGTGTCACAAACAAGGTTATAAGCTATCTGATAGATTGGAAGTTCTATTCTATCTCAAATTTAATTTAAAGGAGATATATACAATGTCTAAATTTTTTAATAGTCCTGTAGTTGGAATTGATGTTTCAGCTGATTTTTCATATGCTGCAATACTCGCACCTAATGGTGATGTTTATAAAAAATCATTTAAGATAAAGCATGACGTAAGCGGCTTCAATTACTTAGTTAATGAAATAAAAAAAGTGGAAGAAGAGTTTAACATGAAAACTGGCATTTTCATGGAGTCCACTGGTGTGTACCACTTATCTCTTTTCCACTATCTTAATAATAATTTTGATAACACATTTGTTATCAATCCACTCGTTACTAAGTGTAACAAAAATGTGGATATAAGAAAAGTGAAAAATGATAAAAAAGATGCTTTATCTATTGCGAACATAGGAAAATTTCAAAATATTAAGTTATCTACGCCAAATGATCTTGATATTTTTCTTTTGAAAAATATCGTGCGAGAATACTATAAGCTTACAGATACATGTTCTATTTATAAAAAGAAGTTATCTGCTGATTTGAGAGTTATCTTTCCAAATTACAATACTGTATTTTCAGATTCCACATCTAATACATCACTTGAAATTTTAAGTAACTATCCAACTCCAAAATCAATAATAGATGCCTCAAAAGAAGATATACTAAAAATTCTTGTTGAAAAATCTAAAAAAGGTTTAACTTGGTCTGAAAACATCTATTCAAAGTTAATTGCTGTTGCAAAAGAAGCTGCGACTATTGGCGTTCCGCTAAGCGGTTTGTCTGTTAAAATATCTAGTTCTTTGGCATTAATAAAAGCTTTTGAAGAACAAATAGATAACTTATTAAATGAAATCAACACACTGATTGAATCATCTGAATTTCCTGAATCTATCAGAAATAATATTGAATTAATAAATTCAATTCCAGGAATAGGACGCTTAACAGCTATTACTTTAATAGCTGAAATAGGTGATATTAACGGCTTTATTAAGCCTAAACATCTTGTAGCTTTCTTTGGTATAGACAGTTCTATTAATCAGTCTGGTAAATTTCAAGGTGACCAATGCAAAATATCCAAACGTGGAACTCGAATCGGTCGAAGAGCATTGTATGCTGTAGCTCTTGCCTCAATTAGGCGTAATCGTAATGGAATCCCTATAAACAAAGTTTTATTGGAATACTATCAAGTTAATCTAAAAGGCAAAAAAGCTAAAGTTGCTTTGGTTGCTATAATGCACAAAATATTGAATTATATTTTTGCTGTTCTTCGAGATCAAACGCCCTTTGAACAAAGAGATCCTAAACTACATAAACAAATGTTTTTAGAAAATAAGCATCTACATAAGGTAGCTTAATTTATTTCCTGTTTTTGTAATCGTTCGTGTTTTTGAACGGTTTGTTTGCTATGCACTTTTTTAGAATTAATATTTTTTAGAAATTTACTTGACTATTATTAGCTGGTCTAAATATTTATCTCAATAAGAAATTATATCATAAAAAGTAACACAACATACACAATATTCTTCATATTATACAGTATACTTATTTTAGTAGGAGAAAGGTTATGAAAAAATATATTAAAAAATTTCTTTCTATTTTAGGAATTGCGTTAATTTTAATTTCTCAGGTTGGTTGCTCAAATAGAAATGAATCTAATAATTTAACTACTGTACGTTTAAATGAAGTAACACGTTCTATTTTTTATGCTCCTATGTATATTGCAATACACAGAGGATATTTCGAAGATAATGGTATAGAAATAGACCTTCAGACAGGACAAGGAGCAGATAAGACTATGCAGGCTGTTATGAGTAAATCAGCTGATGTAGGATTTTGTGGACCTGAGCAGACAATTTATATAAATAATCAAGGAAGAGAGAATTATCCTGTTCTATTTTGTGGACTTACACAGAAAGATGGTTCATTTTTAGTATCACGTGAGAAGACAGATCATTTTGATTGGCAGGATATAAAAGGTAAAGATGTAATAGGAGGACGTCCTGGTGGTGTTCCTGAGATGGTTTTCGAATACGTAATGAAAAAAAATAATATTGATCCTAAAAAAGATGTAAATATGGTAAATAATATTGATTTTGCAGCAACTGCAGGAGCATTTAAAGGTAATACTGGTGACTATGTAACATTATTTGAACCAACAGCTTCAGCTATAGAAAAAGAAGGATCAGGTAAGATTGTTGCTTCAATTGGAGAAGATTCTGGAGAGATACCATATACATGTTTCTTTGCTTCTAAAGAATATATAGCAGAAAATGAAGAAATAGTTCAAGGTTTTACTAATGCTATTTATGAAGGACAGCAGTGGTATTTTCATCATAATACTTCTCAGATTGCTGATGAGATAATAGATTATTTCCCAGGAACAGATAAGCAGACAATTGTTACTGTTCTTGATAATTATAGAAAGATAGATTCACTTGCCAAAAATCCACGAATTGAAAAAGAAAATCTTGATAAACTCATGGATATAATTCAAGATTATGATAATTCTCTTTTAAAGGAAAGACCTTCATATGATAAGATAGTTGATAATTCATTTGCTGATAAAGCAATGAATAAATAGCTAATCTTTTAGTAAAGGGGTGACAAGAGATGAGTCTACTAAAGATATCAGATGTTTCTAAAAATTATCATTCAGTAAATGGTGAAACTCGTGCGCTTTTGAATATAAGTTTTAATGTTGATGAAGGCGATTTTATATGTATACTGGGTCCGTCTGGATGTGGAAAATCAACGCTTTTGAATATTTTAAGTGGTCTTTTAGAAGCATCAGCTGGTAAGGTTCTCTATGAGAATTCTAGTATAGATGAAAATGTTGATAAGATTGGATATATGTTTCAAAAAGACAATCTGTTTGAATGGTATACCGTTTATGAAAATGTTATTTTGGGATTAAAGATTAAAAAACAATTAAATAAAGAATCTATAAAGAGGGTTGACTTTCTTTTAAATCAGTATGGACTTTATAAATTTAAAGATTATTACCCAAAAGAGCTTTCAGGTGGAATGAGGCAGAGGGTTGCACTTATAAGAACTCTTTCGTTAAATCCAGAGATACTATTTTTAGATGAGCCTTTTTCTGCACTTGATTATCAGTCAAGGCTTCTTGTTTGTGATGATGTGTATAAGATAATTAAGAATGAAAAAAAGACTGCAATAATGGTAACTCACGATATAGCAGAGGCAATTTCACTTGCACAGAGAGTAATAGTTTTAAGCAAGCGTCCATCCAGAATAAAAAGAATTATAGATATTAATTTTAAAAATAAAGATCTTACTCCATTTCAGAAAAGAGAAGAGTCTGAATTCAAAGAATATTTTGATCTCTTATGGAAGGAGCTTGATAAATAATGTTTAGAAAGAGGAAGGATAAATATATTGGTAGCTTAGAGCATAGAAAATATTTAAAAAAAGTGAAAAGAGAGAAAATTAAGATAACAGTAATAAGAATAGTTATACTTGTTGTTTTTATCTTTCTCTGGCAAATTGCAGCAGACTTAAAATGGATAGATCCATTTTTAACATCAAGTCCATCAAGAATTATAGAGTGTTTTATTTCATTATATAATGATGGAAGCATTTTTACTCATATATATGTTACGTGCTATGAAACCATAATAGGATTTCTTTTAGGTACTGTTCTTGGCGGATTTATTGCTGTCCTTTTGTGGTGGTTTAAGAATGCCTCAAAAGTACTTGATCCGTATCTTGTAGTCTTAAATGCTCTTCCAAAAGTTGCTCTTGCACCTATAATTATTTTTTGGATAGGAAATGGTATGGCCTCAATAATTGCAATAACTCTTCTTATTTCAATAGTAACAACAATCATAAGCATACTTACAGCTTTTAATGAAATAGATGATGAAAAAATGATGCTTATGAAAACCTTCAGGGCAAATAGATTTCAAATATTAAAATATCTTATTTTTCCATACTCCATTCCAGTTTTTATATCAGCACTTAAAATAAATGTTGGACTATCATGGGTAGGAGTAATAATGGGAGAATTTTTAGTGGCTAAAAAGGGACTTGGTTTTTTAATAATCTATGGAGGTCAAATAGCAGAACTTGATATGGTAATGATGAGTATAGTTATTTTAGCTTTTGTAGCTTTTATTATGTATAAGGCTGTTTCGATAATAGAAAAGAAATTTATAAAATCAGAGTAAATATGAATAAATAAGTCTAAATGATATAAAATAAAAATATTATTTTATTAAAGTGTTTATACACTTTATAAGTTTTTATGGAGGAAGTATGAAGATTTTAAAAGAATATATTTTTATAACTATAGGTGTATGTTTTGATATTATATCTCTTGAATATTTTTTCTTCCCTAATAGTATTGCAAACGGTGGAGTGACAGGACTTGCACTTATAGTTAATTCGCTTTTTAAAATAAATACTGGAATTGTAATGCTTATATGTAATGTAATATTATTTATTTTGGCATTTGTATTTATAGGAGGCAGGTTTGGAATAAAGAGTGTTTATGCAGCATTTACACTTACATTTGGTATAGTAGTATTTGAAAAATTTTTAGTATCAATGCCTGTTACGGATAATCTGATTCTTGCATCTATTTTTGGAAGCCTTATATTATCAATAGGAACAGCTCTCATGTATTCTCAAAATGCGACAACAGGTGGAACGAGTATTACTGCAAAACTTTTATCAAAATATTTTCATATTGATTTTGGAAAAGGACTTCTTATTTCAGATTCTATAGTAGTTTTACTTGCATTATATACTTTTGGAGTTGAACTTGGTCTTTTTGGACTTATAAGTATATATATAACAGGAACACTTATAGATAAGCTTATATATGGATTTAATTTATCAAAACAGATAATGATTTTTACAAGCAGAGAAAAGCTAATTTCAAACTATATAATAAAGAATATTTCAAGAGGATGTACAGTTTTTTATGGAAAGGGAGGTTTTACAGGAAAAAATACATGTATGGTTCTTACAATTTTGAAGAGAAGTCAATTTATAAAGTTAAAGAAGTTTATAAAAGAGAATGATCCTAAAGCGTTTATTACTGTTGCAGAAACAACTGAGGTGTTAGGAAAGGGATTTTCAAGTTTTGATGAATAAATAAAAACTTTCGCCCAAATGGCGAAAGTTTTTTATAATTATCTCGATTTTAAATTAATCTTTATTCTTGTTAGTAGATTTTCTATGCTTCTTTTTTACTGAATATCCAAATGTTCCAAGAGGTTTTTTATTAAGTGCATAATATTCTCCGTGACTGTAACATATTAAATCAGCTTTATCTAAACATATTTTATTATTTTTATCTAAAAGAAATTCATCTACTTTAACATTAACTATTTTTAATAGAAATAAATCATGTGTACCAAGATTTGTAATGCTCATAAGCTTACATTCTAATGCTACAGATGACATATCAAGTGATGGAGTATCAATTTGTACTCCTTTATTAAGTTTTAAACCAAAATGTTTGATTTTATCTACTTTCCTGCCAGAAACAACTCCACAGTAGTCTACTATTTTAACCATATTGCGTGAAGGAAGATTTATTACACATTCACCACTTTCTTTTATATATTCATGTGAAAGACGTGATGGTCTTATTCCCATTGCAATAACTGGTTCTTTTGTGCATACTGTACTTATCCATCCTACTGTAAAGACATTAACTTTTCCTTCGTTATTTTTAGAAGTTACAAGTACTACAGGAGTTGGGTTTAGCATTACGCTTCCTTTAAAATTAAGTTTGCTCATATTTAAAGGTCTCCTTTTTTATTAATATCTTCTTCTTGAATAATTATATCTTCTTCTGTTATTACGTCTTTTTCTATTTCTTATTAAAGAAGATAACATAAATATTAGTGATAAAATTATTATAATTGCTACTATTACAGCTAAATATGTGATTAAATTATCTTTAAAAATCTGTCCAAAGCTTACTGTTATAGTACCAGATACTTTTTCTTCATGATTTCTTGTTTTATAAGTTAAATCTATATCTTTTGTTCCTAAAAGCTGCCATGCAGATTTTGAAGTATTATCATATTCAATTTTTGAATCAGCGTCATTTATATTGTTTTTGTAATATGTTACATTCTGAGTTACTTTTACAGGTGCATTTAAAGTTTTTTCAGGGCCAAAGAAGATAAAAGGTTTGTATTTTACTTCTATATCTGAAACTACAGAATTACTTGGCATATATGTCTCTTTTTCTGCACTAAAGCTGTAATCCATTATTTTATCCATATCATTAAACTTTGACATGTCAGCATTATCAATCTGTTTACTTTTTAAAATAATTCCGACAATTTTTCTTCCGTCACGTTCATATACAGCTGCAAGACATCCTCCAGCTTGACTTGTATGACCTGTTTTTCCAGCTATATTTCCATCCTCACCTAAAGTAAGGTTTCTATTTTCAAGCATAATTTTTTTATCATTTACATCAATAGATGTATCTTTTAGTTCCATTACGCTTCTTTCCCAGTCATTATCAAATGCAGCTTTTGTAATAAGAGAAAGGTCATAAGCTGTAGTATAATGATTTTCATCATGAAGACCATTAGCTGTTATAAAGTGACTGCTTGTAGCTCCAAGTGAAGCAGCTTTTTCATTCATCATATCAGAAAAACCATCTGATGAACCACCAACATTATCAGCTATCATATATGCAGTATCATTTCCAGAGAAAAGAAGAAGTCCTTTCATAACATCATCAGCTGTCATAGTATCTCCAACTTTCATGGAATTATGCATAAAATTTATATTTATAGAATATTCAGGCTGTTGTTTTGCCGAATCGGTAAATGTAATATCATCTGTTTTACTTTTATTTTCTGCAAGAAGAAGACCTGTTAAAAGCTTTGTACAACTTGCAGGATATCTTTTAGAATCTCCATCTTTTTCATAAATAACTTCACCTGTTTCATAGTCCATTGCAAGTGCTGCTTCTGCCTGAATATCAGGAAGATTTGAAGATGAATTAGTAGCAGCATATACTGCTTTTACAGGTAATGTAAATGTGAGTATAAGTCCTAATGCCAATTGTTTTATAAGTGTTTTTCTGTTCAAGGTGTATCTCTCCGCTTCTAATATATTTTTAAACATTTTAAGTATAACATTTATAAATATTAATAACAACGAAGAAAAAATAAAAAATATATAATATTAAATCGAATTCTGAACAAAATAAAGTAAGAGAAAAGAGGTGTAAACAAATGAAAAGAATAATAAAAATTATTTCTACTGTATTATTTATTGTCATCTTAGTCAATTTTAAAACGTATGCGAAGGAAAATAAACCAATTTCTGAATTAAATGAAAAGGTGGTGTTTTTAACTTTTGACGACGGGCCTTCATTTAATAATACAGATAAAATTTTAGACATACTAGAATCTAATAATGTAAAAGCTACATTTTGCGTTATAGGTAAAAATGCAGAAGAAAATTTAAATACATTAAAGAGAATATTGAATCTTAATATGGCTGTAATTCCACACTGCTATAATCATGAATATCATACTCTTTATTCATCTGTTAATTACTATATAAATGATTTAAAAAAATGTATGGAGATAATTCAAAGTGCAGGAGGAAGTGATATGAAGCATAAGTTTGTCAGGATGCCTGGAGGATCAGATAATCATGTTGCAAATTCTTCAATTTTAAAAATGATAAGAAGCGAACTAAGAAATGAAGAAATTGATTATATTGATTGGAATGTGGATTCTGGGGATGCGTTAAGAACGCTTGTACCTCAATGTGAAATTGAACAAACAATAAGAAAGCAGGCTGGAAAAAGAGAAGTAGAAGTTGTACTTATGCATGATCTTGAAAATAAGAAAACAACAACAGCATCACTTCAGAGTATAATAAGTCTTTATAAAAAATTAGGATACGAATTCAAATCATTAAATGATATAAGTGATGAAGAATATTCATATCTTAGAAAACATAATGTTATTGATAGAGTAAAGAGAAAATAAAAATTGACATTTAGTTAAAATTTTTAATTTAACTAAATGTCAATTAAGTTTACTTTAATAATTCAATTATATGTTTTTTTGCATTTATTTCATAAGAATCATCTAAATCGTTAAGAACTATTTTTTCAGCATATTTCTTTTGAAGTGCAGTTTCAAGAAGTCTATCTGCAAATTCAGGATTCTTTGAAAGAAATGATCCATGAAAATATGTTCCAAATGTATTTTTATATATGCAACCCTCATAGCCATCACTTCCGTTATTACCATACCCATGTATGCATTTTCCAAGAGGAGTATGCTTATTTATATAAGTTCTTCCTGAGTGATTTTCAAATCCTACATATGTTTCATTAAACTTTTCACAGAATATTTCTGTATTTCCGATAAATCTTTTATCTCCGCCCTCAGTATATATATCGAGTATTCCAAGACCTTCGATTTTTTCACCTTCAGGTGAAGTATAGTATTTACCAAGAAGCTGATAGCCTCCACATATAGCCATAAATACTTTTTCACTTTCTATATATTCTGAAATATCATTTTTTTTACATGCATTTAAATCTTTAGATACAATCGATTGTTCATAATCTTGGCCACCACCAAAAAATATAATATCCGTATTATTTATATCTATTTTATCATTTAATGAACAGTTTACTATGTTCACATTGATTCCACGAAGAGATGCTCTATATTTTAATATTAAAACATTACCTAAATCTCCATATACATTAAGTAAATCTGGATAAAGGTGACAAATAGTTAAATTCATAAAAATCCTCCTTTCAATTTACCACAATTTTTTTATATAGCCTTTTGAGAAAAGAAATTTTCTATAGTTTATCATTGCTGTATAAGTTGCTAGAATATAAATGTTATCAGATGAAGCAGCTTTTAAATTTTCTGTAAGAGTTTCGTAATTATCATCTAAAACAAATTTATTTACATCAAGACCTGCAACTTTTAATCTTACAGCCATATCATACATTCTTATACCTGAAATAAAAATATTTTTTATATCAAGTATATTTATTTTTTCAAAATCAACGTCCCATATCCATGATACATCTCTACCATCAGCATAATTATCATTTAACATAAATAAAACAGAAAGATCTCCATTATTTAATAAAAGTGTATCTAATGCTTGATTATATCCTGCAGGATTTTTTACAAGAATAATATGAATGTTTTTATCATCTATATTAAATTGTTCTTGTCTTCCAAAACTTGAATTCTGAGTAGCTAATGATAATTTTATTGAAGAATCCTGTATGCTAAGTTCTTTTGCACATGAATAAGCACAGAGTCCATTATAAATATTGTAAACACCAGATTGATTTATCATAATTTCAGTATTGTTAATAAGTACTACTGAAGATTCAGATGATAAATTTAAAATTTTATCAACAGAGTAAGTAAGCTTTGGTCTTTTATATCCACAGCAAGGACAGTAAAAATCACCAAGGTGATTATAAGTTATAAAATTATATTTATAAGGTGCCTTACAGAACTTACAAAACTTTGCATCTGCATTTATATCAGGAGCGTTATTATTCTTTATTGGTTCATTAAATCCGTAATAAATAACTTCATTTTTTATGTCAAGTTTTCCTAAAAGAGATTCATCTGCATTTAAGATAAGTTTCGTATCTGGAACTTTTTTTATTCCTTCAAGTATTTTCTTTAAAGTAGTATAAACTTCCCCATATCTATCGAGCTGATCTCTAAACAAGTTTGTTATTGTTATTATTTCAGGAGTTATGTATTCTGTGATGAATTTTACATTAGCTTCATCAACTTCAATAACAGCATATCTGTTTTTGATCTTTTTAAATAGTGAAAAATTAGCAATAAAGCATGCAACAATTCCAGGATATAGGTTTGCACCTGTGTTATTTGTTATTACATAATTTCCATTTTGCTTAAGAATGTTATAAATCATGCTTGTAGTTGTTGTTTTTCCGTTTGTCCCGGTTATTAATATTACTCTATAGCCTCTGCTTACTGTCTTTAGTATAGTTTTATCAATTTTTAATGCGATCTTACCAGGAAAATTACTTCCTCCTTTTAATAGATGTTTTGAAGTAAATGCAATAAATTTTGAAATAATTATACTTAAAAATGATTTAATATTAATGTTCCTCACCGCCTAAATCTGTCTTATTAAAATTAACAATTAAAATAAGTATATCACAAAATTATTAAAAGGAAAGAAAAAGTATATACAATTCAATTGTTTTATATATTTAAATGTCCTATAATTATAATATATAAGTAATTTAGAGGTGCGGATTATGATAAAAGTAACAGTTAATATCAATGGGAGTAGTTATAAATTAAAAGGGGACAAAAACGAAAAATACTTATCTGAAGTTGCACAGTATGTTGACAGCAAGATAAAAGAGATAAAATCTATTAATTCAACATTAAGTACTGCGTCTGCAAGTATTCTTACAGCAGTAAATATGGCAGATGAATTGTATGAGATGAAAGATAGAGTAAAGACTATTACTGATGGTAAAAATGAATTAAAGACTGAAAATACAAAATTAAATGAGCAGATTCATAATCTGACAGAAGTACTTCAAAGAGTAAATAATGAAAAGGATGCATATAAGACATCAAATCAGGGTATAAAAAATGAACTTAAAGAACATTATAAAGGGATAGAAGAAGAATATAAAGGACTATCTGAGGAACTAAATGAAAAGAGAAAAGAATGCAGTACATTAAAAAAAGAAAATGATGAATTAAAAGAAGAAATAGATAAGGTTAAAAATTTAAATGAAGTTTTAAATAAAGAAATATTAGATATAAAAGATAAAAACAAGTTCCTTTATAAAAAAATTGAGGAATTAAGAGAAAGTCAGAAAAATTTAAGTACCGATAGTAAAGGTAAGGATAATCATATACAAAAATTGAAAAAGAGAAATGAAGATCTTACTTTCGAAAATAGCAAATTACAAGAAAAATTAAAATTCTCAGACGATAAAAATGTTGAAGTAAGCTTAGAAATTGAACGTATAAAGGGCTTAAACAGGGAACTTAAAGAAAAAAATAATGAACTTTTAAAACAGTCAGAGATAAAAGAAAAATCAGATGATGATATAAATAATGAAATTGATAAATTAAAATCACAACTTGAGAATGAAAAGATAAAAAGAGCAGAATTTGAAAAAAAATACGGTGATAATGAAAAAGAATTAGATAGAGTTAGCGAACTTTATATTGAATCAGATAGGAAACTTAAAGATACTGAAGAAAAAATAATACAGCAAAAAAATAAAAATTCTGAAAAGGGAAACAAAAAAGTAAAGCAGCTTGAGTCTAGAATATTAAAATTAAAATCTGAAATAGTAGAGAAGGATATAGAACTTGCAAAAGCTAAGAAAGAGTTTATAGCACCTAAAATAAATAAAAAGAAAAATAGATAGCTCTTATTATCGTAAAAATTTTGGAGGAAATTAATGAAAAACATAGAAGTATTAGCTCCAGCAGGATCAATGGAGAGTTTAATTGCAGCAGTAAATAATGGAGCAGATGCTATATATCTTGGAGGAGATAAGTTTTCTGCAAGGGCATATGCATCAAATTTTGACGATGATAATATGAAAAAGGCAGTAGATTATGCTCATATATATAATGTAAAAATATATGTTACAATAAATACAATTTTAAAAGATGATGAAATTAAAAAAGCAGCTGATTATGCAGCATTTTTATATGAAATAGGGGTAGATGCTCTTATTATTCAAGATACAGGTCTTATTAATATATTAAGGAAAACATATCCTGATTTTGAACTTCATGCATCTACACAGATGACAATTCATAATCCTGAAGGAGCATTATATTTTAATAAAAAAGGATTAAAGAGAATAGTATTATCAAGAGAATTATCTTTAAATGAAATAAAATATATATCAAATGATTTAAATATAGAAACAGAAATATTTGTTCATGGTGCATTATGTGTATGTTATTCAGGACAGTGTCTTATGAGTTCTATGATAGGAACAAGAAGCGGAAATAGAGGAAGATGTGCACAGCCATGTAGGATGCTTTATACAATAAAAGGCAAAAAAGGCGAAGAAAAAAAAGGATATCTTTTAAGCACAAAAGATACATGCCTTATTGACAATATAGAAGATATAGTAAAGAGCGGTACGTCATCTTTAAAAATAGAAGGAAGAATGAAAAAACCTGAATATGTTGCAGGAGTAACAAAATCTTATAGAAATGCAGTAGATAAGTATTTAAAAAATAGTAAATATGATATAAAAAATGGCAAAGAAATGCTATTAAAACTTTTTAATAGAGAAGGATTTGCAAAAGCATATCTTTATAAGAATACAGGAAAAGATATGATGAGTTTTAATTATCCTAAAAATACAGGCGTAAGAATTGGTCAGGTTAAGGATAATGGAGAAGTACTTCTTGAAAGAGACGTAGCCTTAGGAGATGGAATAAGGTTTTTAGAAAAAGGATTTACTTTAAGCAAAATTATAGTAAATGGTAATGAAAAAAATGAAGCTTTTAAAGGACAGAGTGTAAAGCTTTTTCCTAAAAACGGATATAAAAAGGGAAATATATTATATAAGACATCAGATAAAATGATGATTGATTCATTAGATAAAGATATAAAGTCTTATGAAAAAAAGATAAATTTAAAAGCAGAAGTTATTTTTAAGACAAATGAACCTCTTAAAATTAAAACTGAATATGAAGGAAATATATATGAAGTATATGGGGACATTGTAGAAAAAGCACAAAGTAGTCCTCTTTCAAAAGAAAGAATAGAAAAAGCATTAAAGAAATCTGGAGATGTAGCATATAAATTTTCAGATATAATTTTTAGCGCTTTTGAAGAAGGATTTGTAAGAATTTCGTCACTTAATAGTTTAAGACGTGATTTATTTAATAAAATAAGTGATCAGAAAATATCTTCATATAGACGTTTACCAGATAAAAAAGAATTTACATTTGAAAAAAATAAATCTCAAAAAGAAATAGGGATAATATATAGTTGTTTATTTAAAGAACAGTTAAAGGCTTTATTAGAAAATGAAAAAACTTTAAATATTGCACTAAATATTTTTTCGTCTAAATATAAGAATGCATTAGGTATAGAAGATATAAGAAAAGTAGATGGAAAGAGGATATTTATAAGCATACCATCTGTAGTTAAACAGGAATTTAATGAAATTATAAAAACAATTGATTCTGTAAAGGATAGTATAGATGGGATAATAACATCAAATGCTGGAATTATAAACCATTATAAGGATGAAATTTTTATAATTGGAGATTATAAACTTAATGTATTTAATACTGAAGCATTAGAATTTTATCTTAAAGATATTGATATAGTTTCGTTAAGTCTTGAACTTACAAAATCTGAAATAAGAAAAATATCAGAAGATAGAAAGAAAAAGACATCAGCAGTAAATATCTATGGAAAAACTGAACTTATGGTAAGTGAATATTGTCCTATAGGAAGCACATTTGGAAATAAAAGTTCAAATAAAAGTTGTAATAATGCATGTCTTAAAGACGAATATTGTCTTATTGACAGAATGAATGAAAAATTCTTTATATATACAGATAATTCATGTAGAAGTCACATACTAAACTCTGTTCCTACAGATATAATAAATGAGATGGATGAGTTAAAAAGGTTTGGAATATGTAATTTTAGAGTGGATTTCACAACAGAAGATTATAACGAAGTAAATTATGTTTTAGATGAAGTTTATAAAAAAGAAGAAAGAAAAGATAACAACTATACAAGAGGTCATTATAAACGAAAAGTAGAGTAGTAGTTAGGATGTGAAGAAATGAATAAAAGATCAATGAGGGTCTTAGAATTTAATAAGATAAAAGAAAAAGTGAAAAAGTATGCAAGAACGAAAACAAGCAGAAAACTTATAGATGAACTAACCCCTTATGATAATGTTTATGAAATAAATAAAAAACTTGATGAATGTAATGAGGCACTCTATGTGCTTATTGAAAAAGGAGCACCTCCACTTGAAGGGCTTTTTGATATAAAAGATGGATTACAAAAAGCAAAAAAAGATGCTTCTCTTATACCTGAACAGCTTCTTAAAATAGGAAGTATGCTTAGAGTTTCAAGAAACATGAAAGAGTTTTTTAAAAGAGAAGAAAGTGAAAAACAATATAAAAATTTAGAAGATATTATTTATATTCTAGAACCTTTAAAACAGCTTGAAGATGAGATTTCAAAAGCAATAGTATCTGAGACAGAAATAAATGATAAAGCAAGCGCAAAGCTTTTTAATATAAGAAAGAGTATAAAAGAAAAAAATTCATCTATAAGAGAAAAAGTAAATTCTATAGTAAAGGCGAATTCTAAATATCTTCAAGATGCTTTATATACAATGCGAGGAGAAAGATATGTTATTCCAGTAAAATCTGAATATAAGAGCAAAGTGCCAGGTCTTGTACATGATCAATCTTCAACAGGTTCAACATTCTTTATAGAGCCTATGAGTGTTGTAAATTTAAATAATGAGATATTAGAACTTTCTTTAAAAGAAAAAGCAGAGATAGAAGCTATTTTAAGAAACCTTACATTAAAAGTAAAAGAAAATTCAGCTGTATGTGAAAGTAATTTTAATGTACTTATAGATTTAGATTTTATTTTTGCAAAAGCAAAGTATGCATTAAGTTTAAATGCAGTAAGACCTTATATAAAAGAAGACGGAAAATTTTGCTTAAAAGGTGCAAAACATCCTCTTATTGATAGTGAAAAGGTTGTTCCTTCAGATATTTATCTTGGTGATGATTTTGATACACTAATGATTACAGGACCTAATACAGGAGGAAAAACAGTAACTCTTAAAACTGTTGGACTTCTTCATATTATGGGACTTTCAGGAATGCTTATACCAGCACAGTCAAATTCATCAATAGCATTTTATAGAGAAATATTTGCAGATATTGGAGACGAACAAAGCATTGAACAGAATTTATCAACATTTTCTGCTCATATGACAAATATAGTACATATAATGAAAAAAGCTGATGATACATCGTTAGTACTTTTTGATGAACTTGGTGCTGGAACTGATCCTACTGAAGGAGCAGCACTTGCAGTGTCAATTCTTGAAACACTACGTGAAAGAGGAGCAAAACAGATAGCAACTACACATTACAGTGAGCTTAAAGCATATGCTTTAAAGACAGATAAAGTTGAAAATGCCTCTGTTGAATTTGATATAAATACACTTCAGCCTACATACAGGCTTCTTGTGGGAATACCAGGAAAATCTAATGCATTTCAGATTTCAAAAAGGCTAGGTCTTTCAGATTATATAATTGAAAGAGCTAAAAATTATGTATCTGATGACAATCTTCAGTTTGAAGATTTAATACGTGATCTTCAAAAAAGAAGTATAAAAGCTAAAGATGATGAAAGAAATGCTAAAGTATTAAAAATAGAAGCTGAAAAGCTTAAAAATAAATATGATGAAAAGTATGAAAAACTAGAAAAAGCAAGAGAAAAAGCTTATGATGAAGCAAAAATAAAAGCTCGTGATATAATAAGCAGCGCTAAGGATGAGGCTGATGAAATACTTAAAGCAATGAGAACGCTTGAAAAAATGGGTATAGAAGGCGGCGGAAGAAAAAGACTTGAAGAAGAAAGAAGGAAACTTAAAGACAGTCTTGAAGATAAAGAAAAGATGTTATCTTATAAAAAAGAAGAGGATAGTGGGGAAAAACTAAAGAAAATAGAAGAAGGAATGCCGGCATATCTTCCATCTTTAAATCAGGAAGTTATTATTCTTACAAAACCAGATAATAAAAATGAAGTATTAGTTGAAGCAGGAATTATGAAAGTTTCTGTAAAACTAGATGATCTTAGAAAATCAAAACAAGTAAAGAAAGAAAAAATAAAAAAGAAGAGAGAAGTTAAATTAAACTTATCAAGAGTTGAATCAAGAGTAGATCTTAGAGGTCTTGATTCTCAAGAAGCGTGTATGAAAACTGATAAATATTTAGATGATGCATATAGGGCAAACCTTGGAGAAGTAACTATAGTTCATGGGAAAGGAACTGGAGTCCTTAGAAAAGCGATAACTAAAATGCTGAAAAATCATCCGCATGTTAAGTCATATAGGCTTGGAGAGTACGGTGAAGGTGGAGACGGAGTAACCATAGCTGTACTTAAGAATTAGAAGGAGTGTTTTAATGTTTTTAATTAGTGCTTGCCTTTGTGGGGTTAATTGCAAATATAGTGGAAAAAATAATAAAAATGATATGTGTGTTCACCTTTTAAAAGAGGGGAAGGCACTTATTATATGTCCTGAACAGCTCGGAGGACTTAAAACACCAAGAAAACCTTCTGAACTTCAAAATGCAGCTGATGAGATTTTAGATGATTCAGGAAAAATTATTACATGTGATGGTGATGATGTTACTCAAAATTATTTAAAAGGTGCAGAGGAAACACTCAAAATTGCAGAAAAAGCTGGTATAAAAAAGGCAATATTAAAAGAAGGAAGTCCATCATGTGGAGTGAATTATGTTTATGATGGTACATTTACACATAAAAAAATAAAAGGCTGTGGGCTTACAGCATCTATTTTAAAGAAAAATGGTATAGATGTATTATCAGAACAAGACTTTGAGGAAGATAAAAAACTTGTATATTTAGATAAATTTGATAAGAATAAAGCAAAGCTTATAAAATCATTTAAAATGGATGAACAGGAACAAAGGTGTGAAACTGAATTTGATTTATCATCTAATTTAGTTTCAGATGATATGCTTCCTGAAACTGTAAGAAATAATGTAAAAAGGCTTATGGTCTCACTCGCGAGAGATATGCTTGGTTTTGAAAGTGTTGATGAAATTGTAGAAGCAACAGGTTTTTCTAAAGAAGAAGTGGAAAAAATAATAAATGAAGATGGGGAAGATAAGAAATGAGTATAATATTATCAGATGAAGAAAAATTAAATGAAACAAGAGACTTCTTCCTAAAAATCTTTCAGGAAGAAGGAGTACCGAAAGAAGATTTAAAAGAAGCAATTTTAAATTCATATATAGATAGAGGATATAATTATAAGACATTTAATGATATTCCTCAAAAAGAAATGGAATTTGCAGTTTTAGATTGTTATGAAGCTGCAGGATATAAATTTGATAAAATTGAAGATATAGTAGAGTATTACAGAAATAAATAGGAAGATAGATATGAAATTAGACGTATTAAAAAATGAGCAGTTTGACATTTTTTATAAAATACTTGTTGATAATTTTCCAAAAAGTGAAAGACGAACATATAAAAGACATAAAGAAATGCTAAATAATCCTTTGTATAAAATATTTTCGTATAGTGAAAAAAGTAATATTTTAGGAATGATAGGGGAATGGGAATTTCAAGATTTTTTATATATAGAACATCTTGCAGTAATGAAAAATTTTCATTCAAAGGGAATTGGAACTAAGATGCTTCATGATTTCAAATTAAGATTTAATAAAGATATTATTTTAGAAGTCGAGCCGCCTAATACAGTAGAAGCAGTAAAAAGAATTGATTTTTATAAGAAATTTGGATTCAAGGCAAATGATTATAAGTATCTTCAGCCACCAATGCAGGAAGGTCAAAAAAATTTACCACTTATAATATTAAGTTCAGATAAAAAATTAGATAAAGAGCATTTTACAAAATATAGAGAAGTTCTTTATAAAGAGGTTTATAAAAGACGTCCTATCTAAAGAATAGGCTCATTAAAATATGAGTATACTTTATAATTGAAAAATAATTATATAATGATATAATATATAGTGAGTTATGTAGAATTTTCTTGCTAAATGTTATATAATTCACAAATTACATCAAATTAAAAAAAACTTTTCATAATTCTTTAACAGTTTTTAAATTAAAAAACTATAATAAAGACCCAACCTTTTAAAGATTAGGCCAATTTATTTTAGCGGATTATTTGTAATTTGCTACATAAGTAATGGTAAAGAATTGAATGTCACAATTTTTAGGAGGAGTTCATAATGGAACAATTAGTTTTAACATCAAGACAACATTCAGTAAATCATGAAGCAAAGAAAGTACTTAGGGAAGGAAATATCCCAGGAGTAGTTTATGGAAAAGAAATTGGAAACAAAATGTTTAAAGTAAGCAGATTAGATCTTGAAAAAGAACTAACAAAAGTTGGAGAACACGGAGTATTAGGTTTTAAAATAGAAGATAAAGAAGGAACTGCCGTAATTAAGGAAGTTCAGAAGAACCCTGTTTCTCAGAAAATTATTCATATTGATTTAGAAGAAGTTGGAAAAGATCAAGAAATGGAAACAGAAGTATTCATTAAATTTGTAGGAAAAGCACTTGTATCAGGAAAAGGTGGAGTATTCCAGACTAATAAGGATTCAATAAAGGTAATCTGTACAGCTGAAAACTTACCAAAGGAAATTGAATTAGATGTAAGTAACGGAACTATCGGAACTGTTTATACATGTGCTGATTTAAAGATGCCAGCTAATGTTAAATTAGGAGAAGATGCAGCAGATGTTATTGCTTCAATAACTACTGATGAAGAAATGCCAGAAGCATCAGATGATTCTGATGACAATACAGCAGTAGCAGCAGATACAGAAGCTAAACCAGCAGAATAAAATAGGTTTGAATTTTATTTTTAACTGCCTCAAAACAATAACTATTATAAATAATTATTGTTTTGAGGCAGCTTTTTTTAAAGCAAAAGGTGTTTATTTAAAAAATTATTTATTGTATAATAAAAATTGGAATATATATATGTAGGAGGTATATAAATGAATTATAAAGAAAAATATAATTTATGGATGAATTCAGAATTTATAAGTGACGAAACAAAAAATGAGTTAAAAAATGTTAAAGATGAAAAAGAAATAGAAGATAGATTTTACAAGGATCTTGAGTTTGGTACAGGCGGTCTTAGAGGAATGATCGGTGCTGGAAGCAATAGAATGAATATATATACTGTATCAAAGGCAAGTCAAGGCTTTGCAAATTATTTAAATGAAAACTTTAAAAATCCTTCAATTGCAATAGCATATGATTCAAGACATATGTCAGATCAGTTTGCACTTGCAGCTGCTACAACTTTTTGTGCAAATGGAATAAAGGTTTATTTATATGAAAGTTTAAGACCAACACCAGTATTATCATTTACAGTAAGACATTTAAAATGTTCAGGTGGTATAGTTGTTACAGCTTCACATAACCCTAAGATCTATAATGGATATAAGGCATATGATGAATATGGATGCCAGCTTACAGATAATAAAGCTAATATAGTAATAGATCATGTAAATAAAGTAGATGATTTTTCAAAAGTTAAGAAAATATCTAAAGAAGAAGCATTAAATAAGAATCTTTTAAACATGATTGGAAAAGATGTTGATGAAGCTTACTATGAAAAAGTAAAGGGATTATCAATAAGAAAAGATTTAGTTAAGGAAAAAGCAGATACACTTAAAGTAATCTATACACCAATACATGGTTCTGGAAACATTCCAGTAAGAACTGTTTTAAAAGAACTTGGATATTCTAATGTATCTGTTGTTAAAGAGCAGGAAATGCCAGATGGAGATTTCCCTACAACATCATATCCAAACCCAGAAAATGCAGATGTATTTAATATCGCACTAGATATGGCAAAGAAACAAGATACTGATATTATATTCGGAACAGATCCAGATTGCGACAGAATAGGTGTTGTTGTTAAGGATTCTACTGGTGAGTATAAAGTATTAACTGGAAACCAGACAGGTATTTTATTAACTCATTATGTATTAAGTTCATTAAAAGAAACAGGAAATCTTCCAGATAATGGAGTTGTAGTAAAAACAATAGTTACAACAGAAGCTGCAAGAACTATTGCTGAAGACTTTGGCGTTGAACTTATAGATGTTTTAACAGGATTTAAATATATAGGTGAAAAAATCAGAGAATTCAATGAAGCAAAGAACAAGACATATCTTTTTGGATTTGAAGAAAGCTATGGATATTTAGCAGGAACATTTGTAAGAGATAAAGATGCTGTAATAGCTTCAATGCTTGTATGCGAAATGGCACTTTATTATAAGCAAAAAGGTATGAGCCTTTATGATGCTTTAATGGATATATATAAGAAATATGGATATTATAATGAAAAATTAGTATCTCTCGTATTAGAAGGTAAGGAAGGACAAGAAAAGATTGGAGCTTGCCTTGAAAATATGAGACATACACCAATATCAGAGATAGATGGAGTAAAAGTTATAAAGAGACTTGACTATAAGGAAAGCGTTGAGGAAGATCTTAAAAATAATGTTAAGAATGAAATAAAACTTCCAAAATCAAATGTTTTAAAATATATTTTAGAAAATGGATCTTATTTCGTTGTAAGACCATCAGGTACTGAACCTAAGATGAAGGTTTATTTAGCAGTTAAAGGAAGTAGTCTTGAAGGTTCAAAAAAAGAAATAAAAGAATTTGAAAGCAAGGTTATGGAAATTATTAATAGCAAATTAAATTAGTATTTAGAATATTTAATTTAAAACGCCCACTTAAGATATTATTTTAAGTGGGCATTTTAAATATATTTTGCATAAAGGAATTAAAAACTATATAATTAGTTAGTAATTAATAAACTTTGAGGTGAATTATGAATTATAAAACATTTTATAAAGATAAATTAAGCAAAATGTTATTTTTAGAGATAGATGAAAAAGGATTTAAGAAACTAATTAAAATACCAGATAATATAGAGTTTGAGTGTAAAGATTTATACATTCCTATTAGCGCAGAATATGTTGCAGAGAATGCCCAAAATGAACTTAAGATACATAATATTCCTATATATTATTTTATAGAAGGAATGTTTACTGCACTTGGAGCAGATGAAAAACTTAAATTTAATAATGATTATTCTCTTATATTATCATACATACCTGATTCAGAGGAATGTATAAAAAGTGTTATAGCAGACAGAGTAAAGAAAGATAATTTCTTAGATGCTTATATATTTTTACGAGGACTTTTTAGATATAATGGAGAGAAGGAAATAATAGTAAAACTTCTTGCTGTAGGTGAAAAAATAAGAGAAAAGGATTCTGGATTTTCAGATATACTTTATTATGATATAGATATGTGCAAAGAAAAATTCAAAAAGCTTGCTGATCCATATCTTTATGAAGCTCTTATATTAAAAGATGATAAGGATTATAAAGGAGCAGAGGTAAAGATAAATGAATATCTAAGAAGAGGCGGAAAAAGAGATAGCTTAGTTAATAATTTTATAAGAAATATTACTAATTTGAGCCATTTTGAAAAGGCTACTGATTTGGTTCATGAACAACCTGAAAAAGCGATTGCATATCTTGTTCCACTTCTTGAGCAATTTGAAAAGAACCCTCTTATATATTATTATTTAGGAGTTTCATATAGAAAGCTTGAGAATTATGAAAAAGCAATTTATTATCTTAGAGAAGGAATATCTTTAGATTCAGGAATTCTTGAGATGGTAAATGAGCTTGGAATGAATTTTGCACTTATAGGAGATTATAGTGAAGCTGTGAAATACTTTAGAAAAGCATTTGAAGCATCTAAAGATATTGATATTTGTACAAATCTTGTAATGTGCTATATAAATATGAATGATATAGATATGGCAAAGAAAACTCTTGAAATTGCTAAAAAATTAAAACCTGATGACGAGGTTGTACAAGATATAGATAAGATGCTTAATAGACAGGAGAAATAGATGTTTATAAAGATACTTTCTTTTGATGTATTTAGTGAAAAAATTGATGATTTTATGAATTACATCGAGAAACTTGATAAAGTTAATATAGTTTCAGGAAATCCATCTATTTTATTAAATGGATTTTATAATAAAGAGTTAAATAAAAATTTTAAAGAAAAATATTCAGTTATAATTCCTGATGGAATAGGAACAGTTATTGCATCAAAACTTTTGAAAACTCCTGTAAAAGAAAAGATAGCAGGATTTGATATAGCAATCAAGCTTTTAGAAAAAGGAGATAAGGAAGGAAAATCTGTTTATCTTTTAGGAACTAAGCAGGACATTTTAGAAGAATGTGTAAAGAGAATAAAGCATGATTATAAAAATTTAAAGATAGTAGGATATCATAACGGATTTTTTGATATTAATAATTGTGACAATTTAATAAATGAGATAGAGGAATCTAAACCATGGGCTATTTTTGTTGCAATGGGCTCACCAAGGCAGGAAATATTTATAAATAAAATTATTCATAGAAGTAATATAGATGTATTTATGGCTGTAGGAGGAGTATTTGATATTCTCTCTGGAAAGCTTAAAAGAGCTCCAAAATGGATGATAAAATTTGGACTTGAATGGCTTTATAGAGTAATTGTAGAGCCTTTTAGGATAAAGAGACTTTTCAAGATTCCTGAATTTATTTTTAAAGCATTAGAATATAAATATATTGGAGAAAAGAATGAAAAAAGGAAGTAGTATTTTAAAATCAACGTTCATTATAATGGTTGTATCGTTAATAAGCAGAGGACTTGGTTTTGTAAGAGATATTCTTGTAACCAAAAATTTTAATATTGGTATAAATACTGATGCATATTCAATAGCAATTGGAATACCAGATACTATATTTACTTTAATTGGTCTTGCTATAGCTACTTCTTTTTTGCCAACACTTAGCAGAATACGAAATGAAAAATCTCAAAAGGATATGTATAAATTTGCAAATAATATAATAAATATTTTATTTATTATATCTATTTTTGTATTTATACTCTGTTTTATTAATGCTTCATACATAGTACAAATTTTTGCATCTAAAAATCTTCAAAAAGAAACTCAAGTTTTGGCTGTGTTCTT
Source organism: Clostridium sp. BJN0001 (assembly GCF_022869825.1). Classification (NCBI taxonomy): domain Bacteria; kingdom Bacillati; phylum Bacillota; class Clostridia; order Eubacteriales; family Clostridiaceae; genus Clostridium; species Clostridium sp. BJN0001. The sequence continues at coordinate 2,016,772 of NZ_CP094971.1, read as the reverse complement.
AACGAGAATAACTATTATAAATATAATGTTTTTATCTATAAATGCATGTTTTACTGCACTTTTGCAGATGAATGAAGATTTTGTTATTCCATCTATACTGGGATTATTTTTTAATTTTCCTATGATATTATATTTAGTTTTATTTAGAAATTTTGATATTACAGGTCTTGCAGTAGCAAATGTAATAGGAAATTTTTTAAGAGTAGTGGTTCAGATTCCATCTCTTTTAAAACATAATTATAAATATCAGTTTATAATTGATTTTAAGGATGAAAATGTAAAAAAAATTATTTATTTAATAATTCCTGTTGTTATTGGAGCAGGAGCTAATTCAATAAATATGGTTGTAGATAAGAATTTGGCAGCATCGCTTCATAGAAGCGGATCTATATCAGCTCTTGAATTTTCACAGAAGCTTGTTTTTTTTATAAATAATATAGTAACTGCCTCTGTAACGAGTATTATATATCCATTAATGGCTAATAGACTTAACGAAGGAAAGATGGATGAGTTTGTAACTCTGATAAAAAAATCAGTAATATATGTTTTTATATTTTTAATGCCTATCGGAATAGGAATATCAATACTTGGTAAAGATGTAGTTAAAGCTGTTTATTTTATGGATGAAAATGGAATGAGTTTAACATCATCTGCACTTATTGGTTATGGCATAGGAACATCATTTACAGCAGTGCGTGATATTTTAAATTCAACGTTATTTTCAATGGGAAAAACAAAGATTACTGCGATAAATGGAATTATTGGAGTAATAATAAATATAATTTTAAGCATAGTGATGTCAAAACATATGGGAATTATCGGAATAACATTGGCATCTTCAATTGCTATGGCAGTAACACAGTTTTTACTTTTTATAAGCATAATAAAAATTAACAAAAAGATAGAGTTAAATGATATAATAAAAAAAATGATGTTAATAATTTTAAATTCCATTATTATGGGAATTTTAGTTTTTGTAATGTATTTATTTTTGAAAAATTATATATCTAAATCACTTATGAGACTTGTTATATGTTCTATAGTAGGAATTATAGTATATTTTGTTTCATCAAATGTATTAAAAATAGATGAAATAGATGAAATAGTAGGTCTTATAAAAAAGAAAATCAGGAGGGAAGTTTAAATATAATATGAAGATATTATTTATAGCATGCTATTCACCTATCATAAATAATTCTGCAGCAATTGAAACACTTCAGTATTTAAATAAACTTGCAGAAATTAAAGAGAATACAGTTCATCTTCTTACAGTAGACTTTCCGTGTGATTCAATATATTATGATGATGAGCTTTATAATATGATGGATAAAAATATAGTAATTCATAAAATTGATGGTGGATTCATTTTTGATAAAATCATTCCTAGAAGAAGGTCAGATTCAGTAAATAAGATATCAAATAAAATAAGTAGAAAGAGAAAACTACTTAGGAAGATAAAAAATGCTGTAGTAATTCCAGATATGTATTATATATGGGCAAAAAAAGCATCAAAATATGCTAAAAATCTTATGGAAAAAGAAAAATTTGATGTGCTTTTTTCTATGCATGAACCGCCTTCATCGCATCTTTGTGCTTTATATTTAAAAAAGAAGTTTAAAGATATACCATGGATTACATATTGGAGTGACCCATGGCTTAAGGATTCTACAAGGCAGAAAAATTTCATATTAAAGAAAATAATAGAAAAGCATATGGAAAAGAAGATTGTAAATGTAGCAGATAAGTTTATTTTTGTAACAAAATCAAACAGAAATGATTATATGAAAGATTATAAAAAGCTAACTTATAAGAATACGTATATTTTAAATAGAGGATTTGATCAGAAATTATATAATAAACTATCTTTAAATGAAGTTCCTGATGTTATAAAGAAAGATAAGATTAATTTTATATATGCAGGAGAAATATTTTCTAAACTTAGAGATATAAAACCATTTGTTGATGCTTTATATAAGTTAAAGGAAAATGATAGAGAAAAATATGAAATGATTAATGTTTTATTTTTTGGAAACATTGATGATATAGAGATGAAAGAGAAATTAGAAAAGCTTGATATTGCAAAAGTTTCTAGAAGGATACCTTTTAACGAAGCACTAAAAGTTATGATTAATAGTCAGCTTCTTCTATTGTTTGGAAACAAAAATTCTAAACAGATTCCTGCTAAAATTTATGATTATTTTGGTTGCAAAGCTAGAATTCTTGTGATTTATGGAGATCAAAATGATCCTATAAAATCAATAACAGAGAATAATGAGAAATGTATTGTAACAGATAATAATACAGATGAGATTTTAGATAAAATTTATAAAGTTATAGAATTTCATCAGAAAAATGATCTGCTTAAAAAACCAGATCTAAATTACGAATGGGAAGCTGTTGCTAAAAAGCTAAATGATATTCTAAGGAGTGATATCAGTTGCATATAATGGTTGTACCTTCTTGGTATTCAAGTATTAACAATAAAGTTCATGGAAGTTTTTTTAAAGAACAGTTTAAAGCTCTTCAAAAAAGTGGGATAAAGGTAACAGTTGCATATAATGAAATTTGGCCTTTACCGAAGATATTTAAAGAAAAACAAAAACGTGGCATTAGTAATGTATTTGAAGATTCACTTATGACATATAGGTATAAAGATTATAATTATTTACCTAAAAATCCACTAATGTTTATGCTATTTAATAAAAGAATGGAACAATTATATAAACTGATTGTAAAAAATGAAGGAAAAGTAGATATGATTCATGCACATTCAGCGTTTTTTGGAGGAGTTTCTGCTAGCTATGTAGCTTCAAAATATAATATTCCATTTGTACTTACAGAACATTCTTCATTAAAATATGCTAGATATTGTAGAAAATCTTATAGAAAGTATATTTTTGATACATATAAAAAAGCAGATGTGCTTTTAACAGTCGGCAGTGGATTAAAAAAAGAAATACAAGGATACATAGATAGAGACATACAAGTAGTTCCTAATATGGTTGATTTAAGTCTGTTTAAGCTTAAGAAGAAAGAAAATAAAAACAAATTTATTTTTTTCTCATGTGCTTTTTTAGAAGAAGGAAAAGGCATGGAAGATCTTATAAATGCATTTACACAGGCTTTTAAAAATGATTCAAACTGTTTTTTGAAAATAGGTGGTGATGGTTCTGAGAGGGAGAAACTTAAGGAACTTATCATAAAAAATAATATGGGAAGTAATATAGAGCTTCTAGGAGCATTATCAAGAAGTGAGGTAGCTTGCGAAATGGCAAATTCAGATGCTTTTGCACTTCCATCAATGCATGAAACATTTGGAGTTGTATATATTGAAGCTATGGCATCAGGAAAACCTGTTATAGGTGCTGATAATGGAGGAGCTCAAGACATAATAAATGAAGATAATGGAATAATAGCAGAGAAAGGCAATGTGGAGAGTATAAAAAATGCGTTAATATGGGTTAAAGATAATTATGACTTTTATGATAAACAGAAAATACATGATATGGCTGTTTTAAATTATTCAGAAAGTGTGTTAGTAAAGAACTTAAACGAGGTGTATAAAAAAGTAAATGAAAAGTATAGCAGAAAAAATATATAATTTTTTAGATAACAGGTTCTATTTTAAAATCTTCTATTTATTTGTTAGTCTTACAACAGTTACAATAATAAAGGAAATTCCGCATATAAATATTATTTCTAAAATAGCTCTTTTATGGGGAATGCTTTTAATTATATTTACTATTTTTAAGGATTATAGAAAAAGAAAACTTTATAATTTTGATATTATACTCAGCATTTTTATTATTGTTACATTTATTTTTAATGTAATTTTTTATAAAGACATCTCTAATATAAAAGCATGGGTTATAAATGCAGTACTTTTTATGTCAGTATTTTCAATAGATGTATTTACAGAAAAGAAAAAGATTATTAGAGAAATAAATATAATAAGCATTTTTTATTCAATATTTATGTTTGTGGTATCATTGGTTTCAGCAGTTTTGAAATTCACAGATAAATACATAAATATAGAAAAAATGTATTATGGGGGAACTAATGGACTGTTTGAAAATAAAAATTCACTATCTATAGCTGCTGCAATTGCAATAGTTATATCATTATATTTATGCACAAGAAATATAAAATATAAATATAAAATATTTTTTGAAATAAATATATTAATTCAGATTGTGACTTTATTTTATTCGAAAGGAAGAAGTGCATTTCTTCTACTTCTTACTATAGTTTTTACACTTATAATAGTATATTCAAAACAGAGAATAATAAAGGCAGTTACAGTATTAGTACCATTTCTTATTATAGTTTTTACGCTAATTAATATTAATAATCTATCAATAAGATATTTTACAAGTGGAAGAAGCTATATATGGGAATCAGCTCTTATTGCAATTCAAAAGCATCCATTTGTTGGAATTGGAAATAGTAGTTTTGTAGAAGCTGTAAGACTTGCAAGACCTCAAGTGACAGATCTTCCAGGATTAGACTGGGGTGGAATTCATAACATTTATATTCAGATAGCGCTCATTAATGGAATGATCCCACTTATAATATTTATGATTTTTCTTATAACAGTATTCTTATTTTTAGTTAATAAAATGTCTAATCTTAATAAGAAAGCAAAATTTAGAAGTACTATTTTGTTTTCACTTGTTAATGGCATATTAGTTGTAAATCTTTTTGAAAGTAATCTTATATATATTATAAGCTTTATAAGTATTATTTTTTGGATATATTTAGGATATATAATTTCGATAATGGATAATAAAAATTTTTAGTTAAGGAGAGTACTTATGGAATTTAGTAATCAAAAAATAAGTGAGTTTTTGAAAGATTTATCTTCGAGTTCACCAGCACCAGGAGGCGGTGCAGTAGCAGGCTTTATTTCTGCACTATCAGCTTCTTTAAATTCGATGGTTTATTCACTTACTATTGGGAAGAAAAAGTATGAACAGCTTTCAGATGATGAAAAAGAAAAAATAAATAGATTTAAAAAAGAAAGCGATAAATTTATTGAAGAATCATTATCATTTATGCAGGAAGACAAAGAGAATTTTATGTTTCTTATGAATAGTTATTCTATGCCTAAAAATACAGAAGATGAAAAAGAAAAGAGAAGCATAGCTATTGAAGAAAATACAGTAAAAGCTATGGAAGTACCATATAGACTTTGCAAAAGATCTTTTGAATTTTATAATAATTTAGAGATTATGAAAAAATACGGAAATAAAATGCTTTTTTCAGATCTTCAAATTTCAGCAGTACTTCTTCATGCGGCAATTGAAAGTTCTATTATAAATGTAAAAGTAAATTTGGATTTTTTGAAAGATAAGAATAAGTATTTACATATTTATAAAGAATTAGATGACATATTAGAGAAATCAGAGAAATTGAAAAAAGAAATAGTATCTTAATAATTAATAAAAAAGACTAGATAGCTAAAAGCTGATCCCTATATTGAATAGGGGTCAGCTTTTTTTAATTACATTTACTTAATAATAAAAAAGGAACTTGAATATTATTTTTTGAATATATTATTATTAGAAGAAAAATTTTATAGTAAAGGAGAGTAATCAAGGTAATGGAAAACAAGAAAAGATTTAATGACGTTATAGATATAAATGATGATGATATTTTTGTAAAGCAAAATAATATGCTTAAAAAAAGTAATTCTGAAATTGAGTCTTATAGTTATTTTGAATTTGAGCTTAATGATAATAGAAAAAGCTATACCATATCGGCTAAAAATAAAAGTGATATTCCTTATATTATAATTATTCCAAGTGAATATAAAGGTCTTCCTGTAACTAAAATTAAAAAGAATGCTTTTTCAGAATGTCAAAATTTAGCTATTGTAATATTTAAGGATAATAGCAATATAAAAAGTATAGGATCTTTTGCCTTTTACAAATGTATATCTTTAGAAAGTATTGAGCTTCCAGAAAGTATAGAAAGTATAAAAACTGCTGCATTTCATTCATGCTCAAACCTTCAACAGGTTTATTTAAATTCAAAATATCCTGCTAAACTAGAAAGAATAGTTTTCTTTGAGACTTCACCATATTTAGAGATTAAAGTACCAAAAGAAGCTACTGAAGTTTATAAGTCTTTTTATAATTGGAATGAATATAAAGATTTAATTTTTCCTTTCAAGGAGCATATTCCTTCAAGTTTGGGATTCTTTAGATTTGAATTAAATGAAGATGAAAAAGCTTATACTGTATATGCTAAAAATAAAGATGACTTACCAGATAATTTAGTAATACCAAGTTCTTATAATAAAAAATATGTTACAATAATCGGAAAATATGGATTTGAAAATAGCAATTTTTCAACTTTAATTTTACCGGAAAAGCTACGTATTATTAAATCTCAAGCCTTTTTTTGGAATATTTATTTAGAAGAATTAATAATTCCAGATACTGTTGAAGTTATAGAAAATGAGGTGTTTTTCAAATCGGTATACCGCTCTTATAATTATACGTATATAGAAGTGCCAGCTCTTAGAAAAATAATATTTGGTGAAAATAGCAAATTAAAGTATATAGGAGAAAGAGCATTTTTAGGCAATCTAAATTTAAAAGAAATTGAATTTCCTAAAGAGGTAAAATTTATAGGAAATAAATGTTTCTTTGGTACAGGAATATCAAATATCAGTATCCCTGAAAATGTTGAAACTATTGAAGGAAATCCTTTTGAATGGTGTTTCAATTTAAAAGAAATACATGTAGATGAAAGAAATAAGTATTATAAAGATATTGAAGGGGTTTTATATAATAAAGACGAAACAAAATTTATATCATATCCAGTAGGAAGGAACGATTATAAATATAGCATTCCAAGCAGTGTAAGTAGTATTGCCAGCACTTATATGTTTTTTAAATGGTCAAAAGATGATAATTTTAGAGTGTTATATGTAAATTCACTAGAGCCTCCAGAAATTAATAGAAGACTTTTTCTTATGTTAGAATCGTTTAATATTTATGTGCCTTCAAATTCTTATGGAAAATATATAAATTCAGCGGGATGGATGGAGCTTAAAGATAAGATTTATCCAGACAATATAATTAATGAAGAATTAGCAATAGAAAATAATTTGCTAATACAATATGTTGGAAATGAATTTCAAATAACTATACCTAAAAATGTTACAGATATTCAGGAATATGCTTTAAGTGATTGTGAAAATCTTAAAAATGTTTATGTTAAAGATCACAATATATCATTAAAGTCAGTTAATGGGGTTTTATTTAACAATGATATGACAAAATTAATTTATTATCCAGAGGCAAAAGATGAAAAAGAATACGAGATTCCTGAAAATGTAAACACATTGGGAACTGCTTCATTTTCAAAGTGCAAAAATTTGACTAATATAAAAATTAATAAATTATTAGAAGTAATAGAAAATTATAATTTTTATATGTGTGATAATTTAAAAGAGATAATTAATATAGACATGGAAGATAATATAAGAAGTATAGGAGATTACGTGTTTTATATGTGTGATTTATTAGAAAAGATAAAGCTTATGTCTATAGAAAAGCTTGGCAAGTATTCATGCTGCGAGTGCATAAATTTAAATGAAATAACTTTCGGTTCCATGTTTAAATATATGCCAAAGTATAATAATTTTGGGTGTGAAAAATTAAATAGAATTAATATATTTGCATTAAATCCTCCTGAAATAGAATCACTTAGTTCTATGGATAATAAATTAGACGTTTATGTTCCAAAAGAAAGTGTAGAATTATATAAAGAAAGCAGATGGGGATATAAGAAATATCTTACTATATATGCTTATAAACATAATATTTATTCATTGGTAGATAAAATTGTTTATAAATAAAATATCTTAAAAAGTATACAAAAAAAGAACCTATTAAAATAGTTTTTTTAATGTCTATTTTATAGGTTCTATTTTATTAATTATTTTCTCATCATCATCGAATTTGCCTGCTGACGTGCTTTTTTAATTTGACTATGATCAACAGGAACAAGGTCTTTATTAGTAGTAAGATTTATAATGTTGATTACCTGAATATCTTCTATGCTATGTTTTTTAGTGGTTTTAGCACCTTTAAGGCCCATTATTATAACTTTATGACCTTGTTTTAATGTAATAAATTCAGGCTTTTTAAACCATCTTTTCTTATTATAATAACATTTTACTATTCCTTTTCCAACTTGAGGCTTTAAAACTAGTTCTGCTGAAAGTAACTTTATTATAAAATAATTTTTTTCAACTAATTTTACTGATAATACAGTACCTTGATTACTTGTAATTCTATCACCGTATTTTTGCATATATACAGATTGAAAATAACCATTAAATTTATCTTTTAAACTCATGCTGATTCTCCTTTAGAAATAAAATAGATTAATCATACTGTTAATTATAACATAATATTTAATAATTTAATATCTTTATAGGGTAAAATAACATTATTATTGTAGATAATTGTGGATTGATTATTTGAAATTAATTGTTATTATAGCATTCTATTTATGATATAATAAAAGTAATGAGAGATTTATGGGGGGATAATTATGAATAATAATATTAGAGAAGTGTGTGATTTTACTATCAGAAATTTTAGAAAAGCATCTGAGACTTTAAGATTTGATGGAGAATTAATCAACCATTTTGCATCTATGTTAAATGGTTATAAAAGAAGATATATAGATGGTGAAAGAATAAGGGTAATCAGAAATACAATTGAAGAAAAGACATCTAAGACATCTCAGTTTAGAGGCGATACTTTATATATTTTATCTTTTTTAATTGAAAGCAATCAGGGTTTTATGCAGGAAAAAATTTTAAATGATATAGTTTGTGTTTATGATATTATGATTGATAAAAATATGCCAATATCAGAGCAGCTTGTTTTATCAGCATATACAATATGCAGATATGCCGATAAAAAAGATTACAAGAAATATATAGAAATTGCTGAAGAAATGTATACGCTTCTTAATGAAAATTATTTATTATGTGTAATGTTTGCATTAAATAATAATACAAAAGATGAAATATCAAATGTTTTAGAATTATATAGTAATTCATCTTTTTCTAAATCAATGTTAGCATCTATGATTTTAAATAATAAAAATGTTGAAAAGAAAATACGTATTTGCGAAATACTTAATAAAGAACTTGATGAAAGTAAACTTAAAATACCTGCTCAATTTCTACCTGTAGCAGATTTGGAACTCTTAGATGAAAATGTTGACAGATGTATTCATTTTGTAAAGCAGGTAACAGAATATATGTGTATTGAAGAAAGTGCATATATAATGTATATGGATACTGAAATAAGAAATATGATAGCACTTACAAGTGTACTTATGAGTGATAGAAGAAAAATTATAAATATGAAATTTGTAGACGAGTTCTTAGCATATGGTGTATATGCAACAAGTGTAAATAAAAATCAGAGTGTATTTGATGAAATTCTTGCTTAAAAATTGTGAATTTAATAATATAAAGGTTGATGACTGGAAAAAATATTTTTAATATCCAGTCATCAACCTTTTATTATAAAATAAAAGAAAATATGAAAAGTGGTGATTTTATTTATGTGTAATAATATTCTTCATATTGATATGGATGCTTTTTTTGCATCAGTTGAACAGCATGATGATGAATCTCTTAAAGGAAAACCTGTTATTGTAGGAAGTATAAAAAGAAGAGGTGTTGTTTCAACATGTTCATATGAAGCACGAGAATATGGAATATATTCAAGTATGCCTATTTTTATGGCTATGGAAAAATGTCCACAAGGGGTATATCTTGATGGAAGATATAGTAGATATAAAGAAGTATCAAATATAATATTTAGTATATTTCAGAAATATACGAGTAAGATTGAAAAAATGTCTATTGATGAAGCTTTTTTAGATATATCTCAAGTACATGATAATGCATTAGAAATTGCAAGGGCTATAAAGAAAGAAGTGTTTAAAAAAACATCACTTACTTTATCTGTTGGAATATCATATAATAAATTTCTTGCAAAGATTGCATCTGAATGGAATAAACCAAATGGAATAAAAATTATTTCAAAAGATATGATCCCTGATATTTTATTTCCTTTAAAAATAAATAAAATTTATGGGATTGGAAAAGTATCATTATTAAAACTTAATAATATGGGGATCTTTACGGTAAAAGATTTATATAGTCTTTCAGAAGAATTTCTTATAAATTATCTTGGAAAATCAGGAGAAGATGTATATAAAAGGATAAGAGGAATTGATAAGCGTGAGGTTAAAGAAAAAATAGATTCTAAATCATGCGGAAAAGAAGTTACATTAAAAGATGATATTTTAGATAAAAATGAGATGCTTAGTATTTTAAAGCCTTTGTGCTTTGAAGTTAATGATATGCTTAATAAAAGAAATGTAACAGGAAAGACTATCACATTTAAATTTAAAACAACAGATTTTCATATACATACAAGAAGTAAAACTTTAAATTATTATATTTATAGAGGTGAAGATATATTTAATGTAGTTAAAGAACTTATTTTTAATGAGGGATTTAAACTTAAAGTAAGACTTTTAGGTGTAAGCGTTTCTTCGTTTAAAGAAAATACAGTCGAACAAATTACTATGTTTTAGTAAAAAACTATCTCTAATTTCTCTATTCTGGAATATTAATATTATATAGAGATATTATAAGGAGGAGACTGCTTTTAATCTTTGTTTAATTGAAAGTAGAGATATATATGTATAGAGAGCTTACTCCAAATGAAGTTATTTTTAAAAAGAATTTTCAAAATCGGGTTTTAAAAAATGATGAAACTTATCAAAGAGAAGATGTTTTATATGAAATAGAAAAAAATCTTAGTATAAAAAGTAAAGGTTATAATATTTATTATATAGGTTCTTTTTCAAGCGATAGGCTTAAAAAATTAAAAAATGATTTAGAAAAGTTTTATTCTAAAAAAGAATCTCCGGATGATATATGTTATATAACTTATTTAGATGAGTTAAAGACTATTCCTATTTTTTTAAAAAATGGAAATGGGGAAAAACTAAAGAAAGAAACAGATAAAATTAAAGAAAAGTATCTAGATTATATATTAAAATTTTATGAATCTTCTTCTGAAGATGAAGAGAAGGAGAATATACTTCAGGAGATTATATTAAAGAGAAATAAATATATATCAGAGCTTACGAGTATTGCTAAAAATAAAAAATTTGATGTCAAAAATACAAATAATGGTTTTGTATTTATTCCACTTAAGGATGATTCGCAAGAGCAGATGACAGAAAATGAATATGATATGCTTGAAGAAGAAAAACAAGAACTTATAAGCAATGATGTAATTGATTTAAAGAAGCAGGCTGAAGTTATTTTAGAAAAATTAAAAAAAGCTGAACTTGATTCTATAGAAAGGCTAAAAGAAATTTATAAAATTTTTTTAAATGATAATTTAAAAGATATAAAATTTAGCGTTTATGATGAATTTAAATACGAAAAAGATGCTCTTAATTTTTTAAATAATATGTTCGAACAAATTGAAGAAGAAATAGTTAAATGTTATTCAATGAATCTTGAAGATGATGAAGATAAATTGAAAAAGATTTTTACAAAGTTTACTGTGAATGTATTAGTTGATAATTCTGAATATGATCATCCAAGAGTAATATATGAAGAAGATCCGAGTCTTCTTAATCTTATAGGATCAATAGAGTATAAGACACTTTCTAATGGAACGTATGTTTCCGAAGCAGGAATGATAAGTGCTGGAAGTATATTAAATGCAAATGATGGATGTATAATATTAAGAATGGATGCAATTCTTCAAAATAGTTCAACTTATTACTATTTAAAAAAAATGATGTTTGATAACTCTGTCAATTATAATTTTGTAAAAAAGTATATGGATTTATTTTCCGTATCAACAATTAAACCACAAAAAATACCGGTTGATGTTAAGATTATATTAATTGGAGATTATTCGACATATTCGTTCCTTTATAAGAATGATGATGATTTTAAAAGATTATTTCCAATAAAAGTAGAAGATACTTTGGATGTTATTTGCGATAAGAAGTCAGAGAGTGAGATTGAATATAAAATTGGTGATATAATTGAAAAAAACAATTTGATGGGAATTGAAGAAGATGCATTATTTGAAGTTATAAAGTATCTTTCAAGAATTACAGATGATAGAAATAGAATATCAAATGATGATTATTACCTTTTAAGAACACTTGTAATGGCAAATAATAGCAGCACTTTTGATGGGGAAAGTAAAATAACAAAGAGAGAAATTTTAAAAACAATATATAATGATGAAAAAATAGAAGATGAAATTTATAGTGAATATAAAAATAAAAAGATGATGATAGATATAAATGGTGAGAAAATAGGTTGCATTAATGCACTTTCTGTTGTTGGAAATTCATATTTTAGTATAGGAAAACCTATGAAAGTAACATGTATTGCATCTAAGGGAGAAGGAAAAATAATAGATGTTCATAAAGAATCTAACATGAGTGGAAGCATTCATGAAAAATCTATTATGATTTTAAAAGCGATATTAAGCGGTGTATTAGATCCATATGATATAATTCCAGTAAATTTTCAGTTAAGTTTTGAACAGACATATGGAGTTGTTGAAGGAGACAGTGCATCTGTAGCTGAAATGCTATGTATATTATCTTCACTTAGCAAACACCCTATAAAACAGAACATTGCAGTTACTGGTTCACTTAATCAGTTTGGAGAAGTTCAGCCTATAGGAGGGCTTAATCAAAAAATTGAAGGATTTCATAAAGTGTGCAGTATAGTAGATTGTACAAAAAATAAAGGGGTGGTTTTTCCTTCTTTAAATAGAGACAATTTAATTTTAAGATCAGAGGTAGAGGAAGATATTGAAAATAATAATTTTCATCTTTTTACCATAGATAATATAGAAGATGCTATAGAAGTATTTTTGTTAAAAGATAACGAAACTCTGTCTGATTTTTATAAAAGTATTGAAAATGAAATTTCAAAATATAATAAAAATAAAAAGAAAAATAGAAGATAACTTAAAAAAATAAAGTTTTTTCACAAAAATATTAATATTTTTGTGAAAGGGTATTGATAAAAGTAAATAAATCATATATAATCTTAAATAAGAAAAAGATTGAGCAAAGGCGTTCAGAAGTTATTCATGATACTGTCATGGTTTCCAATGGACGCTTTTTTTATAGAAAAAGGGGGATTATAAGATGTCAAAGTATAGTAAAGAAGATATTGTAAAAATGGTAAAAGATAATGGAGTAAAATTTATTAGGCTTCAATTTACCGATATTTTTGGTCAGTTAAAAAATGTAGCAATAACAGATAAGCAGTTAGAAAAAGCATTGAATAATGAATGTATGTTTGATGGATCGTCAATTGATGGATTTGCAAACATTGAAGAATCAGATATGAACTTAAGACCTAATTTAGATAGTTTTGTCATTTTCCCATGGAGACCACAGCAAGGAAAAGTTGCAAGATTAATTTGCGATGTATATAAGCCAGATGGTACACCATTTACAGGAGATCCTAGATATGCATTAAAGAGAGCTATTAAAAAAGCTGAAAAATTAGGATATGGAATGAAAGTAGGACCAGAATGTGAATTTTTCTTATTTGAAACAGATGAAAATGGAAACGCCACAGTAAAGACTCAAGATAGAGGTGGATATTTTGATTTAGCTCCTGTAGACAGAGGAGAAAATGCAAGAAGAGATATGACACTTGCTTTAGAAGATATGGGATTTGAAATAGAAGCATCTCACCATGAAGTTGCAGAAGGACAAAATGAAATTGATTTTAAGTATGGTGATGCACTTAAGACAGCTGATGATATTATGACATTTAAGTTAGTAGTAAAATCAATTGCTCAAAGACATGGACTTTATGCTTCATTTATGCCAAAGCCTGTATTTGGAATAAATGGTTCAGGAATGCATATAAATATTTCATTATTTAAAGATGGAAAAAATGTATTTGCAGATGAAAATGATCAAAATGGATTAAGCGAAATTGCATATAACTTTATCGCAGGTCTTTTAAATAATATAAAAGGATTAGCAGCAATAACAAATCCACTTGTAAATTCATATAAAAGATTAGTCCCAGGATATGAGGCACCAGTTTATTTAGCATGGTCATGCAGTAATAGAACTGCATTAATAAGAGTACCAGCATCAAGAGGATTAGGAACAAGAATTGAACTTAGATGTCCAGATCCAAGTGCTAACCCTTATTTAACACTTGCAGCACTTTTAACAGCAGGACTTAATGGAATCGAAGAAAAATTAACTCCACCTGCTCAAATTTCTAATAATATATTCGCAATGAATAATGAGGAAAGAAAAGAAGCAGGAATTGAAAGTCTTCCAAATAACCTTTATGAAGCAGTAAACTTTATGAAAGAAAGCGAAATTGCTAAAGAAGCGTTAGGAGATCATATATTTAATAATTATATATGTGCAAAAGATGGAGAATGGGATGATTATAGAACAAAAGTACATGAGTGGGAAATAGATAAGTATCTTAATAGATATTAATATTTTTCGTTTATTTTAGGCGGGGGTTGCTATGGAGCGAAATGGAAATATTATTATTGCATTAAACAATATTGAAATTGCCCAAAAGCTGAAGAAGATTTTATGCCAAGATGGTTATAGCGTTTCTAATATATGTACTTCAGGTAGCGAACTTATGAGATTAGTTATGCAAAATGAACCGGATCTTGCAATTGTAGGATATAAGTTTAAAGATATGAGCTTACTTGATGTATATGAAAATATACGTGATTATACAAGTTTTCTTGCTATAGTAAATGAGCCTTATAAGTCATTTATAGAAGAAGATACAGATATATACTGTATAGGAACAAAAATTTCAACTGTTCTTTTAATGAATTCAGTTGATCTTATATTCCAAAGTAGAAGACGAATAAGGATGCTTAAAGATAAAGTAGAAAAACTTGAACATACGTTAGAAGATAGAAAAGTATTAGAAAAAGCTAAAGGAAGGCTTATGGAAGTTTCAAATATGGGGGAATCTGAGGCGTTTAGATATATGCAGAAGCTAAGCATGGATTCAGGAAGAAGAATGCGTGATATTGCTGAGCTTATTTTGAGCGAAGAAGGAAAATTATTTTAAATTGCAGATTTATAAATAAGTTTTAATATATTTGTTAAAAATACTATTTATAGGAGGAGTAAAAAATGGATAAAAATAATCCAAATAATCAAGGGTTATATAATTCAAACTTAGAACATGATGCATGTGGAATTGGAACAATAGTTAATATTGATGGAAAAGTTTCTCATGCAGTGCTCTCCGATTGTCTTACTATCCTTGAAAGATTAAAGCACAGAGGCGGAACTGGTGCAGATGAGAATACAGGAGATGGTGCAGGAATATTATTTAATATTCCTCACAGATTTTTTAAAGAAGAACTTTTAAGTAAAGGCATTACATTACCTGAAATGCAGGATTATGCTGTAGCTATGACATTTATGCCACAGAATGAAAAGGCTAGAAACGAAGCTATAAAGCTCTTTGAAGATATAATAAAAGAAGAGGATTTAGAACTTTTATGTTGGAGAAATGTAAAGACAAATCCTTCAATTCTTGGAAAAGCTGCTCTTGAAACAATGCCATATATTATGCAGGCATTTGTAAAAAGACCATGGGATGTTAAAAGAGGAAAAGAGTTTGAAAGAAAACTTTATATTGTAAGAAGAACTATTGAAAAAAGAGCGGGATGGATAAGTAAATTTTTAAATGAAACATTCTATATAGCGTCTTTTTCTGAAAAAACAATAGTATATAAAGGAATGCTTTTATCTACTCAGCTTAGAGAATTTTATAAAGATTTAGAAGATGAAAGAGTTGAAACATCTCTTGCACTTGTACATTCTAGATATTCAACTAATACATTTCCAAGTTGGGATAGAGCACATCCTAATAGATATATGATTCACAATGGTGAAATTAATACATTAAGAGGAAATGTAAATAAAATTTATTCAAGAGAAACAAATATAAGATCTAAGGCTTTAGGAAAAGATCTTAACAGAGTACTCCCTATAATAAACAAAGAAGGTTCGGATTCTGCAATTTTAGATAATAATCTTGAATTTATGTATATGAACGGAATAGATCTTACAAAAGCTGTAATGATGGCTATTCCAGAACCTTGGTATAGAAGCGATACAATGACAGAAGAGAAAAAAGCATTCTATGAATATAATGCAACTCTTATGGAACCATGGGATGGACCTGCTGCTATAGTATTTACAGATGGAGAAAAAGTAGGAGCTGTACTTGATAGAAATGGTTTAAGACCATGTAGATATTATATAACAAAAGACAGAAGACTTATTCTTTCTTCAGAAGTAGGAGCACTTGATGTTGATCCTGAAATAGTCTTAAAGAAAGATAGATTAAGACCAGGTAGAATGCTTCTTGTAGATACTACTAAGAAAGAAGTAATTGATGATAATGAACTTAAGCATACATATTCAGATGAATATCCGTATAAAAAGTGGCTTGATGAAAATCTTGTAACATTAGATAGTTTAAAGAAACCTAATAATTTCAAGATTGAATATGATAAGCAAACAAGAATAAGACTTGAGAAAACATTTGGATATACTTATGAAGAAGTAAAGACAACAATGCTTCCTATGGCACAAAATGGTGCAGAACCAATAGCAGCAATGGGAATGGATTCTCCAATTGCAGTTTTATCAAAAGAACCACAACCTTTATTTAATTATTTTAAGCAGTTATTTGCACAGGTTACAAATCCACCAATAGATGCAATAAGAGAAGAAATTGTTACAGCATCTAATGTATATGTTGGACCAGAGGGAAATATCCTTGAAGATAAACCTCAAAATTGTAATTTAATAAAGCTTGATAGTCCAATACTTACTAATGAACAGCTTGCTAAAATTAAGACTTTAAATGAAGGAAACTTAAAATCAAAAGTATTAGATATAGTATATGATGAAGGAAAATCACTTGAAGAAGCTTTAAATGATTTATTTGAAGAAGCACAAGAAGCTTTTGAAAAAGGATATACAATATTTATTCTTTCTGATAGAAACGTATGTGAAAATAAAATACCAATTCCTTCACTTCTTGCAGTATCAGCACTTCATCAGTATCTTGTAAAAAAAGGTACAAGAACATCTGTAGGAATTATACTTGAAACAGGAGAACCAAGAGAAGTTCATCATTTTGCAACATTATTAGGATTTGGAGCATCAGCAATAAATCCATATATGGCATATGAAGCTGTAAGAGCACTTATAGAAGAAGAACTTTTAGATAAAGATTTAAATACAGCAGTAAAAAATTATAACAGTGCAGTATTACACGGAATTACAAAAATTTTATCTAAAATGGGAATTTCAACTATCCAGTCTTATATAGGAGCACAGATATTTGAAGCAATTGGAATAAATAAGAAAGTAATAGATAAATATTTTACAAATACAATAAGCAGAATAAGCGGTATAGGCCTTGAAGAAATTCAAAAAGAAGCAGAAATAAGACATAAAAGAGGATTTAAAGATAAGACTTATGCAGCAGACTTCACTTTAGATAGTCCTGGATTTGAAAAATTGCGTTCAGGAGATGATGGACAGGAGGAACATTTATATAATCCTCTTACAATCCATAAACTCCAGATGGCAACTAAAAATGGAGATTATAAATTATTTAAAGAATATTCTGATATGATAGATGATTCAAATAGTGAAGTTACATTAAGAGGATTATTAGAATTTAAGCATAATTCTAAAGAAATTTCTATCGATGAAGTTGAACCAGCATCAGAAATTGTAAAGAGATTTAAGACAGGTGCTATGAGTTATGGATCTATTTCTAAAGAAGCACATGAAACTCTTGCAATTGCAATGAATAGAATAGGCGGAAGATCTAATACTGGTGAAGGTGGAGAAGATAAAGAAAGATGGATTAAAGATGCTAACGGAGATTCAAGAAGAAGTTCTATAAAACAAATAGCATCAGGAAGATTTGGAGTTACATCTGAGTATCTTGTAAATGCAGATGAGATTCAGATAAAATTAGCACAAGGTGCAAAACCTGGAGAGGGAGGACAGCTTCCAGCAAGCAAGGTATATCCATGGATTGCTAAAACAAGACACTCAACTCCGGGAGTATCACTTATATCACCACCACCACATCATGACATTTATTCAATAGAAGATTTAGCTCAGCTTATCTATGACTTAAAGAATGCTAATATGGATGCTAGAGTATCAGTTAAATTAGTATCTGAATGTGGAGTTGGTACAGTAGCAGCTGGAGTTGCAAAAGGTGGAGCTGATGTAATCTTAATTTCAGGATATGATGGAGGAACAGGAGCAGCACCTAAAAACTCAATAAGAAATGCAGGTCTTCCTTGGGAACTTGGTCTTGCAGAAGCACATCAGACATTACTTTTAAATGAATTAAGAGATAGAGTAAGAATAGAAACTGATGGTAAGCTTATGACAGGAAGAGATGTTGCAATAGCAGCACTTCTTGGAGCAGAAGAGTTTGGATTTGCTACAGCACCTCTAGTAACTCTTGGATGTGCAATGATGAGAGTTTGTAATTTGGATACATGTCCAGTTGGAATAGCTACACAGAATCCAGTTCTTAGAAAGAGATTTAAAGGTAAGCCTGAATACGTAATAAACTTTATGTATTATATTGCAGAAGAACTTAGAGAAATAATGGCTAAGCTTGGATTTAGAAAAGTTGATGAAATGATAGGACGTGTAGATAAATTAAAACAGAAAGAAAATATAAGAGGCTGGAAGGCTAAAAATATTGATTTAAGTTCAATTTTATATACTCCTGATAAATATAGAGGAAAAGTTGTAAGATACAATCCATCAAAGAAGCATGATCATAAATTAAATAATGTTATAGATGAGACTGTATTAATTGAAAAGTGTAATGAAGCAATTAAAAATGGAACAAAAACAAGTTTTGAAATAGATATAACAAATACAGACAGAACACTTGGTACTATTTTAGGTTCTGAAATTACAAAAGTTAATGGTACTGAAGGATTAAAAGAAGATACAATAAAGATTAAATGTAATGGAAGTGCAGGACAAAGCTTTGCATCATTTATTCCAAATGGACTTACATTTGAAATTGAAGGAGATGCTAATGATTACTTTGGTAAAGGACTTTCAGGCGGAAAGCTTGTTTTATATCCTCCGAAGAAATCAACATTCATAGCAGATGATAATATCGTAGTAGGAAATGTTGCACTTTATGGAGCAACATCAGGAAAAGTATTTATAAACGGTATTGCAGGTGAAAGATTTGCAGTTAGAAACTCAGGAGCTACGGCAGTAGTTGAAGGAGTTGGAGATCATGGATGCGAATATATGACAGGCGGTAAAGTTGTAGTTCTTGGAAAGACAGGAGTTAACTTTGCAGCAGGTATGAGCGGCGGAATTGCTTACCTTTATAAAGAAGATAATGACTTTGATATAAAAATAAACAAGGATATGATTCTTATGGAAGAATTAAATATTGATGATGAAGAGATAGTTAAAAATCTTATAGAAGAACATGCTAATGTAACAGGTTCTAAGAAAGCAAATAAGATATTACACAGCTTTGATTTAGAAAAAGATAATTTTGTAAAAATAATTCCAAAGGCTTATAAGAAAGTTGTTGAAACTATTGAAAAATACAAGAATCTTGGATGTAGTGATGCTGATGCACAGATTAAGACTTTCGAAGAAGTTAAAGGAAGATAGGAGGGATAAGTTATGGGAAAACCAACAGGATTTTTAGAATATGACAGAGAAGAAGGCAAAAATAGAGATATAGATGAAAGATTAAAGGATTATAATGAATTTCATTTAAGACTTCCACTTGAAAAACAGCAGATTCAAGGAGCAAGATGCATGAATTGCGGAGTTCCTTTTTGCCAGGCTGGAGTTTTATTTAAGGGAATGGTATCAGGATGTCCTATTCATAACTTAATCCCAGAATGGAATGATTTAGTATACAGAGGAAAATGGGATCTTGCTTATGAAAGACTTATAAAGCATAATCCATTTCCAGAGTTTACAGGAAGAGTATGTCCTGCACCATGTGAAGCAGGATGTACAGAAGGATTAAATGGAATCCCTGTCTCAATAAAAGAAAATGAAAGAGCTATAATTGATACTGCATATGAGAACGAAATAGTAAAAGCAAATGCACCACTTAAGAGAACAGGTAAGAAAGTAGCTGTAATAGGATCAGGTCCTTCAGGACTTGCAGCAGCCGATGGTCTTAATAAGTGTGGACATAAGGTTACAGTATTTGAAAGAAGCGATAGACCAGGTGGATTATTAATGTATGGAATTCCTAATATGAAGCTTGATAAAGATGTTGTTTTAAGAAGAATAAGACTTATGGCTGAAGAAGGAGTTAAATTTGTAACAAATGCGGATATAGGTAAAAACTATGATGCACAGAAAATTTTAGATGAATTTGATGCAGTTGTAATTGCAACAGGTGCATCTAATCCAAGAGATCTTAATGCAGAGGGAAGAGAAGATGTTAAATCAGGAATTTACTTTGCTGTAGATTTCTTAAAGAAAAATACTAAGAGTCTTTTAGATTCAAATCATGAAGACAATGAATTTATTTCAGCAAAAGATAAGAATGTTATCGTAATAGGTGGTGGTGATACAGGAACTGACTGTGTTGCTACAGCATTAAGACACAAGTGCAAATCACTTATTCAGTATGAGATAATGGGAAAACCTCCAGTAGAAAGAGCAGAGGATAATCCATGGCCAGAATGGCCTAAAATCCTTAAAATTGACTATGGTCAGGATGAATATATAAAACTTTATGGAAAAGATCCAAGAGAATATTTAACTACTGTAACTAAAGTTTATACAGATAAAGATGGAAAACTTGAAAGTGTTGATACAGTTAAGGTTGAGTGGAAGATGGGAGATAACGGAAGAAGAATTCCATCTCAAGTTGAAGGATCTAAGAAAAATGTAAAAGCAGAACTTATTTTAATAGCAATGGGATTCTTAGGATCACAGGATTATTTAAAAGAAGCATTTAGCGTTGAATCAGATGGAAGAAGTAACGTAAAAGCAGACTTTGGAAAATTTGAAACTAATGTACCTAAAGTATTTGCAATAGGAGATGCTAGACGTGGACAGTCACTTGTTGTAACTGCAATAAGTGAAGGATTAGCAGTAACAAAAGCTGTTGATAAATTTCTTAGAAAATAAATAATAGAATTCAAATAAAAACTTATGAGAAATCTTTCTCTTACGGAAAATAGGGTAAAATAGACTGCTATTTTAATGGCAGTCTATTTTTTTGCTTGCTTTTATAAAGTTTAGGAATTAAAATAATTTGTAGTATATTAATGCACAGGAGTAATAATTATGAAAATAAAAAATAATTACAATTATACAGTTTATGCATGTTTTATAGGTTACATAACTCAGGCAATAGTTAATAATTTTTTACCTCTTTTATTTGTAACTTTAAATAAGCAGTATAACATACCCCTTGATAAAATAACATTTATAATAGCACTAAATTTTTCAATACAGCTTATAATAGATTTATTTTCAGCTGTATTTATAGATAAGATAGGGTATAGAGCTTCAGTTATAATAGCTCATATTTTTTCTTCATTAGGTCTGATACTTTTAGCTATTCTTCCAAATGCTTTAGAAAATCCATATATAGGCATAGTAATTTCGGCTTCTTTATATGCAGTTGGTGGTGGAATAATAGAAGTAATGATAAGCCCTATAGTGGAAGCATGTCCAACAAATGATAAATCAGCGAAGATGAGTCTTCTACATTCATTTTATTGTTGGGGACAAGCAGGAGTTATACTTTTTTCTACATTGTTTTTTGCATTCTTTGGACTTAATAATTGGGCAATATTATCAGTATTATGGGCAATGATTCCGATTTTTAATACAATATTATTCTTTAAGGTGCCTATAAAGGCATTAAATGAAGAAAATGAAAGTATGCCTGTAAAGCATCTTATGAGAAATAAACTATTTTACATTTTAATTATATTAATGATATGTGCTGGTGCATGTGAACAAGCAGTAAGCCAGTGGGCATCATATTTTGCAGAAAAAGGATTAAATGTTAATAAAAATATAGGAGACTTATTAGGACCATGTTTTTTTGCTTTGTTAATGGGTAGCTCAAGGCTTTTATATTCTAAAAAAAGTAGTAAGGTAAGCCTTAAAAAGTTTATGATTTTAAGCGGAATTCTCTGTATAATAAGCTATTTAATGATATCGCTTAGTACAAATTCAGTAATAGGATTATTAGGTTGTGGATTATGTGGATTATCTGTTGGAATACTTTGGCCAGGAACATTTTCTATGTCAGCTGAGAGAATAAAGGGTGGAGGAACATTTATGTTTGCACTTCTTGCTTTTGGAGGAGACGTTGGATGCTCTAGTGGACCTTTTGTAGTAGGAATTGTTACACAGATGTTTTCAGGAGATATAAAAAAAGGTATATTTTCAGCATTAATATTTCCAGTAGTGCTTATTTTTTCTCTACTCTTTATAAAAAGAAGTAAAGAATGATATTAGATTTTGTTTACAATATTAAGAAAAAGCAATATAATATGTATATGACAAATAATATTATAGAGGTTGAGTTACATGAGTGAAGGGTTTAGAAAATTTGTGTATATGATAGGGATAGTATGTGTAATAGTGCTTGTAGCGATGCTTTTTATACAGCTTTTGCCTATTATTTTAGGAGTTATCGCAGTCATCTATGTTGTAAATAAAGTAAGACAATACATAAAACAAAAAAAAGCAGATGATTTTAAGAGAAGCCTTGATAATGAGCATGACAGTATGCATAAATTTGATGAAGACTTTAAGGGGAAGATTATTGACGTTGATTATGAAGATGTTGATGACGTTGATGAGAATAATAGATAATGTTTTTAAGATATGTACGGTTTAATATAATTGTGCATATCTTTTTTTGTAAGTAATAAAAGCATAATTTTACTTTATTGATAAAAAGAAAGTCATATTGTATAATTAAATGTATAAAATTAAATAGGGGGCATCAAAAATATATGGAAAAAATTAAAATGTCAAATCCAATAGTTGAGATGGACGGAGATGAGATGACAAGGATAGTATGGGGCACAATTAAAAAAGAATTGTTAACTCCATTCATTGATTTAAATACAGAGTATTATGATTTAGGATTAAAACATAGAGATGAAACTGACGATAAGGTTACAGTTGATGCATCTAATGCAATAAAGAAGTATAAAGTAGGAGTTAAATGTGCAACAATTACTCCAAATGCTGCAAGAGTTACTGAATATAATTTGAAAAAAATGTGGAAAAGTCCTAATGGAACTATAAGATCAATTCTTGATGGTACAGTATTTAGAGCACCTATAGTAGTTAAACCTATAAAACCTTACATAAAATCATGGAAAAATCCTATAACTATAGCAAGACATGCATATGGTGATATTTATAAATCAGTTGAAATGAAAATACCTAAAAAAGGAAAATGTGAACTCGTTTTTACAGCAGAAGATGGAACAGAAGAAAGAAAACTTATACATAATTTTGATGCTCCAGGTGTTGTATGCGGTATGCATAATATGATAAATTCAATAGAAAATTTTGCAAAAACATGTTTTCAGTATGCAGTAGATACAAAGCAGGATTTATGGTTTGCAGCAAAAGATACTATTTCAAAACAGTATGATCATACATTTAAAGATATATTTCAGGATTTATATGACAATGAATATAAAGAGAAATTTGAAAGCTTAGGCATAAAATATTATTATTCATTAATAGATACAGCTGTTTCAAAGATTATAAAATGTAGTGGAAATGTTATATGGGCATGTAAAAATTATGATGGAGATGTTATGAGTGATATGCTTGCAACTGCATTTGGTTCTCTTGCTATGATGACTTCAATTCTTGTGTCTCCAGAAGGAAATTATGAATATGAAGCAGCACATGGAACAGTACAGGATCAGTACTACGACTATTTAGATGGAAAAGAAACATCAACAAATTCAATAGCAACAATATTTGCATGGACAGGAGCTATAAGAAAAAGAGGAGAATTTGATAAAAACTCTGATATGATAAATTTTGCTAATGCTCTTGAAAAGGCATGTATAGATACAGTTGAACAGGGAACAATGACAGGCGACTTAGCAGTAATTGCTGAAGGAGTAACTGTAAATAAAGTAGATACATTTGGCTTTATAAAAGCAATTAGAGAAAATTTAGAGAAAATTCTTTCTAAATAAGAAGAATAAAAATGCAGCTATCTAAAAATTTAGATAGCTGATTTTTTATAAAAAATACTTGCATTATGTTAAAATATTATGTATAATAGAACATGTCGTTAAGACAGTACCGTGTAGTTCAATGGTAGAACAGCAGACTCTGACTCTGCATGTTGTAAGTTCGAGTCTTACCATGGTAACCATTTTAACCAGTAATTTTTATAATTACTGGTTTTTTTATTATAATTTAATAAATATATCTAATAAAGTAAATAAAAACGAAAAAAACTTGCAAATTTAAAATATATGCTATATAATAGTATCTGTTGTCGGAAATAATACCGTGTAGTTCAATGGTAGAACAGCAGACTCTGACTCTGCATGTTGTAAGTTCGAGTCTTACCATGGTAACCAGTTTAAATACTATCGGCTTGTGAAAAGTGCACTTGCTGTTAGTATTTTTTTTTATGTTCTATTTTTTATATTTTAAGATAGAAAAAAGGGGAAATTATATGTTTAAATATGTTTCGGACATCAGTGAAATAGCTCACTATATCATAGATAATTTTGAAGAGTCAAGAAATGTAGCAGTTGACGCAACTCTTGGAAACGGGCATGATACAGATTTTTTGCAGAGAAGATTTAAAAGAGTATTTGCATTTGATGTTCAAAAAAACGTATGCCAAAATTATAATGAGAAAGAAAATAAAAATGTTAAAGTAATAAATGACTCACATGAAAAAATAAAAGAATATGTAAAAGAAAATTGTGATGTTATAATGTATAACTTGGGATTTTTACCAGGGGGAGAAGATAAGTCTATAACAACAAAAGCTGAAACATCGCTTAAAAGTATTATAGATGGATTAACTATTTTAAATCATGGTGGAATGATGTCTATTGCAATATATAGAGGTCATAGCGAAGGAAAAAATGAGGAAAAAGTAATACTTAATTATTTAAAAGAGATTCCTAAAGGTAAATATGGGGTTATGTACCATTCATTTTTTAATAGGAGTGATGATGCACCACTGCTTGTAATTGTAGAGAAAAAATAATATTAAAAGTATATATTAGATTAAATATTTATGTTGGTGACTTAGTTACAGAAAGAGTTTAATATATTGAATATAATTTAGGTATAGTAAATGATTAAATAAAACTTGAAAAAAATATTATAAATTTGATTTTGGATGTTAAAACTAAATAATAAGGTTATTCAAGATAGAATTATGGAGGAATGAAAAATGTTTGGATTTTTAAAAAAAGTTGATGAAAAAGTTATTAATGTTAATGATATAGATAGTCTTATAGGAAAAATAGACCTTATAGATATAAGAGAAGATTATGAGTATAGAGGTGGAAGCATAAAATCTGCTAAAAATATTCCGATGGGTAAGCTTTTAGAGAATCCAGATAAATATATGGAAAAAGCTAAAGAATATTATATTGTATGCCAGTCTGGTTCAAGGAGTAGCAGAGCATGTTCAATGCTTAGAAGACAAGGATTTGATGTTGTAAATGTTTCTGGCGGAGTAGGATCATATGCAGGATCAAAGAGAAAGTAATAAGGCAGAATATATAAGGAGGAAATGATTATGAAAAAGAAGATACTTATAGTAGGAGGAGTTGCAGGTGGTGCATCAGCAGCAGCAAGACTTAGAAGAAACAGCGAAAAAGATGAAATAATAATGTTTGAAAGAGGACCTCATGTATCATTTTCAAACTGTGCACTTCCTTATCACTTAAGTGGAGTAATTAAATCACCTGAAAGACTCGTACTAATGAGTCCTGAAAAGTTTAAAAAACAATATAATATTGAGGCAAGAGTAAATAGTGAAGTAATCTCAATTGATAGAAAGAATAAAACTGTAAATGTAAAGAACATGATTACGCATGAAATATATAAAGAAAATTATGATAAGCTTATTTTATCACCAGGAGCACATCCTATTGTGCCTAAAATTAATGGGATTGAAAAAGTGAATGTATTTACAGTAAGAAATGTTTTAGATATTGATAAATTAAATAGATTTGTTATGGAAATAAAAACTAAGGATATTGCAGTTATAGGTGGAGGATTTGTAGGAGTTGAAGTAGCTGAAAATCTAAGAGAAGCTGGATACAAAGTATCACTTATAGAAGCAGGAGAACAGATTTTAAGACCGTTTGATTATGATATGGTTCAAATACTGCATAAAGAAATTTATGATAATGGAATAAACCTTATAGTAAATGATAAAGTTGAAAGCTTTGAAGATGATGCTGTAGTTCTTTCAAGTGGAAGAAAGATTGAAGCAAAGGCAGTAGTAATGGCAATAGGAGTATTACCAGAAGTAGCTCTTGCAAAAGAAGCGGGGATAGAACTTGGATTAACTGGAGCGATAAAAGTTGACAAAAATTATAAGACTAATGATGATGATATTTATGCAGTAGGGGACGCTATTGAAGTATATAATAGCCTTACTCATTCTATGATGAAATTATCTCTTGCAGGTCCTGCACAAAAAGCTGCAAGAAGTGTTGCTGATGATATTAACAACAAGAGTACATTAAATAAAGGATATATAGGATCATCTGCAATTAAAGTATTTGATTATAATGCAGCCGCAACAGGACTTAATGAATCACTAATAAAAGTTCTTGGAATGAAAATAAATTATGATGTAGTAAATGTTATACTTTCAGATAAAGTTTCAATAATGAAGGATTCATCACCTATACATTTTAAGATGCTGATAGAAAAAGAAACAGGAAAAATTTTAGGAGCTCAGGCTATAGGAAAAGGTGATACTACAAAAAGAATTGATATAATAGCTACAGCTATAAAGTTTGGAGCAACTGTAGAGGATCTTAAGGATCTTGAATTATGTTATGCACCACCATTTTCAACTGCAAAGGATGTTGTAAATTATGCAGGATATGTTGGCTCAAATTTATTAAATGGGGATTTCAAGCAGGTTACTGTATCTAAAGTGCGTGAACTTGCTGAAAGTAATGAGTATATTATTGATGTAAGGGAAAGAAATGAATACGAGAATGGGCATATTAAAAATGCAGTAAATATTCCATTAAGCGAGCTAAGAGAAAGAGTGAATGAAATTCCGAGCGATAGACCAGTATATCTTCACTGCAGAACAGGTCAGAGAAGTTATAATGCGGTTAGGGCTCTTCAGAATTTAGGATTTACTAATGTATATAACATTGCAGGAAGTTTTCTTGGATTATCATTTTATGAATATTTTAATGATAAGACTAAAAATAGAGAACCAATAGTCACAGAATATAATTTTAAATAATTAAATTTTAATAATAAAAAATATAACTGGAAAATAAATTTCCAGTTATATTAAATTCTTTAAAGACGGTAATTTAATCTACTAATATGTCGAATTAGAGTATATTTATATTTTTTATAATACCTGCCTTTTATAAGCTAAATTTAAATTAACAGTTGTGTAAATTTTTAAGGCTTAAATCAAGTGATTTTACAGAATGAGTAAGAGCACCGACTGATATATAATTAACTCCTGTTTGTGCGGCTTCTCTTACGTTTTCAAGAGATACATTTCCAGAAAACTCAGTTAAGGCTCTTTTATTTATTAATAAAACTGCTTTTTTTGCTTCTTCTATATCCATATTATCAAGCATTATTATATCTGCTTTGCATTCAAGAGCTTCTTTTACCATATTTAAGTTCTCTGTTTCAACTTCTATTTTTCTTACAAAAGAAGAGTTCTTTCTTGCAAGGGAAATAGCTTCTTTAACTCCGCCTGCAGCACTTATGTGATTGTCTTTTAAAAGAATTCCATCTGAAAGATTATATCTGTGGTTATGTCCACCGCCTTTTAATACGGCATATTTTTCAAGAACTCTCAAATTAGGAGTTGTTTTTCTTGTATCTAATATTTTAGCATCAGTATCTTTTATTTTTTCTGCAAATTTATGTGTAAGAGTAGCTATGCCGCTCATTCTCTGAAGAATGTTTAATGCTGTTCTTTCACCTTTTAATATGTTTCTTGTATTTCCTTTTACTTTAGCTACAATTTCTGATTCTTTTATATAATCTCCATCTTCTTTAAATAAGTTAACATCTACATTTCCTAGTATTTCAAAGACTCTCTTAAATACATTTAAACCACATATTATTCCGTCTTCTTTACATATTAAATCTGCTTTAGATGTACTATCTTGAAAGATTACTGAATCTGTAGTAATGTCTTCATATGGTATATCTTCAAGGAGCGCATTTTTTATTATATTATCTATAGCTAAGCGATTTATCATCGATTCTTCCTCCATTTCTTTTTATTATATTTAGTGCATTTTCTTCATTTTGAGATTGCAAAAAATTTAAAGAATCAGTAATATATCCAGTATTAATTATTTTTGATTTTATAGTATCTATAAGTAAATTTATTTTTTGTGCTGCTTTTTTTGAAAAGACAAGACCTTCAAGAAGCGAATTACTAGCAAGTCTATTTGCACCATGAACTCCAGTACAGCTTGTCTCACCAACTGCATATAAATTTTTCATAGATGTTGAAGAATCCGAATCTACTTTTATTCCTCCCATGAAAAAATGCTGAGCAGGAGATACTTTTATAAATTCCTTAGTTATATCTGTACCTCTTTTTAAACATTCACTATATATGAGTGAAAAACGTTTTTTAAGATAAGTAGAATCTTTAAAACTTATATCAAGCTTTACATATGGAGTATCAGTTAAATCCATCCTTTTATATATAGCATCAGATACAATGTCTCTAGGAAGCAGCTCATTTATAAATCTTTTATCGTTTATATCAGTAAGAAGAGCCCCTTCTCCACGAAGAGATTCAGATATTAAAAGTCTTCTTTTTTCTAAATTTTCTTCATAAAAAGCAGTAGGATGAAATTGTATGTAATTTATA
>NZ_CP094971.1:17500-185000 GCF_022869825.1 Clostridium sp. BJN0001 | reverse complement strand
TGGTTTACTTAATTTGTTCTATATTATTCTGTTCAATTTTCAAAGATCTCATCCAGTCTTGCGACTGCTTTATTATGATAACACTCAATCAAAACCTTGTCAACAACTTTTTTTAAAAATCGTTTTATTTTTTGATTGTCGTGAACTTCACAACGAATACTATCTTACCATCTTTATTCTTAATTATTAATTATAAATTTATGTTTTATTTGAATTTAAATTATATATTCTCAATATATCTTATTTTTTCTTAATTATAAGTAGGCAGATACACCCGGATAAGTTATTGTTAATTTATTTAACTTTTCATATATTTTTTTACATTTTTCACTTATATATGCTTTACTCTTTCTTTTTTTTATCTTAATATTAAAGTATTAAAATACAAAAAGGGAGATTATATTAATGATAAAACATAAAAAACTTATTTCATTAGTAATAGTTTTTAATACGTTTCTATTATCAGGATGTGGTTCAGCGTCCTCTTCAACTAATTCAAATAACGTAGATTCAAATGCTGCCGTTTCAGGAAATGCTTCTACTTCTATACCAGTAGCAGCAGCGCAACCCGTATTTTCTGTCTCTGACAATAATTATTTCTCATGTCCTATTATCGCAAATAATTCTTCTATAATATTTGCAAATCCTGACGATAATAATAATCTTTCTACATTACAATCACTTTCTTCAGGTAATATATTAAATACAAGTAATGTACAGGAATTTGTAAAGTATTCTGCAAATAGTATTGCGCTTTTAGAGGACACCATATATTTTGCAGATACTAGCCGCAAAAATGCATTGTCTTCTGTTACAATGTCAGATAAAAAATATACAAAAATAAATAATCATTCAGTAGATAATCTTATATCAGTAGATTCTACTTTATTTTATATCGATAAAACTAACGGAAGTAACATCTGTTCATTAGATACTTCTTCTAATCAAGTAAAAGCTATATGTACAGATAAAGTCGGAAAATTTATAATAAACGGATCATATGTTTTGTATCAAAATCTTTCAGATAAAGGAAAGCTTTATGCAGTAAATGTTGATGGTACTGGAAGAATGAAGCTTATGGATTATGTTCCAGAAAGTTTTATCGGATATAAAGATACAGTATTATTTTTTAACTCTTCTGATAATAACAATCTTTATTCTTTAGATCCTTCTACTCTTGAAACAAAAAGAATCGCTATAATGAATGGTTCTGATTTGAAATGTGATTCTAAAAGCATATACTTTTTAAATGGTTCTGACTCAAATAATCTTTATACACTTTCAGTAGACCTTCAAAATTTTAAAGCTCAATTTAAATCTGTTATAAAAGATTCAATTAACGAATATTATCCTACAGAATTAGGATTATTTTATGAAAGAAATTTAAATGTAAACAATCTTTATTTTCAGAAATAATAAAAAGGGATTTTTGCCAAAATGCAAAAATCCCTTTTCATTTTTATTAAACTATAATGCCTTCACTATTTTCTTAAAGTCATTACCTCTTACTTCAAAATTAGGATATAGATCAAATGATGCACATGCAGGTGATAAAGTTACTATATCACCTTTTTTAGCTATCTTTCTTGCAGTTTCAACTGCTTCTTTCATCGAATTTACTTCTGCAATATTAATCTTTATTCCTTTTTCCTTTTCGAGTTTCTTAAATACAGCTTCTATCTTGCTTCTAGTATTACCCATCAAAATAAGTTCTTTAATATAAGGGTATCCTTCCTCTGCAAGAGGCTCAAAAGGAATATGTTTATCATATCCTCCAGCAATAAGTATTACTTTTTCATCAAATGCTCTTAATCCTGCAAGTGTTCTTGTAGGGCTTGATGCGATAGAATCATTATAATACTTTACTCCATCTAATTCACGTACAAGTTCACATCTGTGCTCAACGCCACCAAATGTATATGCAACTTCCTTCATTGTCTCTATTTTAACGTCTTCTTTTGTTGCTAAAAATGCAGCTAGATAATTTTCAACATTATGCATTCCTTTTATGACTATATTATCTTTTCTGCATACTTCTTTTCCCTCAAGATATAAAATTCCGTCTTTATAATATGCGCCATCTTCTATGATTCTCTTTGAACTAAATTCCAAAACTTTTCCTTTAGCTTCGTCTTTAAAAGAATATGTGATATCATTTTCTCTATTTAATATGAGAATTCCATCTTCATTCTGATATTTATAGATGTTCTTCTTAGCATCTATATATTCCTGCATGTCTTTATGAATGTCAAGATGATTTGGAGCCAGATTAGTACATATAGCTACATCGACAGGCACATCCATTGTCATAAGCTGAAAGCTTGAAAGTTCAAGTACAACTCTATCTTCATCTTTTATTTCTTCAATCTTTGAAAATAAAGGTGTTCCTATATTTCCACCTACCCATGTTTTAAATCCTTCTTTTGCAAGTAACTTTGAAATTATTGTTGTAGTAGTTGTCTTTCCATCGCTGCCTGTTACTGCATAAACTTTTCCTTTTGTATATTTTACGAATTCTTCCATCTCCGATGTTATATATGTGCCTTCATTTTTAGCTTTTACAAGGGCTTCACTATCTATTCTCATTGAAGGAGTTTTAAATATTACATCAAAACCTTTAAGATTATCTAAGTAATTTTCCCCAAGTTCTAATTTTACTCCTTTTTTCTTAAAGTCATCAGCAATGTTTTGCATTTTATCTTCTGTCTTCTTATCAAATGCTGTAACAGCAGCACCTAATTTTAAAAGAAAATTTATAAGAGGTATATTGCTTACGCCTATTCCTACTACTGCAGTATTTTTCCCCTTAATGAACTTTTTAAACTCGTTAAAATCTTTTTTCATCAGGATAATCCTCCATTTTTATTTATAACTTTATAAAAAACCGCCTTAATTTATAAGGCAGTTTTATTATCTTTAATTAAAGTTCCATATTCTTTGTAATATATTCTTCTAATTCAGATATCTTTATTCTTTCCTGTTTCATAGTATCTCTGTCTCTTACAGTAACAGCTTCATCTTCAAGTGTATCAAAATCAATTGTTATACAATATGGTGTTCCGATTTCATCTTGTCTTCTATATCTCTTTCCTATGCTTCCTGCTTCATCATATTCAATGCTTAGCTTTTTGCTTAATTTAGAATATACATCCATTGCTTTATCTGAAAGTTTTTTAGATAATGGAAGAACTGCTGCCTTATATGGAGCAAGTGATGGATGAAGATGCATTACAATTCTTGTATCTCCATTTTCAAGTTCTTCTTCATCATAAGCTTCAACTAAAAATGCAAGAGCAACTCTATCTGCTCCTAATGAAGGTTCTATTACATATGGTATGTATTTCTCATGTGTTGTTGGGTCCTGATATGATAAATCTTTTCCTGAATGTTCCTGATGCTTTGTTAAATCATAATCAGTTCTATCTGCTATTCCCCAAAGTTCTCCCCAGCCAAATGGGAATAAGTATTCTATATCAGATGTTGCTTTTGAATAGAATGATAATTCTTCTTTTTCATGATCTCTCATTCTTATGTTCTTTTCATCTATTCCAAGATCAAGTAAGAACTTCCAGCAATAATCTTTCCAATATTTATGCCATTCTAAATCTGTATCTGGTTTACAGAAGAATTCAAGTTCCATCTGTTCAAATTCTCTTATTCTGAAAGTAAAGTTTCCAGGAGTAATTTCATTTCTGAATGATTTTCCTATCTGTGCTATACCAAATGGTACTTTCTTTCTTGTGCTTCTCTGTACAGCTTTGAAATTAATAAATATACCTTGAGCTGTTTCTGGTCTTAAATAGATTTCAGATTTAGCATCTTCAGTTACTCCCTGGAATGTTTTATACATAAGATTGAACTTTCTTATATCTGTATAGTTCATCTTTCCACATTTAGGGCATACAACATTATGAGATTTTATATAGTCCATAAGTTGCTCATTTGACCATCCATCTGCTGATGCTACTTCTACTCCATGAGCTGTCATGTCATCTTCAACTAATTTATCTGCTCTAAATCTTGCTTTACATTCCTTACAATCCATTAATGGATCAGAGAATCCACCAACGTGTCCTGATGCAACCCATACCTCACGATTCATAAGTATTGCACTATCAAGTCCAACATTATAAGGACTCTCTTGAACAAATCTCTTCCACCATAATTTTTTTACGTTGTTTTTAAATTCTACTCCTAAAGGACCATAATCCCATGAATTTGCAAGTCCTCCGTATATATCAGATCCTGGGAATACAAATCCTCTGTTTTTGCAAAGTGCTGTAATCTTATCCATTGTTTTTTCTACTGCCATTTTCTTTTCATACCTCCATATAACCTTAGTATTTTTAAATCAGGGTAAAATAAAAAGCCCTGACCATAAAGGGACGAAAATTCTTCCGCGGTTCCACCCTTCTTGGCTAAAGCCCATCTTAATTCCTCACGCTCTAAAGTTCCTTTCATATAAAAAGTAATAATGATTCACACCTTCCACCATTTCTCTTTAATAACTTTTTAATTACTCTTCTTTGTCATCACGTGTATTTAATTATTTCAATAAATATATCATAGCAAACTCATTTTATATGTCAATACTTTGGGCAAAAAAAATAAGAAGCCTTACGCTTCTTTTGAATAAAAAAATGGCTCCGCGAAGAGGGCTCGAACCTCCAACCTATCGGTTAACAGCCGAGTGCTCCACCATTGAGCTATCGCGGAACGTCATTACTCTTTATATTATATCAGCATTTTTTCATTTTGCAACCCTTTTATATAAAAAACAGTACAACCTTATAAAATTAAGTTACAATATGTAATTTTGCTTCAAAATCATGCTTGTTAGATAATAAAATAAAGAAAGTCTAATATTTTGTTTTTTTGCAAAAAAATAAGAAGCTTTATGCTTCTTTTTGAATAAAAAAATGGCTCCGCGAAGAGGGCTCGAACCTCCAACCTATCGGTTAACAGCCGAGTGCTCCACCATTGAGCTATCGCGGAACGTCATTACTCTTTATATTATATCAGCATTTTTTCATTTTGCAACCCTTTTATATAATTTTTTCTAATTTATTTTTTGTTTCGTATAAATACTAACATATATGTTAATAATTATGATATAAATTCCAGAAAGGAGGATGTATTATGAACAGAGTCTATTTAATAGGGAGAGCTGTAAGAGATCTTGAGCTTCAGCATTTTGGAGAAGAAAATAAATCTTATGTTAATTTTACACTTGCTGTTGATGAATATAATTCAAAAACAAAAGAATCAACTGCTAATTTTATAAATATAGTGGCATTTGATAAGAAAGCAGAGCTTTTAGCAAAATATATAGCTAAAGGTAATCAGCTTTCCGTTGAAGGTAAGCTTAGAACATCAGCGTATACTGATCAAAATAACAAGAAAAAATATTCTACAGCTGTCATACTTGAAAATTTCAAATTTCTTGAGAAAAAATCTGATGCAATATAAAAAAACAGGTTTCGCAAGTTACTTGCGAAGCCTGTTTTTTTATATTATTCAATTCTAGTTCTGTTTCTGAGGTTTCATTGTTGGGAATAATATTACATCTCTTATTGATGATGCATTTGTAAGAAGCATTATTAATCTGTCAATTCCCATTCCCATACCGCCTGTTGGTGGCATTCCTGTTTCTAATGCGCTCATGAACTGCTCATCTAAAACATAAGCTTCGTCATCGCCTAATTCTCTTTCCTTTGCCTGTTGTTCAAATCTTTCTCTCTGAACTACTGGATCATTTAATTCTGAGTAAGCATTACATAATTCTCTTCCATAGATAAATCCTTCAAATCTTTCTGTAAATTCAGAATTTCCTCTCTTCTTCTTAGTTAAAGGTGAGATTTCTACTGGATAATCTGTAACAAATGTTGGATCCATCATATTAGCTTCACCGAATTCTTCGAATAAAGCATTTAAAACTTCTCCCTTTGTTACTTTATCTATTGATTTAGGGAATTCAAGATTCTTT
The DNA here is from genome assembly GCF_022869825.1 of Clostridium sp. BJN0001. Lineage (NCBI taxonomy): Bacteria > Bacillati > Bacillota > Clostridia > Eubacteriales > Clostridiaceae > Clostridium > Clostridium sp. BJN0001. The sequence goes on along the minus strand of NZ_CP094971.1, from coordinate 179,014 downwards.
TCTTTTGCAATTTCTCTTGCTTCTTCATCTGATTTTATATTATTAAAATCAACGCCTGCAAATTCTTTTACAACGTCAACCATAGTCATTCTCTTCCAAGGTGGCTTAAAGTCGATTTCTCTTCCTTCGTATGTTACCTTAGTTGATCCTGTAACTTTTTCACATATATATGCTACCATGTTTTCAGTTATTTCCATCATACCATTATAATCTGTATATGCTTCATATAATTCGATAGAAGTATATTCTGGATTATGTCTTACGTCCATTCCTTCATTTCTAAAGTTTCTTCCGATTTCATATACCTTTTCAAAACCTGCTACTATTAATCTCTTTAAATATAATTCTGTAGCTATTCTTAAATACATATCCATATCAAGAGAATTATGATGTGTAGTAAATGGTTTTGCTGCTGCTCCACCTGCTATTGGTGAAAGAATAGGTGTTTCAACTTCTAAAAATCCTTTATTATCTAAGAATTCTCTCATTGTCTTTATAATAAGACTTCTCTTTATAAATGTGTCTTTAACTTCAGGATTAGTTATTATATCAACTTCCCTCTGTCTGTATCTTAAATCTGGATCTTTTAATCCATGCCATTTTTCTGGAAGAGGTTTTAATGATTTACATGTAAGTTTAAAAGTATTTACATTTACAGTAACTTCTTCAGTTCTTGTCTTAAATACTTCTCCACTTGCAACTATCCAATCTCCTATATCAAGAGTCTTGTAAAACTTTAAGTTTTCTTCTCCAACTTTGTTTATCTTTAAGAATAATTGAATTTTTCCATCTTTATCATAGATATCAGAAAAAACTACTTTTCCCTGTCCTCTTTTAGACATAATTCTTCCTGCTACTGTTACTTCTTTTCCCTCAAGCTCATCATAATTTTCTTTTACTTTACTAGATGTATGAGTTCTTTCTACTGTATAAACATCAAATGGATCTTTTCCTGTGTCTTGAAGTTCCTTAAGTTTCTGTCTTCTTAAAGCTTCCTGTTCACTAAATTGTGCTTCAAGATCCTGTATATTATTTTCTTCTTTTGACATTTTAAACCTCCGCTAATTTTTTATTTGGTAATTGATAATATTTCAAATTTAGAAATACCGTCTGGGACTTCTACTTCGACAATATCTCCAATTTTCTTTCCTACTAGTGCTTTCCCAACTGGTGATTCGTTTGATAATTTAAACTCCATAGGATCAGCTTCTGTAGAACCTACAATTGTATATTCAACCTCTTCATCAAAATCGTAATCTTTAACTTTTACTTTTGATCCAACTGATACAATATCATTTGGAACTTCTGAAGCATCTGCTACTTCAGCATTTTTAAGCATGTTTTCAAGCTGAAGAATTTTTCCTTCTGTAAATGCCTGATCATTTTTTGCTTCATCATACTCTGAATTTTCACTTAAATCTCCATAGCCTAATGCTACTTTTATCTTCTCAGTTATCTCTTTTCTTTTAACTGTTTTTAAATATTCAAGTTCTGCTTCTAATTTTTTTACACCTTCATATGTCATTACATACTTCTTTGATTGACTCATATCTGATTTCTCCCTTTAAACCTTTTTTTATATATTATGTTTTATTGCATTTGCAAAATTCGTATATTTCCAAAATCATTGCATTTATTATAAAACAGCACATGATTTATGTCAATAAAATGCAATTTTCTAACGAAAATACATGATTAAACTATTCTCTAATATTTAAATGTGTTTTTATATTCATTTAATACATTTATGACTTTGCTGCTGTCATCTAAAGTATTTATCTCATTTCTTATTTCAGTACATCCTGGAATTCCTTTAATATACCATGATGCATGTTTTCTCATTTCTCTTACAGCTTTATATTCTCCGTTATATTTTACTGCAAGTTCATAGTGCCTTATGCACATTTTTATTTTTTCTTCATAAGTAATTTCTGATACTTTTTTCCCATCAAGAGCTTCTTTTATATTTTTAAATATCCATGGATTTCCCATACTTCCTCTTGCAACCATTATCCCATCACAATTCGTTAATCTTTTCATTTCAATTGCATCTTCAGGAGTAAATACGTCTCCATTTCCTATAACAGGTATTGACACAGCTTCTTTTACCATACGCACTGCATTCCAATCTGCTTTTCCTTGATACATCTGCTCTCTTGTCCTGCCATGTATTGTTATTGCATCTACTCCAGCACTCTCAACTGCTTTAGCAAATTCAACACAATTAATATTATCATCTGTAAAACCTTTTCTAAACTTAACCGTAACTGGTTTTTTAGAAACTTTTTTTATAGATTTAACAATATCATATGCAGTAGATGGGCTTTTCATAAGTGCAGAACCATCCCCGTTTTTAACTATTTTATGTGCTGGACATCCCATATTTATATCTATAATGCATATATCATCATTGCAATTAAAATATTTATCGCAAACTTCAGCCATCATATCAGGTTCATGTCCAAAAATCTGAACTGCAACAGGTTTTTCCTCATCTGCTATCCTTAAAAGCTGTTTTGTTTTTTCACTCTCATAATATAATGCTTTAGCACTAACCATTTCAGTATATACAAGTCCACATCCCATTTCTTTGCATAATCCTCGAAATGCTATATCTGTAACTCCAGCCATTGGTGCTAAAAATACATTATTATCAAAAGAAAGCTCTCCTATGTTCATAGAAAACTACTCCTTATTTTTTTCATATAATATTTTTAATCCTTCTAAAGTAAGACTTGAATCTACTCTGTCTATAGCTTTTGTTCCTTGAGAAATTAAGTTTGCAAGACCTCCTGTAGCTATTACAATTGGACTTCTTTTAGTCTTTCTACTCATTTCATATTTCATTTTCTTTACTATATATTCAACTTGCCCAATATATCCTAAAATAATACCCGCCTGCATACTTGAGACCGTATTCTTACATATAGCACGACCTATCATTTCAAGTTCTACTCTCGGAAGTTTTGCTGCTCTTTCAAATAAAGCATCAGCCGAAATTCTTATTCCAGGGCATATACATCCTCCCAAATAATCACCATTTGAAAGTACAGAACAAAATGTTGTAGCTGTCCCAAAATCAATTATTATAACAGGTGACTTATAAATTTCATGTGCTGCTACTGCATTTACTATCCTGTCAGCTCCAACTTCTTTTGGATTATCATATTTTATATTTATACCTGTTTTTATTCCTGGACCTACAATAATAGGTTCAATTTTAAAGCATTTTCTAAGCATATTTTCTAAAGAGTGCATTATATTAGGCACAACGGACGACACAATAACTCCTTCTATTGATGAAGGATCTATATCGTTTAATCTAAAAAGTTCAATAACCTGTATTCCGTATTCATCAGAAGTTTTATTTGCATCACTAGATATACGCCATGAGGCTATATATTCTTTTCCGTTATGTACTCCTAAAACTATATTTGTATTTCCAACGTCAACAAGCAAAATCATAAAAACACCACCTTATAAAATTAAATTAAAAGCAGCCCTTAGAGCTGCCTTTAATTTAAAATCAATTTAAAAATAACACTTTAATTTTAACAAGTAATTAATATTTGTCAAGCTATTAATTAAAATAATCCTACTATTTCTCCATTTTTATATATGTCCATTCTATTTGCTGCTGGCACTTTAGGAAGTCCTGGCATTGTCATAATATTTCCTGTCTGAACTACTATAAATCCTGCACCATTTGATACTCTTACTTCATCAACGTGGATATCAAATCCAGAAGGTTTTGCTAAAAGAGTTGGATCATCAGATAAAGAATACTGAGTCTTTGCCATACATACTGGAAGTTTATCAAGATTAAATTTTTCAAGTTCTGCAATCTGTTTATTTGCATTCTTAGAATATAATACTCCAGAAGCTCCATAAATTTCTTTTGCAATAGTTAAAATCTTTTCTCTTATAGGTGCTTTTTCATCATAAATTGGAGCGAAATCAGATTTTCCTTCTTCTATAGCATCAAGAACCATATGAGAAAGTTCAATTCCTCCTTCTCCTCCTTTTGCCCATACATCAGATAAAGCAACTCTTACGTTCATCTTCTTGCAAAATTCTTTAATAAACTTAACTTCTTCATCGCTGTCAGAAACAAATTTATTAATTGCAACTACAGGAGTTACATTAAATTTTCTTATATTTTCTATCTGCTTTTCAAGATTTGCGATTCCTTTCTTTAAAGCATCAACATTTTCTTCGTTTAATTTATCTTTAGCTACTCCGCCGTGATGTTTTAAAGCTCTTATTGTTGCTACTATAACGCAGCAATCAGGTTTTAAATTTCCATATCTGCATTTTATATCAAAGAATTTTTCAGCTCCAAGGTCTGCGCCAAATCCTGCTTCTGTAATTGCTATATCTCCAAGTTTAAGTGCAAGTTTAGTTGCCATTAATGAATTACATCCATGTGCTATATTTGCAAATGGTCCTCCATGTATTAATGCAGGTGTATTTTCAAGAGTTTGAACTAAATTTGGCTTTATTGCATCTTTCATAAGAAGTGCCATGGCTCCTTGAACTTTAAGTTCTTTCGCATAAACAGGTTCGCCATCAAGATTATAAGCAACTAATATGTTTCCCATTCTTTCTTTTAAGTCTTCTAAATTATCTGCTAAGCATAAAATAGCCATAACTTCAGATGCAACAGTTATTGTAAATCCATCTTCTCTTACAAAACCATTAACTTTTCCACCCATACCTACTACTATTTTTCTAAGAGATCTATCATTCATATCCATTACTCTTTTAAAAATAATTCTTCTTGAATCTATTCTTAAAACATTTCCTTGATGAATATGGTTATCTATAGCTGCTGCTAAAAGATTATTTGCAGATGTAATAGCATGCATATCTCCAGTAAAGTGAAGATTAATATCTTCCATAGGAACAACCTGTGCATATCCGCCACCTGCAGCTCCTCCTTTTATTCCAAATACTGGTCCAAGAGATGGTTCTCTTAAAGCTATCATTGTTTTCTTTCCTAATTTATTTAAAGCTTCTCCAAGTCCTACAGTAACTGTTGATTTACCTTCTCCTGCTGGTGTAGGATTTATTGCTGTTACTAAAACAAGCTTTCCGTCTTTTTTATCATTAAGTCTATCATAAACGTCTAGTGAAATTTTACATTTATATTTACCATAATATTCTATATCATCTTCTGTAAGTCCTGCTTTTGCTGCAATTTCCTTAATTGGTTTCATTTCTGCTTCTTGAGCAATCTGTATATCAGTTTTCATCTGAAATCCCTCCAAATAATATGTATTGATATTAAAATAAATCGTATTGTAATTATATCATTTTACAATTCGCATTAAAAGGCTTTTTCGAATATTTGTAATTATTTTTATAAAATCATTCGTATTTTTAATAAAATGTATAAAAAAAATCCAGCTAAAAAGCCAGACCTTTATATTTTAATTACCTAAAAATTTTATTCATCAAATCCCCATATATCATCGTTTAAATGTATACCCAAAAGTTTATCAAGTGCTCATTTTACATAAATGTGTTTATCTTTCTAAATCAGAACTCCCTTTTTAATGTTTCCCCTAACCACAGTAAATACACTGTACACCTTTTTTAATACCCTCTCCATAAATAGCTTTTCTAAACTTATCATCTTAATTATATAATTTATTTATTAGTGATCCATTCCTCTCATTTTTAAAAGTTGTACAGCCATCTGTTTAAATAGCAAATACAAATTTTTCATCTAAATGTTTTTTTCTCATATTTCTTCTCTTATAAATTCTTATACAATTCCGTATATTTCCCCATCTCTCAGTTCACACAATAATTTATATACGATGCCCTTTATGTATCTAATAATACACTGCTTTAATTAAATCCATATTAAAATCATATTAACGTAGTGTAAAAAAAAAGCACCTAATATCAAATATATAATCTGGTATTAGGTGTCTTTTTAATTATGAAAACTAATTTGCTTCAAAAATTGATTCAAATTGTTTTCCATCTATTTTTTCTTTATTTATAAGCTCTTTTGCAACTGCATCAAGCTTTGACATATTCTGTTTAAGAAGAAGAGTCGCTCTATCATAAGCTTCATCTATGAATTTCTTAACTTCCATGTCAATCTTAGAACCAAGCTCTTCACTGAAGTTTCTCTGTTTTCCAAGATCTCTTCCAAGGAAAACTTCATCGCTATCAGTACCGTAAGATATAGTTCCTATTTCATCACTCATACCATACTGCATTACCATTTTCTTAGCAATGCTACTTGCTCTATCAATATCATTTTTAGCACCAGTGCTTATATCTCCAATTACTAGATTTTCTGCAACTCTGCCGCCTAAAAGACCTGCCATTTCATCTCTAAGCTTTGACTTAGATACATACGAAGAATCTTCCTTTGGAATATTCATAGTATATCCACCAGCCATACCTCTTGGTATAATGCTTATTTCATGAACAGGATCGCAGTTTGGTAAAAGTCTCATAACAATTGCATGACCTGCTTCATGATATGCAGTGATTCTCTTATCATGTTCTGTTATAACTCTGCTCTTCTTTTCTGTACCTGCAATAACTCTTGTAATTGATTCTTCTAAATCTCTCATTGATACTCTTTTTTCGTTCTTCTTAACAGCTAAAAGTGCTGCTTCATTAGCAAGATTTTCAAGTTCTGCTCCAGAAAATCCTGATGTCATCTTTGCAAGAACATTTAAATCAACAGAATCTTCAAGAGGTTTATTTTTAGTATGAACTTTTAATATCTCTTCTCTTCCTTTAACATCTGGTCTTCCTACTGTTATCTGTCTATCAAATCTTCCTGGTCTTAAAAGAGCAGGATCAAGTATATCTGGTCTATTTGTAGCTGCAACTACAATTATGCCTTCGTTACTAGTAAAACCGTCCATTTCAACAAGAAGCTGATTTAAAGTCTGTTCTTTTTCATCATGACTTCCGCCTACACCAGCACCTCTTTGTCTTCCTACTGCATCAATTTCATCTATAAAAATGATACATGGAGAATTTTTCTTTGCATCTTCAAAAAGACTTCTTACTCTAGAAGCTCCAACTCCTACATACATCTCTACAAAATCAGAACCTGATATTGAGAAAAATGGAACGCCTGCTTCTCCTGCAATAGCTTTTGCAAGGAGTGTTTTACCTGTTCCTGGAGGTCCTACAAGAAGTACTCCACTTGGGATTCTAGCACCCATCTCATTATACTTTGAAGGTTTTTTTAAGAAATCTACAATCTCTGCAAATTCTTCTTTTTCTTCATCTGCTCCTGCAACATCTTTAAAAGTATATTTCTGCTTATCTGGAGTTATCATTTGAGCTTTATTTTTACCAAAACTCATAGCTCCACCTCCGCCGCCTTTAGCTTGCTGAGTAAATATTGTAATAAGGAAGAAACATCCTAATAAAACTAGAATACTTGGTCCTATTGCCGAAATCCACTTTGTTGTTGATGATGGTGGAGTAAAAACAATGTTTAAATCACTCTTCGGATTAGATGTTATTAACTTGTTTATAACATCTGATGGGATATATGACGAAAACTTTTCATTGTCTTTTGTTACCCCTTCAATTGTATCACTATCTATATTTACTTTTATACTCTCTATCTGATCATTATTCCACATATCCTGGAAAGAAGTATATGTTATATCGCCTGATTTCTTATTGTTCTGCCATAGCACCATAGATGCGAGTATCACCATTACTGTTACTACAGCAAAAACAGCTGCACTTGAATATTTTTTCATTCAAGCTCCCCCTTTCTGCTAACTGTAATATTATTTTTCATAAACTTCAGGTTTTAGTATCCCTATAAAAGGTAGATTTCTATATTTTTCTGCATAATCAATTCCATATCCTACTATAAAAGCATCTGGTACTTCAAAACCTATGTATTTTACATTTAAATCTGCACATCTTCTTGCAGGTTTATTTAAAAGAGCTACTATTTCTATACTATTTGCTTTTCTAGCTTTTAAATATTTAAGAAGATAACTTAATGTAACACCTGTATCTACTATATCTTCTACAATAAGGATGTCTTTTCCTTCAACATTATGATCTAAATCTTTAAGAATTCTTACTACACCTGATGTTTCTGTAGAATTTCCATAACTTGATACGGCCATGAAATCAATCTCGCAATATGTTGTTATATTCTTTATAAGTTCTGCTGCAAAAACTACTGATCCTTTTAATATTCCAACAACAAGAAGATCTTTATTCTCATAATCTTTGCTTATCTTAGCTGCAAGTTCCTGAATTTTCTCTTTTAGCTCACTTTCTGAAAATAATACTTCTTTAATATCTTGTCTCATGTTACTCATTTGAAATTTCCTCTCTTACTATAATTTCTAATATGTTTTTAGTTGTCTCTGTAACTTTATACTGCTGTGAAAATTTTACTCCAACAATCCATGATATATTTTCATCAAAGCAGATAATAGGTATGTTATTTCTTTTCTCTTTTTCAATTTTCATATCTATAAAAATATCTTTGACCTTTTTATAATTTTTCATACCTAATGGAATTATTTTGTCTCCATTTTTTCTAGTTCTCACAACAATTTTACTCTTTATTTTATCATAATCAAAATATTTGATAAATGCATTCTTATTTAAATTTTGCTCTATATTTCTATCTATTTTTTTAAAATCTAATATATATTTTCCAAAATTTATACTTTTTTCAGTGCACTCATCTCTACTAAGAATTATATCTTTATTATTAATATCAGAATTTTTATTTTTCATGCTTTCTTTTTTTATATAAATGTCTCCATAAACATTTTCTGCATATATATTGTTTGGAAGGTCTACATACTTTCCAGAACTTTTTGCAGAAAGACTGATAATTTCATATATATGCTTCATTTCAAAATCATAATATGAATCTGAAGCTTTAGACATTGCTTTTCTTATGATTCTTGTAAGTATAGCCTCATCTAAAGAGAACATTTTTTTCTTTAGTATAACATAACTATGAAAAACGCTGCAGTATTTTTCATAATTTTGATCAGCCATACTATTTAAATAAGCATTATCTTTCTTTAAAATATCAGTCATTCTGTTTATGGTTTCTATTATATCTTTATTAAAATTATTCTTCATATATGGAAGGATATCAAGTCTTATCTTATTTCTATTATATATTTTCTCAAAGTTAGTTTTATCAATTCTAGGATTTAAATTTTTCAAGCTAATATATTCTTCTACTTCTCTTCTTGTAAGACATAAGATAGGACGTATTATTTTATCTCTCTTAACTTTTATTCCGCAAAGTCCTTCCATTCCTGTTCCTCTCATAAGTCTAAAAAGAACAGTCTCTGCTTGATCATTTTTTGTATGTGCTGTAGCAACCTTATCTATTTTCTCTTTTTCTACAACTTCATCAAAAAAATCATATCTTGCTTTTCTTCCAGCCATTTCAGACGATAGTTTCTCTTCTTCTGAATATCTATTTACATCTACACGTCTTACAAAGCATGGAATATCTAGTTTTTTGCATACTTTTTTTACATATTCTTCATCATTATCAGCATCTTTACCTCTAAGCATATGATTTAAATGAGCTGCATATAGCTTTATATTAAGCTTAGATGATAATTCATATAATATATTTAAAAGGCATAACGAATCAGGTCCGCCTGACAATGCAACTAAAACTTTGTCACCATTTTCAATTAAATGGTTCTCTAAAATGTATGACATTACTTTTTCTTTCAATTAACCACTTCCTAAATCACTTAAAAATCTGTTATGCAATTATATTTTAATTATAACATACTTAAAAGTAAACCTTAATCGCTGAGTCAAAGCTCATAAATTTTTGATGCAATAATGGTCATGTCATCATTTATCTTATTTTCACTTAATATCTTGCACTTATCTAAAATATCTTCTGCTATAGCTCTTGGATCAGATTCCATACATCCTTTAAGATATTCTTCTATCCATAAGAACTTCTGATTTTTAACTTTATCTATATCAAGCACTCCATCTGTAACTGTAATTATTATATCTCCTGGCATTAAATTCTCATTTATTTTTTCAACATCAACTTTATCTACTATTCCAAAAGGAAGATTTTTTGAATTTATAACTTTAACCTTTTTCCCTCTTTTAATAAATGAGCATACCGAACCTATTTTTATAAAAATACTTTGCCCATTATAAAGATCAATTTCGCATAAATCAAGTGTTGAATACTTTTCCGATTCTGCAAATTTCATATCCATTATTGAATTTACCATATTTACAGTAACATCTTCATCAAAGCCTGCATTTATAAATTTTTCTACAAAATCAATAGTTTCTCTGCTTTCAGAAGTAGCATCAGGCCCTGAGCCCATTCCATCACTTATAGCTATCATATACTTACCATTTTTCGTATTTGTAAATGAGTAGCTATCACCACTTATTTCTTCACCTTTTTTTATAGCTGAAGCTCCATATGATACTACATAATATTTAGGTGACTGCTCAAAAGTGACTATAACTCTGTTTTTGTTTGACTTAATAATATATCCGTCCTCTTCTATCTTTACTTTTTCATCTATTATGTCACCTAAAACTGGTGCAATAGTCTCTTCACAGAAGTCAAATCCATGCATATTATCCATTTCTATCTGTATTTTTTTACGGTTATTTTCATCCATATAACAAAAAACATTATTATATCTTATCTTATTTTTTGAAAGCGCATATCTTACTTCAGATTCTAGTTCAGTCAAAATTGAAGTTCCGCTTTTAAAACTAGAAAGAAGATCATTTAGTGTATCTGAAATATTAAGAACATAATCAGATAATATCTTTCTGCTTTCTGATAGTCTCGTTTTTACTGTCTCGTTTATATTATAATTTTTAACTATAGACTCCGCATTTTTAAGTATAGAAAAATTTCTCATACATTTCTTTTCTATTTCAATAGGCAGAATTCTATCCCCATTTTGCACATTTTCAATTATATTTTCAAATAAACTATACGTATTTACAAACTGACTACCCCAACATTTTTTCTTATAACTGCACCCACTACAATTTCTATCTGCAAGTTTTTCAACTAAAATACTGCTTGTTGTTTTTATAAGCAGTTTTTCATTACGAACTGTGCTTCCAAGAACTTTTGATATATACTTAAGGGCAGAATTTATCCTCAGTATTTTCATAGAGAATTCTTCTTTTAAGCCCTCTATACACTGGCTATTGATTATACTTGATTTTTTCTCCACATCTATTTCATATTCAATTTTATTATAAAGTCTCTGTGGAATAACTAAAAATAATATATAACTTAACATAATTTCAATTAAAGATAATAAAGTTACATTTCCTGAATAAAAACCGAGTCCTAAAAAAATAATAAGTGATGCAAGAGAAGAAAAGATTTTTCCTGAATCTTTAAAAATTCCAGCTGAAATACCTCCTATCGAGTAAAATGCAATATTTTGAAACATATCCCCTGAAGAAATTCCTATAACTATTCCAGCCATAACTCCAGTAAGCGCCCCATACATAGCACCCCCACAATACGAAAACGCGAGAACAAAAAGTAAAGATAATATACTTTTTAATGAAATATTTGCTATGTTTATATCTCTTATACCTGATAAAAGCATAGATATAAATATTACGATACTTATTATTTCTTCACTAGAATACATGTAGTTGTTTTCAGTCTGGTAAAGAGAACTTAGTGCATATTTAATAACATAATATATCGGAATAATAGTAAATATTTTAATCAATGACAGAGTAAAGCTTACTCCATAAGAATACTGATTTACCATAATTCCATAAGAGCATGAAATAATAAAAATCAGAATAAACGACAATGATATTTTATGGATTTTATTATAAATAAATAGAAAATATATGCTTAAAACTGCTATAGATAATATATAAAAATACATATCGTCTAAATAAGAAGCAGTGGTTAAATAACCAGCTATAACTGCTATGGCAGAAATTAAGCCTATTTTTTTATTGTCCCTTTCCATGCATGCTATAACATAAGCAATGCCAAAAGGTGCAATTTCTGCTGTGGCGAAATAATTTAATTCTATACCTGCTCTTCCAATAAAAAATCCTGAAATCAATATTAAAAATACATATGCAAAGCTTTTGTTCATAGTTAATAACTTTTTCATCTGATTATTTTTTGGTCTATATACCCCTTCATTAATACCAAGTTGCATTTATATCCACCTCTTCCAAATAATGTAACTTGATTATAGCACCTTATTTAGAAAATAGTTGTCTTATATTGTCATGTCAGCTTTTTTTTATTTTTACATGTTATTTCATTTTTTTCATAAAAAAAATCTATTACTTAAAGTAATAGATTGAAATTCAATTTGGTGCCGAAGACCGGAATCGAACCGGTACGGTATGTTACTACCGCAGGATTTTAAGTCCTGTGCGTCTGCCAGTTCCGCCACTTCGGCACATTTGGTAGCGGAAATAGGACTTGAACCTACGACACTTCGGGTATGAACCGAATGCTCTAGCCAGCTGAGCTATTCCGCCATGTATTCTTTTTTATGGTTGCGGGAGCAGGACTTGAACCTACGACCTTCGGGTTATGAGCCCGACGAGCTACCAACTGCTCCATCCCGCGATATTAAATATTATTAAATTAATAAATTTGGTGCCGAAGACCGGAATCGAACCGGTACGGTATGTTACTACCGCAGGATTTTAAGTCCTGTGCGTCTGCCAGTTCCGCCACTTCGGCACATTTGGTAGCGGAAATAGGACTTGAACCTACGACACTTCGGGTATGAACCGAATGCTCTAGCCAGCTGAGCTATTCCGCCATGTATTCTTTTTATGGTTGCGGGAGCAGGACTTGAACCTACGACCTTCGGGTTATGAGCCCGACGAGCTACCAACTGCTCCATCCCGCGATATTAATAACTTAATAATACTGATCTCAAATATCAAAATTGGTATGATATTTTATGGTTGCGGAGGCAGGACTTGAACCTACGACCTTCGGGTTATGAGCCCGACGAGCTACCAACTGCTCCACCCCGCGATATTAATTATCATTAAATTAAATTTGGTGCCGAAGACCGGAATCGAACCGGTACGGTATGTTACTACCGCAGGATTTTAAGTCCTGTGCGTCTGCCAGTTCCGCCACTTCGGCACATCAATGTTAACAGTTTCTTCTGTCAACGACAAAATTAATTATATCTCACAATTATATATATGTCAATATTTATTTTACACTTTTCTATTTTTTTTAAATTAAAGATAAAAAAAAGGACATTTTTATCTAATGTCCTTCCATTTTATCTAATAGTTTTTCTTGCTTCCTTTGCTTTTGAACTCTTGATGTTTCTTAACATCAACCATTCTATCTTCGCTATCTTTTAAGAATTTTGACATAATATCTTCAAAATTTCCTGCAGACTGTTTCTTGTCATTATTCCAATCTATTTCTATAGGTTTTACTGATCTCTTTCTGACATTAGCCTGCTTAATAGAAAGACTTATCTTTCCATTATCATCTATGGATATTACTTTAACTTTAACCTTATCCTGTTCCTTTAAATATTCTCTTATGTCTTTTACATAAGAATCAGCAACTTCTGAAATATGAACCAAACCTGTTTTCCCTTCAATCTCAACAAATGCTCCAAAATTTGTAATGTTAACAACTGTACCTTCTACTATGTTTCCTACCTCTAAGGCCATACTAAAAAACTTCCTCCTTAAATTTTAAATAAATATTTATTAAAGAATAGTTAACTATTCTAATATTTAATCTTACTTAAAACAGATTCTACTTATCAGCATTATCTGCATCTGAACTAATTACTTTTTCCCCAGGCTTAATCATTCCAAGTCTCTCTCTAGCTAATTTTTCAAGATATTCAGTTGAATCTTTATCTATTTCATTAACCTCATCTTGAAGCCTCTCATTTTTTTGATTTAACTCTGAAATCTGATGTTCTTTATCTACTATTTCGCTTTCAATATTTTTCATTACTATATACTGTCTTATGTATGCTATAGCAAATACTACTATTAAAACTAATATTATTAACTTTTTTAATGTTAACTTTTTCTTCATCTAAAGCCCTCTATTTAAATTATCATAAATATATTTTATACACTAAATCTACAATATTCAAGTAATTTTATTAATTATTTTTATCCATAATCCTGTAAAATACTGTTTTTATTATATAAATTATGTTTTTTATAACTATTCTTATTATTTTTAGAATAATACTTAATATTAATTTATAAAATTTAAAAACATATTTACTTATAAATTTCAAATAAAATAAAGCTGATATTATTATAGATAAGTACACATATATATTAAGCACTACTCCATCCATATAAAGTAAAAATGTAAATAAAATAAGAGATAATAATATAAAGAAAAGAATGTCTTCAATTATGATTATTGCTTTAAATTTACAGCATCCTCTTATAATTCTATATAAGTCAAATAAAAGTCCTGCAATAAATCCTGCAGCAATACTAAAAAAAATTATATTAAACTGGATTATTAATCTTAATGGCATATTTACTTACCTAAATAATCTCTTTATTATACTTTCTTTATTTTTCTTATTCTCTTTTCCATATATTATCGAATCTACATTACCTGTTATAATTACATCTCCATTTTGAACATCAAGTTTATTCATTTTCAATTCATTTCCACTAATCGTTAAGTTGCCAACACTTGTGACAAACTCTATAGTTTCTTCATCAAAGCTTATCACTTCAATAACTCCACTTAAAATTATCCTTTTTCTATTTTCAAGTGTCAGATTCGATTTTTTATTTTCTATTTTATTTTCTGATTTTTTTTCCATAGGAAAGTGCCTCCACTTATTTTTTTCTTATATATTCCTATGAAATTATATTATATTTTATTCTAATTTTCTAAATCTTCATCGTCATCAAAAAGAACATACATTTCTTTTGCATCGTCTTTTCTTACATGTTCAGCTATATTTATAACCTTTGCTTTAAGTACTCTATTTGCAAATGTTATTTTTATAATATCCCCTTCGTTTATTTCTGTCGAAGGTTTTGCCTGTTTATCATTAATTGAAACTCTGCCATTTTCACATGCTTCTTTAGCAACTGTTCTTCTTTTTATTATTCTTGATACCTTTAGATATTTATCTAGTCTCATATTATGCCTCCAAGCCCCTAAAACAAAGACTGTTAAAAAGCATTTTGTTATCTGCTTTTTAACAGCCCTCATTCCCATTATGCTTTTTTTACTTATTAATCTTTTCTTTAAATTCTTTTCCTGCTTTAAATACTGGAACTGTAGTTGCTGGAATATTTATAACTTCTTTAGTTCTAGGATTTCTTCCTTCTCTTGCAGCTCTTTCTCTCTTTTCGAAAGTTCCGAATCCAACTAATTGAACTTTTTCGCCTTCTTCTAAAGCTTCTTCAATACTTTCTATAAATGCTTTTAAAGCAAGTTCCGCATTCTTTTTAGTTAAACTACTTTTCTCAGCCATGCTAGCTATTAACTCTGATTTATTCACAATAACATCCTCCTTAAAATCCAGTTATTTTAATTAGTTAACTGTTTTCATTATTCAAATTATACACATATATTATATCTCCTCTTTGTTTAACCGTCTATAGTAAATATGCATTTTTATCTATTTTTATCAGCATATATACTAAATATGTAAATTATATATTGATAATTCTGTATAAATTAAAAAAAGGATTTCATTTTATGTATTTTTTTTACTGTTTCTTTGAATATAACCATATTTTATCTATTTCTTCTGAAGACATATCTTTCATGTTAATACATTTTTTTGAGCACTCATCTTCAGCAGCTCCTACTCTTTCTATGAATCTATCTATTTCAGCATTCAAAACTTCCTCTGCGTCTATATTCAAAAATCCTGAAAGATTAACACATAAAAATAACAAGCTTCCTATTTTATCTTCTATTATATCCATATTATTCATTTTATATTCATCAAATATTTCGTTTAAATTTTCTTTTACTTTTTCTAATATTTTGTCTATATTTTCAAGATAAAGTCCATCTCTTTTTATCTTTTTTTGTACTTTATATGCTCTTAAAAGTGCAGGAAGTGCCTTAGCTACCCCATTTAATTCATCTTTAAGTGTATTAAACCCTTTTTCATCCTTTTTTATTTCATCCCATTTTACTAATACTTTATTAACTGAATCTACATCTTTTTCATTTGCAAATACATGAGGATGTCTTAATACCATTTTTTCATATATACCTTTTATTACATCAGATATATTGAAATATCCATCTTCTTTTCCTATAGATGAATGGAATACTACTTGAAAAAGAACATCTCCAAGTTCTTCTATAAGTGCATCATAGTCTTTATTATCAATAGCATCTTTAACTTCATAACTTTCTTCAATTACAGCTTTTTTTATTGAATCATGTGTCTGCTTTTTATCCCAAGGGCATCCATTTTCTCCACGAAGAATTTCAACAAGTTCTAAAAGATCATTAAAATCCTTCTTATTATTAACATCTTTTGGAATATATATTGAAGTAAGATAATCTATATCATGCTGCATATCAAGTTCATAAAGTTTAATTTTTCTTATACTTTCTTCATTTTTTATTCCTGCTGCCCTTACAAAATAGATCTCAGTTTCATCATCATACTGATCAAGAAGCGCAAGCTTTACTTCTGATGCTATTAATGTACTATAGACTTGTGTGACTATAGTTCCTATTCTTTTATCAAGTATCTGATTTCTTATATCAAATGCATCTATTATCTTAAGTCCTTCTATTGGATCTATCTTAAGACTTTCCATTACAGCATCTATAAAACTTACTGCTGGAAGTATCTTGTACTCTATATTATTTTTTTTACATAAGTCCATTAAAATTGATACTGATCTTTCTGCTACAAGAGGATGTCCTGGTACAGCATAAATTACATCTCCATATATTTGATGTTTTTCTATAACATCTTTTGCTATGCTGCTATAGACATCATCAAAGCTGTCTTTTGTATTATATATTGAATCATATGTAGTAAATTTAATATTTTCTTTTTTTAAATATTCTACTGTAGGATGCTTTTCTGTTCTTAAAAAAATATTCTTTCCTTTTTTTAATTCATTAAGTGTGCCTACTGTTAATGATTCATACGATCCAGGTCCTAAACCTACTATTTCAATCATTTATTTCTCTCCTTTATAACTTTCCAATTCTTCTTTTTATATCTTTTATATCAAAGACCTTAAATACCACCATCAATATGAAATACATTACTATTGCAATGCATATTGCACAAGGACATGATATCATATTACTCATTGTTTTCCTATATATAATATTATACCCTATTAATGATACAAGTGTCATGATTACTGATGCATAAAATGGTTTTATCAAAATTGAATAAAGATTAAGTTTAATTTTTAGAACCTGTTTCATGGAGATAATATTTAAAATAGTTGAAATAGCATATGCACTAAAACTTGCAATAACAGCTCCATAAATGTTTATATTAGTAAGCTTAACAAGTGTCAATGTTAGAATTATTTTAACTATGCATCCAATTAATAGATTTATTACTGGTCTTATATAATGATCTACTCCTTGAAGGATAGATGTTGTTATCTGTGTTATTATAATAAACGGAATAGTTACTGACATATACTTTAATATTTCTATTCCACCATATCTTTGTGGAAAAATAAATTTCATTATAGGTCCTGCAAAAAAATATAATCCAAAAGTACACGGAATTGCAATTACTGCTGAAAGTTTCATAGACATATATACCTTGTCCTTAAGTTCTGATCTCTTTTTTAATATAAAGCACTCTGCGATAACAGGTATAAGTGATGTACATAATGCCATAGATAAAGTAAGTGGTATATTTATAATTACAGAAGCTTTTCCTGTTAACTGTGCATATAATACTGTTGACTGCGTACTTGTAAATCCAGCCTTTAAAAGATTTTGAGGAACTAAAATTGAATCAATCAGATTCATTACTGTACCAACAGTAGCTCCAAGAGAGATCGGGATTGCTATTCTTAAAAGCTTGTCCAGTATCTTAGAATCTGCTTTTACCTTCTTTATACCATACCATTTCTTTATTTTTCTATATTTAGTATATAAATATTCAAATGCAAAAACAGCTCCAGCTGTTGCTCCAAAAGCAGCTCCGCCTGCTGAGTATTCAATTCCTTTAGGAAGCAAAAATACTGCAAGACCAACTCCAAAAATTACACGTCCGATTTGTTCTACTATCTGCGATATAGCAGAAGGTGTCATATTCTGAAAGCCTTGAAAAAAGCCTCTGAATATTGTCATAAATGATATCACCATAGGTGCGAACGAAATACCTATAAGAGCATAATATGCTTTAGAATCCCATTTAAGAAACGAAATTATCTGCTTTGATCCCATTAAAAGAATAAATGTAGTTCCAATACCTATGATACTCATAAATATTGCAGCCTCTTTTAAAACTTGAAAGCATCCTTCCACGTCATAAATTGCATTTTTTTCTGATATCATTTTAGAAATTGCTATTGGCACTCCTGATGCCATAGCTATAAAAAACATATATAGTGGATAAGACATCTGATAATATCCTATTCCTTCATCTCCTATAAGCATAATTAAAGGCCATCTGAAAAATAGTCCTAAAAATCTTGATACTATTCCCGATACTGCTAGAACTACACTTGCCTTTATTAAAGACTGCTTTTTCATAAAACACCTCCAGATTTATACTTTACTAATAATATGTATTATAAATCTAGAGGTATTATTACTAAATTCACTGTTCCATCTGTTTTCCTAAAAATACAGCAGCTGCCTCTGCAAGTTTTGTTTCAGCATCGCCGAATTCTGTATCATTTTCTTTTGAAAGTATGATAACAGCTCCAATTTGATCTCCAGATGTTACAATTGGTGAAACTACCATACTTGAATATTCATCTTTTTCATCATCGCTATGTAAAGGTATAACTGAATCTTTATCAAATAATACTGTCTTTCTGGAATCCATTACATCAACAAGTTCATTGCTTACTTTTCTATCTATATATTCTTTCTTAGCTGCACCGCTTACTGATACAAAAGCATCTTTATCACATATTAAAACTATATGACCAATAACCTGCTGAAGGCTGTCACAATATTCTTTAGAAAAATCAGTTAGCTCTTCTATAGGAGAATATTTCTTTAAAATTATTCCTCCATCTCTATCTGTAAATATTTCTAGAGGATCTCCCTCTCTTATTCTTAACGTTCTTCTTATTTCTTTTGGAATAACTACTCTCCCTAAGTCATCAATTCTTCTGACTATACCTGTTGCCTTCATTGATTATAAACCTCCTTAAATCACATTAATTATGTTTGCATTAATATTATTTGAAATTTTAGAAATTTTATGCACATATAACGAAATTTTATAGAATTTTTTTTATAATCAATAATATTATTTGTAAAAAGTCGTATAAGATATGTTATAGTATGCACTATTATGTATATAATTAGACATAAATAGAAAATTAAGAATAAAAAAAGAGCCTATAAAATAGTCTTTTCGTACTGTCTATTTTATAGGTTCTTTTATATATCTTATAGATTTTTTAAATTATATATCGTTAAAACTAATTAAAGTTTATCTTCGTATGTTGTTACTCCGATTTCGTCTTTCCATTCCTGCATCTTATCTGTATAAGCCTGTTGTTGTTTCTGCTGCTCTAATTGAGATTTAATCTGGTCTTTAACATCTTCAAGTTTAGTAACCTGAGCATCTTTTAATCCGCTTACTTTAATTATATGATATCCAAACTGTGTCTTCACAGGATCTGAAATCTGTCCGTCTTTTAAATCTTTAAATCCTGCAATAAAATCTGCATCATAATTTTGAGAATTGTAAGCAATAAATCCTAAATCTCCACCATTATCTTTTGTTCCATCAGTTCCATATTTTTTTGCCATATCAGCAAAAGATGAACCTGCATTAAGTTTTGATTTAACTTCATTAGCTTTAGTTAATGATGCATCATAATCTATATTTCCATCACCATCTTTTTCAGCTATTAATATATGTGCTACTGTTGCACCAGCTCCTGTAGAGAACTGAGTATCTTTATTTTCATCATAATAAGACTGTACATCGTCATCAGTTACTTCAACATCTTTTACCATGTCTTGAATAACTGCAGTCATTATTACATTCTTTCTTTGCTGCTCTTTATATTCGTCTTCTGTAATTCCTGCATTTTCAAGTGCTGATTCATAATTATCACCATATGCTGATTTTAATTTTTCTAAAGAATCATCAATCTGCTGATTTATTTCGTCATCTGATGGTGTAAGACCTAATTCATCACTCTTTTTTAATGTTATCTTTTCTGCTACTAAAGTTTCAAGAGCCTGCTGTTTCTGTTTTGTAAGCTGTTCTTTAGCTTCACTGTTACTTTCATAATCTTCTCCATATTGTTGTTTTAGAGAATCAACAATTCCTGACTTTGTAAGATAATCATCTATGTCACCTTTAGTTATTGTGTCTGTTCCGATTTTAGCTACAACAGTCTTACTTATTGCTTCGGGTGTTTTTTGAACCATTTTACATCCTACAAATGATGATGATAAAGCAAATACTGCTATGGCTACAATAAATTTTTTTAATTTTTTCAACATTATTCCCTCACTTATTTTTTATTCTGTAAATATATAATTTAGTATAACAATTTTGTATTTATAATTCAAATTTATTATATTACATTTCCTATTTTACATTTGATTTGTTACAATACTATGTCATGCAATAATTTTTTTAAAAATTCTAATTCTTCTTCTTTTTTTATTTCGGACATTTTTATAATAAAACAAGGCTTTTCTCCAAATTCTAATATTACTTTCTTTCTATAATTATTAATAAGATACTTATATATCTTTATATAATCACATGTATCATCTTGGAATATGAATCTTATTTCATCCTTATTTTCTTTTATTTCTTCAATGCATACATTCTTGGCAAGACTCTTTATATAAGCTATATTCATAAGATTTAAGACTGAATCAGGTATAGAAGAATATCTATCATTAAGTTCATCTTTAATATCATCATAGTCTTCTTGATTCTCAATTGCAGCAATTCTTTTATAGACTTCAATCTTCTGAATTTCATCCTTTATGTAATTCTCAGAAATAAACGCATCAATTTTTAAATCTATTGTGGTTTCAACAGGTTCTTTCTTTATCTCACCTTTTATAAGCTTAACTGTATCTTCAAGCATTCTACAGTAAAGATCATATCCTATTGCTGCCATATGTCCATGCTGAGATGAACCCATAATATTTCCTGCACCTCTTATTTCAAGATCTTTCATCGCAATTTTAAATCCTGAACCAAGCTCTGTAAAATCTTTAAGTGCCTTAAGTCTTTTTTCTGCGACTTCTGATAGTACCTTATCTTTTGTATAAAGAAGATATGCATACGCTATTTTATTTGAACGTCCTACTCTTCCTCTTAGCTGATATAACTGAGAAAGCCCCATCTTATCTGATTCATATATGATTATTGTATTAACATTTTTTATATCCATACCTGTCTCTATTATTGTTGTACACACAAGTATATTATACTCATTATTCATAAATTGAATCATCTGACTTTCAAGTTCTCTCTCTGCCATCTGTCCATGAGCTATTCCTACTTTTCCTTCTGGAACAAGTTTTTGAACATATGCAGCCATTTTTTCTATATTCTCAACTCTATTATAAACAAAATATATCTGTCCGCCTCTGCCTATTTCTCTTAAAATAGCATCCCTTATAAGCTGATCGTTTTGCTCAACTACATAAGTCTGGATAGGATATCTCTCTTCTGGAGGTGTTTCTATTACTGATATATCTCTTACTCCTGATAATGACATATTAAGAGTTCTTGGAATAGGAGTTGCACTTAATGTCAAAACATCAACGTTTTTCTTGACATTTTTTATTTTTTCTTTCTGCTTTACTCCAAATCTCTGTTCCTCGTCTACTATTAAAAGACCTAAGTCCTTAAACTCAATATCTTTTGAAACAAGCCTATGAGTACCAATAAGAATGTCTACATTTCCTTCTTTAAGCCTCTTTAGAGTTTCTTTCTGCTGTTTTGCAGTTCTAAATCTGCTTATCATGTCTATTTTAACAGGGAAATCTGAGAATCTGCTTTTTATATTCTTATAATGTTGTTCTGCAAGAATTGTTGTAGGAACTAAAAAAGCTACCTGTTTATTATCCATTACAGCTTTAAATGCAGCCCTTAATGCGACTTCTGTCTTTCCATATCCAACATCTCCACATAAAAGTCTTTCCATTGGTTTATTAGATTCCATATCCTTCTTTATTTCTTCAAGTGAAGTTATCTGATCTGGTGTTTCTTCATATGGGAACTCATCTTCAAACTGTTTCTGCCATGGCGTATCTTTTTCAAACTTATGTCCCTTTACTGTCACTCTTGTTGCATAAAGTTTAACTAAATCCTGTGCAATCTCATTTATAGATTTTCTGGCTTTTGCCTTTGCTTTTTGCCATTCTGCTCCTCCAAGTTTATTTACTTTTGGAGATTTTCCTTCACTACCTATATATTTTTGTATAAGATCAAGCTGCTCGACAGGAACATAAAGCTTGTCACCTTTAGCATATACAATATCTAAATAATCTCTTTTATGACCTGCAGATTCTATCTGCTTTATTCCCTTATATACTCCTATACCATGACTTGAATGAACAACATAATCTCCTGGTTTAAGTTCAGAGAAACTTCCTATTTTCCCGATTCCTTTTTTCTTTTTTCTTCTCTTTTTAGTATTTCTTTTTGCTTCTCCAAATATTTCTATATCCGAAATTACGCATACCTTTTCTTCAGGAAATTCAAAACCTTTTTCCTGATTTCCAAATGTTATTACAACTTCTCCAAAATTTATATCTTGAATATCGTCTTTGTATGAACTTTGTATTTCATGTTCCATTAAGTTATTTACAAGACGTTCTCCTCTTGGTCTTGTTCCTGATAAAATTACTGTTTTATATCCTTGATCTTTTTTCTCTTTTATAGAAGATATAAGCAGTTCAACATTTCCCTGACAGCTATTTAAAGTTATCGATTTCATAGATTCTTGAAATATTGGTTTTAAGAAATCGTCCTTTACTAGAAGACTTTCAATGGATATAACTGTTTTTTCTTTCATTAATTCTAAAACTTCTTCTTTATCTACAAGAAGATTTCCTTGACCTTTAAAGATGTCTCCTCTTTTCATGAAAGATTCAAAATTTTGATTAAATTCAAGATAAACAGAGTCAATCTTCCCTATACATCTTTTAACATTACACAATATAAACTTGTAATTTTTTAAATAATCAAAAAGATTTTCTGTTTTATCGCAAAAATAAGTAAGATAGCTATCTATATTTTCAAAAGAACCGGTTTCATTTAAAGATTCTATATTCTTATTTATAATTGTTTCAAGTTTGTCTAATCTTTCTTTATCTTTACAAGTCTTTTTTAATTCATTAAATTCATCTAAAAGCTTCTGACACCCAGATTTTTTATCCTCATCTGAAATTATTATTTCTTTTGCTGGAAAAATATCTGCACTTTTTACCTTCTCAATACTTCTTTGTGATACCGTATTAAATGTCCTTATGGAGTCTACTTGATCTCCAAAAAATTCTATTCTATATGGATAGAGTGAACACGTAGGATAAATATCTATTATTCCTCCTCTTATTGAGAACTGTCCTTTTCCATCAACAGCCTCAGTTCTTTCATATCCTGAGCTTACAAGATTTTCTATAAAATCCTTAGTATCTATTTCCTGTCCTTCTTTTACTTTTATACTGTATTTTGAAAATAACTTATGTTCAACATATCTTGTTGTAAATGCATCAATAGAAGTTACTACTATCTTTTTTTTGGAATTTAGTATTTCTTTTATAACTTTGAGTCTTGCCCATCTTAAATCTCCAGAAACAGCATCTATGTTATAAAAAACAGTTTCTTTAGCTGGAAAATAATAAACATTTGTTGTATATAAGTTTAAATCTTCATATATATTTTTTGCTTCTATATCGCTTTCTGTTATTATCACAAGCGATTTTCCTGATTTTTCAAATATCGCATCTATAAGATAATTTTTACCAGAATCAGAAACATCATAAATAGATATGGGGCCTTTTTCTAAACCCATATTTTCAACAATTCTATTAAATTTTTCATTTTCTTTAAGTGGTTTTAAAAGCCCTTCTAATCTCATTTTGAGCACCATCCTTAAATTTTCATCATTCTAAATTAGCATTAAATCCATTATATTTATTCATAGCCTCTGTAATATTATTTTTAATTATTTCAGCTGCTGAAAGTACACAAACGTCTGAACTCTTAGATAAAATCTCAACTTCATCTTTTGAAAATTTGCCCAACACATAATGAACAAGGTCAACATTTGGTTGTCCAACACCTACTTTTATTCTTGGGAATACATCTGTACCAAGATTTTGAATAATATTTTTTATTCCATTATGGCCACCAGCGCTTCCCTTTCCTCTTATTCTTATTCTGCCAAGAGGAAGACTTATATCATCATGAATGACTATTATATTCTCACAATCTATTTTATAAAAGCTTTGAACTTCTTTTACGCTTTCACCACTTAAATTCATGAATGTATCTGGTTTTAAAAGTATTACTTTTTCATTTTCAATAAATCCTTCACCGTAAGTACCTTTAAATTTCTTTTTATTTATATCTATATCATATTTTGAAGCTATATTATCAATAACTCTAAATCCAACATTATGCCTTGTTCCTTCGTATTCTTTTCCTATATTTCCAAGTCCAACTATTAAAAACATATTCTATTCTCCTTTATTTTTTTCATATTTTGTAAGAGTAAATATAAACGTAACTCCTTTTTTACTATCATTTTCAACCCATACTTCTTCTCCATGCTGAAGAATTATCATTCTAACTATGGATAACCCAAGACCTGTACTTACTTTATTAGTACGAGCTTTATCCATTTTATAGAATCTATCCCATATATGTTTTATCTCATTCTCATCGATTTTAGGACCATTATTATATATGTTAACAAACACCTTATCTGATTTTGAAACAGTTGAAATCTTTATAATTCCATTTTTATCACAGTACTTTATTCCATTATCAATAAGGTTAGTTATAACTTGTATAATTTTATCTTTATCTGCACTTACAAACTTTTTTTCATTATCGTTAAAGCATGTTACTATCTTTATTCCCCTATTTGATGCTTTTCTTTCTGCTTTTACAGCACATTCTTTTAAAAGCATATTTATATCAGTCTTTTGTTTATTAATTTTAACTCTTCCAGATTCAATTGCAGATAAATCTAAAAGATCATTTATAAGCCTTGTAAGTCTTCGTATTTCTCTATATACAATATCTAAATAGTAATGTTCTTTTTCTTTTGGAATTATTCCATCTAGAATTCCTGCAATATATCCTTTTATAGATGTTATTGGTGATCTTAATTCATGTGATACATTTGATATAAATGTTCTTCTATTATTATCAACTTTTTCAAGCGATTCTGCCATCATATTAAAAGATAATGCAAGTTCACCTATCTCATCATTTGATTTTATCTTTACCCTTTCATTTACTTCACCATTTGCAAATTTCTTTGATATATTATTAATCTGATTAAGCGGACTTATAATTATTTTTGTGCAGAATATAGAAAGTGTAACGCAAGCCATAAAAACAGCTAGTATCGAAAGTATCCATATTATAAAATAAATTTTATGAAGCCTGTCAGATATAACAGATAACGGTGCCACCATTATAAGATACCCTCTATAATCATCTTCAGATCCTATAGGATAAATAAGTGTATAGTATTTATCTATATTTCTTACTGATTTTCCCTGTTTTATTTTAAATAAATTTTTCTCTTTAAGTGCCTTAACTGAATCTCGCATTTCACTAGCTTTTTTTGAAGATACATATATCTCATCGTTTTTATTATATAAAAATATGTCTGTATTAGTTGATACACTGGATACATCTATTACAGACTTTAATTCTTCATATTTATAATTAAGCTCCTGTTCACTATAATTTTCTATAATATCTGTTATATGCGAAGCAACACTTGCAAACTGCAGATCTTTTTCAGTAAAATAATTTGCTTTAAAATATAGAGAAAGAAATACTGCAAGACAGATTAAAACAATTCCTATATTTATTAAAAATAAAAGTATAAGTTTATATATAAGACTTAATCTTCTACTCTTGTTTTTTAATTTCAAATTTATATCCAACTCCCCATACTGTCTGAAGCTGCCATGTATTATCATCTCCTATTTTTTCTCTGAGACGTTTTATATGAACATCTACAGTTCTAGAATCTCCTGGATAATCATATCCCCATACCTCACATAAAAGCTGTTCTCTAGTAAAAACTTTATTTTTATTTGAAGAGAGGAAATATAAAAGTTCAAATTCTTTAGGAGGCATCTTTAAATTCTTTCCTTTATAGATAACTTTATACGATGTAGAATCAATTGTAAGATTATCAAGGTAAATAATATCCTCTTTAGTCTGCTCTTTATTATATCTTCTTAGTACAGCTTTAACTCTTGCCACAAGTTCCTTGGGCTCAAAAGGTTTCACTATATAATCATCTGCACCAATTTCAAGTGCTAGTACCTTATCATATGTATCGCCTTTTGCTGTAAGCATTATTACTGGAGTATCTGATTGTTTTCTTATCCATTTTAAAACTTCTACACCATCTATGTATGGTATCATAACATCAAGAAGCACAATATCTGGATTATATTCTGAATAAAATTCTTTAGCCTTTTTACCATCTAAAGCAGTTCTGACACCATATCCAGAGCTTTCAAGATACATTTTTATCACTTCTGTTATATTTTCATCATCGTCTACAACAAGTACTTTACCATTAAATTTATCCATCTATTTACTCCTCCATTATAGGACTTTATTATACCATATATAAAAAAGTATTACTTAAATTTATAACAAGCTAAAGGGCTGTTACAGTATGATAGCGTAACAACCCTAATTAGATATTCTTATTTTTTAGATTCTTTTAATTTTCCTTTTTCTGCATTTCAAAGAGCTTACTTATTGGCTCATCATCATATATTCTCTGAATTGCTTCTGCAAAAAGAGGAGCAACTGAAATAGAATGTATTTTATTTGTTTTGTCTGTATTTAAAGGAATTGTATTAAGCATAACAAGTTCTTCAATTGCAGAGCTCTCTATTCTCTCTAAAGCAGGGCCTGATAAGACTCCATGAGTACAGCATGCATATACGCTTTTTGCTCCAAGTTTTTTAAGAGCATTTGCAGCATTTGTTATTGTTCCTGCTGTATCAATCATATCATCAATAAGGATGCATTCTTTTCCCTTTATGTCTCCTATAATATTCATTATTTCAGATACATTAGCCTTTGGTCTTCTTTTATCAATAATTGCTATAGGTGCATGAAGATTATCTGCAAACTTTCTTGCTCTTCTTACACTTCCTAAATCAGGAGAAACAACAACTACATCACTACAATCTGCAAATCCTTTTTTTATAAAGTATTCTGCAAGTATAGGTGATCCTAAAAGATGGTCTACAGGGATATTAAAATATCCTTGAATCTGAGCTGCATGAAGATCCATTGTAAGCACTCTATGAGCTCCAGCTGCAGTTAAAAGATCTGCAACAAGCTTTGCTGTTATAGGATCTCTTGATTTCGCTTTTCTATCCTGTCTTGCATATCCATAATAAGGCATTACAACTGTTATTCTTCCCGCAGATGCTCTTTTAAATGCATCTATCATAATTAAAAGTTCCATAAGATTATTATTAACTGGTGAACATGTAGACTGTACAATAAATACATCATTTCCTCGTACGGTTTCATTTATATCAACAGAAATTTCTCCATCGCTAAATGTGGATACTTTTGACTTACCAATAGGTACTCCTAAAATATCTGCAATTTCTCTAGCAAGCTTTGGATGTGAATTACCAGTAAACACTTTTATTTTTTTGCCATGTGTTATCATCCTTTTAAACCTCCATTAATTTACTTTCTAAGTCCTTTTCTATCAACCCATCCTGAAATATTCTTTTGTCTTGCTCTTGCTACTGCAAGGTCACCTTCTTTAACTGTAGATGTTATTGTAGAACCTGCAGCTATATATGTGTTGTCCTCAACTTTAACAGGTGATACTAAATTTGTATTACATCCTATAAAGCTATGATTTCCTATTATAGTTTTATTCTTAGTTTTTCCATCGTAATTTACTACAACTGTTCCGCATCCAAAATTACATTCAGATCCAACTTCAGCATCTCCTATATAAGTAAGGTGTGAAACTTTTGTACCATCAGCTATAGTTGATTTTTTAATTTCTACGAAATCACCAATTCTTGTATGCTTACCTATTTTTGTTTCAGGTCTTAAGTATGCAAAAGGTCCTACCGTAGTATTATTATCGATTTCTGTTTCTAATATAACTGAAGACTGAATAGTAACCTCATCTTTTACTATACTGTCAACAATTCTCGAATTTTGATAAAGGATGCAACCGCTTCCTATCTCAGTTTTTCCTTCTAATATATTATTAGGATATAATATTGTATCTTTTCCAATCTTTACATCTGGTCCTATATATGTTGTTTTAGGATCTATTAATGTAACACCGTTTTCCATATGTTTTCTATTTATTCTTCTTCTCATTATTTCTTCAGCCTCTGCAAGCTGTACACGTGAATTTACGCCTATTGTATCTTCAAATATAGTCTTAACTGCACCTATTTTTCTTCCAGCTGATTTTAATATTTCTATAATATCAGTGAGATAATATTCTCCCTGCTTATTATCATTTGAAAGCTTATCTAAAGAATCAATTAAAAGTTTAATATCAAATACATATATTCCAGCATTTATTTCATCTATTAAAGATTCAGAACTATTACAGTCCTTATCTTCTACAATTTTTAAAACTTCATCATTTTCATCTCTTTTTATTCTTCCATATCCTTTAGGATCTTCTGCTATTGAAGTTAAAACTGTTCCAGCATCTTTATTTTCTATATGGTATTCTAATAAATTTTTTATTGTATTTTCTTCAATTAAAGGGGTGTCGCCTGTAAAAACTGCTACAAGTCCATCTTTACCTTTTAAGAAATCAGAAGCACACTTTACAGCATGACCTGTTCCAAGCTGTTCATTCTGAAGAGAATACGAAACGTTATCATCTTCTGTCCTTTCTTTAACAAGTTCTGCACCTTTTCCAACTATAACATCAATATCATCTATTCCTGAATTTTTTATTGAAGTTATTACATGTTTGACCATTTCTTTTCCACAAACTTTATGCAGAACTTTAGGTAAATCTGATTTTATTCTTTTTCCTTGTCCTGCTGCTAAAATTAATGCGCATTTATACATTTCTTATCCCACCTAATCTATCTTTAAACATTAAATATCAATTCTACGTTAATTATATTTTAAAGTAATGTATATTTCAAGTAATAGAAAAAAACAAGACTGCTACATAATATTATGTAACAGCCCCCATTTAAAATTTATTCTTCACTATTATCTTCTTTAAGTGCATTATTATATGCTTCTAATATTGCACTTTGAATTTTTTCTCTTGCTTGAGTATTAATAGGATGTGCTATATCCTTAAATTCACCATCTGGTGTCTTTCTACTTGGCATAGCAATAAATAATCCTGCTTGTCCCTCAATAACCTTAATATCATGTACTACAAATTCGTTATCAAAAGTAACAGAAACTATTGCTTTCATTTTTCCTTCTGATGTAATTTTTCTAATTCTGACATCTGTAATCTGCATTTAATTATCCCCCTTTTAGCTGCATCAAATGTTTAATATATATATTATTTCTGCAAAAATAACTAATTTCCTCTTTATTTTTGGAAATTCCCTTATTTTTTTCTACAAAAAATAATTTGATGGTTTCATCTTTATTATAGAATTATTATCAAATTCTTCAAGTTCAACTACTGAGACATATTCATCTACAAGTTTTTTCTCTATTTTTTTATTATCAACAAGAACGCCTATCCCAACAAGTTCACTTTCAAATTCATTTAAAAGGTTCTTTATTCCAATAGCTGTTCCTCCGCCTTTCATAAAATCATCTATGAATATACACTTGCTATTAGTTTTCATAGCTTTTTTAGACAAAGACATCTGCTGAAGTCGTCCATTACTACCTGAAACATAATTAATTGATACAGTAGGTCCTTCAGTAATACTGCTATCTCTTCTTGCTATTACAAGCTGAACCCCTAAATTTTTAGCTACTTCATAAGCAAGAGGTATTCCTTTTGTTTCAACTGTTATTACATACTGGACTTCTTTATCCTGAAAACACGAAGATAACATAACGCCTGCCTTATTTATTATGGAAGGATTATAAATAAGATCAGTCATATAAACTATATTTCCAGGCATAACACGTCCTTTATCTTCAAGATGTTTACATAAAGATAGCGCAAAAGCTTTCTTTTCTTCATAACCACACCATGGAATATACTTTATTCCACCAGCAACACCTGATATTGTCTCTATTTTTCCCATATAAAGTTTCTGAAGAATTTCTCTTATTACAACTATATCTTCACTAATTGTAGACTTGGCTGCATTTAAAAGTTCAGAAAACTTATTTAGTCCAATTATTTTATTTGGGGTATTGATTAATATTTTTGTTATTGTAACGACTCTTTCATTTCTAGTAAATTTATTCAAAATATATCACCTACACGAATTATTATTTGTTTATTTCTCTTAATATTCATATTTTATTCTAATTTGATAATAATATCAATGTTTTTTGTTTTTGCATATAATATAAAATAAATTTTATAGTGTATATTTTATAAAAAATGTATATAATTATAATTACGATATTATTTGATTATTGAAAAGGAGTTGGTAACTTGTCTTTTGATTTTATTAAAGATAGAGATAAAAAAGTTCATTTTATAGGAATCGGTGGAGTTAGCATGAGCGGACTTGCAGCTGTACTTTTAAACAGTGGTTTTAAAGTATCTGGTTCAGATTTTAAAGATTCAGCTGTAATTAAGAAATTAAGAAAACTCGGTGCAGAGGTCTATATTGGTCATAGCAAAGATAATATTAAGGATGTTGATATAGTAGTTTACACAGCTGCAATACCTAGTGACAATCCAGAAATATTAGCAGCTAAAGAGCAAAACATAACTCTTATGACAAGAGCAGAATTTTTAGGCAGAATAATGAAAGGTCATAAATACAATGTCGCTATTTCAGGAACACACGGAAAAACAACATGTACTTCTATGATTTCAAACATATCTCTTTCTGCACAGCTTGATCCTACAATATTAATAGGTGGAGACCTTGATGCTATAGGTGGAAATTTCAGAATAGGAAATAGTGAATATTTCATAACAGAAGCATGTGAATATAAAAGATCATTTTTAAGCTTCTTCCCTTATGTAGGTGTTATTTTAAATATAGATGCAGATCATCTT
This sequence comes from Clostridium sp. BJN0001, assembly GCF_022869825.1. Taxonomy (NCBI): domain Bacteria; kingdom Bacillati; phylum Bacillota; class Clostridia; order Eubacteriales; family Clostridiaceae; genus Clostridium; species Clostridium sp. BJN0001. Next base: position 147,403 of record NZ_CP094971.1, on the reverse strand, counting down.
GACTATTATAAGGATATAAATGAAATTTATGATACATTCTCAGACTTTTCAAAGCTAATTCCTAAAGATGGTTATCTTGTTGGATATGCTGGAGACCGTAGAGTGTCTGAAATTATAAAAAATGCAAAATGCAATACTATAAGTTACGGTTTTGAAGATGCTGACATTACAGCTAAAAACATTACTTTCTCTAAAAAAGGATGTGCATCATTTGATGTAGTAAAAGATAATAAGGTAGCGTTTAAAGTTACATTAAATGTTCCTGGAAAGCATAATATCTTAAATGCACTTGCATCAATAGCAGTTTCTTCTATATTTAATGTAGATGATACCGCTGTAATAGACGGCTTAAAAGTATGCAAAGGTGCTCATAAAAGATTTGAATATAAAGGTGAAAAAGATGGTGTCACAGTAATTGATGACTATGCACATCACCCTACAGAAATAAAAGCAACATTAAGCACTGCAAAACATATAGAGCATAAGAAAATATACTGTGTATTCCAGCCACACACATATACAAGAACAAAAGCTTTATTTAAAGAATTCACAGAAGCTTTTAACGATACTGATGAGCTTATATTAATGGATATATACGCAGCACGTGAAAAGGATACTGGTCTTGTATCATCTGATGAATTAGGAGATGCTTTAAGAAAAAAAGGCATCAAATGTATAAATGTTCATTCACATGATGAAGCAGCAAAGTACTTAAAATCAAACGCATCATCAGGAGATATAGTTCTTACTGTAGGCGCAGGAGACGTAGTTTTAGTTGCAGATAAATTTTTAAAATAGCATTTCAAATGACAAAGCACAAATGACAAAGGGGGATGTTTCTGCTTGAGCGCAAAAACTTGGAATTTGATAGAATTGATAATGTGCTAATGTATAATTGATAATTATTGAAATTTCTGCTCAAATCGCAGGAACTAAAATATATGAGCTTTCGCTTTAGGCGAAAGCTCTAGTATTTTGCGCTAAAACGCAAAAAACCATACAATGAAATTCCTGTGGAATTTCCACCACATTTGTCATTTGTCATTTAACAATTTGTCCTTTGAAAGTTTGTCATTTGTTACTGTCCTTTTCTACTATTCTATGACTTTTAATTCTTTAGAAACTCCATTAAGAACTTCAACGCCATCTTTTTTTACCATAACAAGATCCTCTATTCTAACACCGTACTCATTTGGAATATAGATACCAGGTTCTATTGAAAAAATCATTCCTTCTTTTACAGTATCATTATTAGATGAACTTACATCACCTTTATCATGTATCTCAATTCCGACACTATGGCCTGTCCTATGAGTAAAAAATTTTCCATATCCTTTTTGCTCTATATAGCTTCTTGCTTCTTTATCTATGTCAGAAAAAGTAACGCCTTCTTTAACTTTAGATATTGCTTTAAGGTTAGCCTCTTTAACTATTTCGTATATTTTCTTTTTTTCAAAGTCAGGCTCTTTTTTATAAAAAACTGTTCGTGTCATGTCAGAACAGTAATTATTATAAATTCCGCCTATATCAATTATTATGTTGTCCCCATATTCTAATTTTGTATCATCGCACATATGATGAGGATCTGCTGCATTAACTCCAAATGCTACAATAGAACTAAATGATTCACCTGATGCGCCCTCAGTTTCATATAAATCTTGAAGAATTTTTGCACATGCTTTTTCACTTATGCCCTCTTTTAATTCATTAAAAAATTTCTCCATAACAGTATCATTTATTTTAGATGATTTTCTCATTAGTTCTCTTTCTTTTTCATCTTTAACCATTCTCATTTCGTCTATAATATCTGATGAATTTATAAATTTTTTTACTTTATTAAATTCCATAAGATGAAGAAGAAAACATGAAGGCCAGAATTTATCTATTCCAAGAACTTCATTTTCTTTTACTATATCATTTAAATATGAAACAGGATCATCACTATCTGTATACCATATTGTTTCTATGTCCATATGCTTTGGCAGAGAAAATAGTTTATTTATGATAAGTTTTTTCTCACCATCAGTATTTATATAAAATGCTATCATTCTCTCCCCTGATTCAATTAAAATACCTGTCAAATAATATAATGATGCTTTTGATGTAACTATTATCTGATAGACATTTTTTTCTTTCATTTTTTCTATTACTTTATCAATTCTATTTTTCATAAAAAGACCTCATTTTCTAATAATATATAACATTATTTTACCACTATTTATATTTTCTTTTAATAATTTTGTATTTCTCTTCACAGTGCTTTATAACTACTATATAATATATTTAGTTATTTAGATAAGGAGAATTATTATATGAAAATAGCAGTTATTTCAGATATACACGCAAATGTTTATGCGCTTATAAATGCACTTGAAGATATTGATAATGAAAAAGCAGATACCATAATCTGTCTAGGTGATCTTGTAGGCTATGGCCCTCACCCAAATGAAACTATAGCTCTTATAAGAAGACGACATATATTATGTATTAAAGGTAATTACGATGAGTCTGTTGTTAATAATGAATACTCTTATATAAGAGAAACTTCAATTAACAGTTTTTCTCTTCCATGGACAGTGGACGAGCTAAGAGAAGAAAATAGACGTTTTCTTGAAAATCTTCCAACATCGTTAAATCTTACTGTATGTAATAAAAAATTTGTATTTGTACATGGAAGTCCTAGAAAAATAAATGAATACTTATTTGAAAATGATAAAAACACATCTGATATTATGGATTCTTTAGATGGTGACGTTCTTGTCTGTGCACATACACATATCCCATCTATGAAAGAATTTAATAAAAAAGTATTTATAAATTCAGGAAGTATTGGAAAGCCTAAAATAGGAAAACCTATAGGAACATATGCTTTAATCGATATTTCAGCAGAATATGGCATGAAAGTACATATAAAAGAAGTTTCTTATGAAGTTAAAAGAATAGTAAAAGATATGACTATGCTTGATTTCCCAGCCTCTTTAATTGCAGGAATTGAATCTGGTACAGAATAAGCTTGATTCTTGCATTAAAAATTAAAGTGTTGTAAAATTATATTATTGCATATAATGTTAATCATTTTATAAATTTTCATTCATTTATTTATATTTAAGTGAATGAAAAATTTTTTTCATGTAATAATAAATCATTTATTGTGGAGGTAAATAAATGTCAAACTCAACATTAATTAGAAATCTCTATAGAAATACTAGTGATTTCGCATCAAAAGAAGTAACAATTACAGGATGGATTCGTACATTAAGAGCATCAAATGCATTTGGATTCATCGAAGTTAATGATGGTTCTTTCTTTAAAAATATACAGGTAGTAGTCGACGATAAACTTGATAATTTTAAAGAAATTTCAAAGCTTCCAATAAGCTCATCAATAAAAGTTGTTGGAACATTAGTTGAAACACCAGATGCTAAACAGCCTTTTGAAATTCATGCAAAAGAAGTTTCAATTGAAGGAATGTCAAATTCTGATTATCCTCTTCAAAAAAAGAGACATACTTTTGAATACTTAAGAACTATAGCACATTTAAGACCAAGAAGTAACGCATTTTCTGCAACATTCCGTGTTCGTTCAGTAGCAGCTTATGCAATACATAAATTCTTCCAGGATCAAGACTTTGTATATGTAAATACACCTTTAATTACTGGAAGTGACTGTGAAGGTGCAGGAGAAATGTTCAGAGTAACAACTTTAGATCCTAAAAATCCTCCACTTACTAAAGATGGTAAAGTAGATTTCTCAAAAGATTTCTTCGGAAAAGAAACAAATCTTACAGTATCAGGACAGCTAAACGCTGAAACTTATGCTTTAGCATTTAGAAATGTTTATACTTTTGGACCTACATTCAGAGCGGAAGATTCAAATACAACAAGACATGCTGCTGAATTCTGGATGATTGAACCAGAAATAGCATTTGCAGATCTTTCTGATGATATGGATCTTGCTGAAGCAATGCTTAAATACGTAATAAAATATGTAATGGAACATTGTCCTGAAGAAATAGAATTCTTCAACAAATTTGTTGATAAGGGTTTAGTTGACAGACTTAACCATGTAGTAAACTCTGATTTTGCAAGAGTATCTTATACAGAAGCTGTTAAAATATTAGAAAAAGCTTCAAAGCCATTTGATTACCCAGTATCATGGGGAATTGATCTTCAAACAGAACATGAAAGATACTTAACAGAAGAACACTTTAAGAAACCAGTTTTCGTAACTGATTATCCTAAGGAAATAAAAGCATTCTACATGAAAATGAATAAAGACAACAAAACAGTTGCAGCTGCTGATCTTTTAGTACCTGGAATTGGAGAAATCATAGGTGGAAGCCAAAGAGAAGAAAGCCTTGATAGATTAAAGAAGAGAATGAAAGAGCTAAATCTTAACGAAAAAGATTACTGGTGGTATTTAGAACTTAGAAAATATGGAGAAACTATGCATTCAGGATTTGGTCTTGGATTTGAAAGACTTATCATGTATGTAACAGGAATGACTAACATAAGAGACGTAATACCATTCCCTAGAACACCAGGAAACAGCGAATTTTAATTTGTTAATTTTGGCAGTATAGTAGATTATGCTATACTGCCTTTTTTATTTTGATTTATTATCAACGTCGCGCACATTTTAATGCATACAAAAAAGAGGCTTTTTAAACCTCCTTATATTATATATCTAATTTCTATTTATTTTTAAAAATACTTTTACGCATTCATTACAGTTGTCTTTATTTTTATTAATTTCAGAAATATTCAATTCATATTTAGCTCCTTTATTAATAAATCCATACACTGCTTCGCTGTAATATCTTGGAATATATCCAATCAAAATATTATCTTCATTATTTATTTTCACTGCACATGAATCATATTTATTAGTTGGCTCTAATTCTAAATATAATTTTTCTCCATTATTTAAAGTGATACTATTATTACAACAAGTTCCATCACAACCTGCATGATGCCTAAAACCAGCCACATAAAAATTTCTCTCTACAGGCTCTTCTCCATTATCTAGTATAGGATCAATAAACTCAATAGTGTCAATCGGCAGACGCCCTCCACTTTTCTTTAATAGCTCATATTCATTATATTCATTTAATCCATATTTTTTAGAATAGCATTAATTCCCTTTCTTCTTTTATCTGGTACTCTACTACGAAAAGAAGGAAATAGCTTATCACTAGAATATTTCTTTTTTTTAAGAATGAAAAATATAGTTTTCTTTAAAACAAAAAATAACGTAAAAAGATTTCAATAAGCAAATCTTCTACGTTCTTAATTTTTATAACTTTGCTTCTATTTGTTTTAAACGAGGGAATTCATATATTTCAAGAGGCATCTTTTTAAGAGCTTCTATTGTCTTATCAAAATTGTGTATAAGATCTAGTCCTCTTTCTTCAAGATACATCTGAATAGAGGTATTTTCCCAATCTACATATCTTGAATAGCTGTCCCTTTCTTTTATATATTTTTTAAATTCATCCGAATCTTTAAATGCTTCCATGATTTCATTACATAAAAATAAGTTACATACGTAACTTCTAAACTCAGGTTTCATGGTGCATCCCACTTTTGGTTTTACAAATGGGCATGTTCTAAAGAATAAAGTTTTATCTTTTATCTTTTGTTCATCTTTATCAAAACCTTTTTTCATATGTTCATCATACATTTTTTTATCAAAATCTCCAACTGCATGAATATAATAGTTATAAATTTTTGTTTGAGGCCGCTTTATAATCATCTTTAAATTATCCATTCCCTCATCACTTTTAACCATTTTATGTATTTCGTATAAATTGAATTTTGGAAAATAAAAACAACAGCCTCTATTTTTTATATGTCCTAAATTTCTCCCGATAACACTGCTACATTTACCGCAGGCATTACATATAAGCTGGGGAGCTTTTGAGTCAAGCTTTAAATAAATCTGTATCATATCCTGATCTCCCATTTTTTGATATTTCAAATATATTATATAATATCCTGCAAATAAAGTTAAATTTTGGTTTTAAATCTCATTAATAATAGAATCTATTTTTTTCATAGCTTCGTAAATACTCTGCTGTCTTTCTTCTTCAGTAGTTCCTGTTTTATCTACAAGAAGTTCTTGAAACTTTTTTATTCCCATAGCTTTAAACACATTTTCTACATAATTTAATCCTTTATTCATAACCATTCTAAGTGCCCATGGTATTGCTGCTCCTGATGACTGAATATATACTGCTGATCTATATTTATCATTAAGTAATCCTTCAACTTTCTTTTCCTTTATAGATATAGTTTTTCCATCCATAACGATACAATCAATATATTCTTTAAGGGGTGCAGGGAAAGATAGACTCCACATAGGTGCTGCTATTACATAAACATCTGCTTCCTTAAACTGCTCTGTAAGACTTATCATAGTTTTTACTTCATCTTGATCTTTTTTGCTTAAAGTTTCTATTGATTCTGCATTTAAAAGAGTATTTCTCCCTTCAAAATATTTGTATTCAAGCCTTGGTATATGGCATTTATAAAGGTCTACCTCTTCAGCAGTATAATCACTATTTTTTTCTATAAATCTATTTACAAATGCTCTTCCTACAGTCTTACTTGATGACATATTTTCTGGTTTTGAATTAACTGTTATATATAATAATTTTTTCATAAATTCATTTCTCCTTAAGTTAAACTTTTCTAAATTAGTATGTCATAAATTAATGCAATCTATTCTTAAATAACGGCTTCACATATTGTTTTGTGTAGTTATTTAAATTTCTTAGTGCTATAATAATAATAATAAAGTAAAGGTTTTATTTTAAAAATAATTAAATGGAGGAATACTTATGAATATTTTAGTATTAGGCGGAGCTGGATACATAGGCTCTCATGCTGTATCTAAATTAATAAAAGAAAATAATAAAGTTATCGTTATTGATAATCTTCAAACAGGACATAGAGAAGCTTTAGATATTAAAGCTAAATTTTATGAAGGAGATATAAGAGACAAGAAATTCCTTTTAGATGTTTTTGCTAAAGAAGATATAGACGGAATAATTCATTTTGCTGCTAATTCAATTGTTCCTGAATCAATGAAAGCACCTCTTAAATATTTTAATAACAATATTTACGGAACTCAAATCGTTCTTGAAGCAATGAAAGAAGCAGGAATTAAAAATATAGTATTCTCTTCATCTGCTGCAACTTATGGAGAACCTAAAAAAATTCCAATAACAGAAGATATGGAAACTTGCCCAACTAATCCTTATGGAGAAACAAAACTCATAATGGAAAAAATGATGAAATGGTGCGATATGGCATACGACATAAAATATGTAGCACTTAGATATTTCAACGTTGCAGGTGCTGAAGAAGGCGGTAATATAGGAGAAGATCATAATCCTGAAACACATCTTATCCCTATAGTTTTACAAGCAGCTATGGGAAAAAGAGACTGTATAACAATATGCGGTGAAGATTACCCTACAGACGATGGTACATGCGTTCGTGATTATGTTCATATTGAAGATTTAATAGATGCACATATTTTAGCAATGAAGTATCTATTAAACGGTGGAAAAAGTGATGTATTTAACTTAGGAAGCAGCGAAGGCTTCTCAGTTAAACAAATTGTTGAAACTGCAAGAAAAGTAACAGGAATCAACATTCCATCTAAAATAGGTCCAAGAAGAGGTGGAGATCCTGCAAAGCTTATAGCTTGTGCTGATAAGGCAAAAAAGATTCTTCATTGGAATCCTAAAAAGACTTTCATTGAAAAAATTATTGCTGATGCATGGACATGGCATAAAAATCATCCAGAAGGATATAAAACAAAATAAGTTATCCACATATAAAAAAGAACTTTCCACAAGTTATCTATATTTTTTATAATAACCTGTGGAAAGTTTATTTTTTAATTAATAATCAAGAGTTATAACTTTTCCTTCTTTTAAACTCTTTTTAACATCTATAATTCTCTGATTAGAAGATCCTCTGAATTTAAGTCCTTCTTCTTTTTTGTCCTCCTGAAATTTTCCATCAACAAGTACATCTATTATATTAATGAAATCTCTCCAGCCTTTTTTATCATCTAAATGCTCTAGTATATATTCAAAAGTATATCCTGTGTAGCTCCAGATATTTAAGTTAGCTTTCTTAAAAGCTTTAGCCATATAACTAAATTTATCTGCCTGCTCTAAAGGATCTCCACCACTAAATGTAACACCTTTAAGCATAGGATTTTCTAAAACATCTTTTATAAGTTCATCCATATCTTTTTCTACTCCGCCATTAAAATCATGAGTTTCAGGATTAAAGCAGCCTTTGCAATTATGTCTACAGCCCTGAGCAAAAAAAGCTCTTCTCATTCCAGGTCCATTAACAAGGGTCTCATGCTCTATCCCTGCAAGTTTTATATTCTTATCCATGTATCCAACTTCTTTCTATAACTACTCTAGTAAAAACTATAACCTAATTATATCATTACTATAGCACTTATCTAAAAATTATTTATTAAAAAAGAGCTTCTGCAATAAAGCAAAAACTCTTTTAAGTATTTTTTATAAGAAAATCTTCTTTATAATTTTATCTGTTATTCTTAACATAATTAAGTCTTCCACCAGCTTTTATTACAGCTATTTCTTTTTCTGTAAGTTCAACTTTGACTTCAAACTTCAATCCATTAGTTTTATTAATAACTGTAACTTTTCCACTGTCTAATGCATCTTTAACTCCGTCTATTTCAAAATCATCTAAAAGATTTATATTATCATAATCTTCAGCTTTTAAGAAAACCATAGGAACAATTCCATTGTTAATTAAGTTTGCCTTATGAATTCTTGCAAATGATTTAGCAATAACACCTTTTATTCCAAGATAAAGTGGTGCTAAAGCAGCATGTTCTCTGCTTGATCCTTGACCATAGTTTTCTCCTGCAACAATAAATCCTCCGTTATTTTCCTTAGCTCTCTTTGGAAAATCTTTATCTATTGTGCTAAAACAGAATTCAGAAAGATATGGAATATTTGATCTAAATGGTAATAGCTTTGAATTTGAAGGCATAATATGATCTGTTGTAATATTATCCTCTACTTTAATCACAACTTTACCAGAAATATCATCAGTTAATTCACAATTTAATGGGAATGGCTTTATATTAGGTCCTCTTACTACTGTAACTTCAGCATTTGTTGGTGCTGGAGGAATTATCATAGAATCATCTATTATAAATCTCTCTGGCATTTTAATATCAAGATCTACATCTAACATTTCTCTTGGATCTGTTAAATATCCATTAATTGCAGAAACTGCTGCAGTTTCAGGACTTACTATATATATTTTTCCTGATAAAGTTCCACTTCTTCCATAGAAATTTCTATTTACAGTTCTAAGTGAAATTCCATTTGTTCCTGGCGCCTGACCCATTCCTATGCATGGTCCACATGAATTTTCAAGAATTCTTGCTCCTGCACTTATGATATCAGCTAACGCACCATTTCTAGCTATCATTTCCATTACCTGTCTTGAACCTGGTCCAATAACTAAACTTACATTAGGGTTTACTTTTTTTCCTTTTAATATTCTTGAAACTTTCATAAGATCCATATAAGAAGAATTTGTACAGCTTCCTATAAATACTTGATCAACTTTAATCTTTCCAGCATCATTTACTGTAACAACATTATCAGGGCTATGTGGTTTTGCTGTAAGAGGCTCAAGTTCATCTAAATTTACTTCTATTTCTTCATCATATATAGCATCTTCATCAGGTTTAAACTCTATAAAATCTTCTTCTCTTTTCTGTGCTTTAAAGAATTCCAATGTTCTTTCATCACTTGGGAATATAGATGTTGTAGCTCCAAGTTCTGCACCCATGTTTGTAATTGTGGCTCTTTCTGGAACTGAAAGAGTCTTAACTCCTTCTCCTGCATACTCAAATACTTTCCCTACTCCGCCTTTTACTGTTAATTTTCTTAATACTTCAAGAATAATATCTTTTGCAGATACCATCTTATTTAATTTTCCTTTTAAATTAACTTTAACTACTTTTGGAGTATTTATATTGTATGCTCCACCTCCCATGGCAAGTGCAACATCAAGTCCACCAGCTCCCATGGCAAGCATTCCTACTCCTCCTGCTGTTGGAGTATGACTGTCTGAACCTATTAAAGTATCTGCTGGAGTTGAAAATCTTTCAAGAAATATCTGATGACATATTCCATTACCAGGTTTTGAAAAATATACTCCGTATTTTGATGCTACTGTCTGAATAAATTTGTGATCATCAGCATTTTCAAACCCTTGCTGAAGCATATTATGATCAATAAATGCAACTGATTTCTTTGTTTTTACTCTATCAATTCCCATAGCTTCAAGCTGAAGATATGCCATAGTTCCTGTTGAATCCTGAGTAAGAGTTTTATCAATTTTTAAACTTATAGGCTCACCTATTTTAAGCTCTCCTTCTACTAAATGACTTTTTAATATCTTATAAACTAAATTGTCTCCCAACTTATAATCACCCCTGTAAATTATTTATTCATTCGCTTAATTATTTTTCTTTGATTCATATTCTTTATAAATTTGTGCAAGTTCTTTATCAAAAAGGCTTCTCTTAAGTCTTACTGATGTAGATCTTACAATTTCTAATATTCCCTTAGATTCTTCATCTGTTAGGTCTATGTTATATTCTTTAAACTTGTTCTTTATAGCGGCTCTTCCAGAATGTTTTCCTATTACAATCTGTCTTTGAAGTCCTATTATACTTGGATCAAATGCTTCATAATTATGAGGATCTTTTATAGCACCATCTGCATGTATTCCAGACTCATGTGCAAACATGTTTGAACCAACTATAGCTTTCCATTTAGGAAGTTCTCTTCCAGATGCTCTTGATACATATTCAGATAAATCTTTAAACATATGTGTCTTGATTCCATCTTCTTTAAATCCACATACTATCATAAGTGCCATAAGAACTTCTTCAAGTGCAGCATTTCCAGCTCTTTCTCCAAGACCATTAACGGTTACTCCTACATGAGATGCTCCGCCTTTTATTCCTGCAAGTGCATTTGCTGTTGCCATACCAAAATCATTATGTGTATGCATTTCTATATCGAAATGAGTTTTGTCATGAATATATTTAATATCCTCACATAATTTAAATGGCTCCATTATTCCAACTGTATCACAATATCTAAATCTATCTGCTCCTGCACTCTTAGCTGCATTTATAAATTCAACTAAGAAATCTCTATCTGCTCTTGATGCATCCTCTCCATTAACAGAAACATATAGCCCATTTTTCTTTGCAAATTCTACAGATTTTACCATGTTTTCAAGAACCCATCCTCTGGATTTTTGAAGTTTATGTTTTATATGAATATCTGAAACTGAAACTGAAACTGCAACTGCATCAACTCCACAGTCAATTGACTGCTCTATATCACCTATTACTGTTCTATTCCAAGCCATAATGCTTGATTTTAAATTTCTCTTTACAATTTCTTTAATTGCCTGTTTTTCATCTCCACCCATTGTTGGAATTCCAACCTCGAGCTGATCTACTCCAAGTTCACTCAGCATTTCTGCTATCATAACTTTTTCTTGATTTGCAAATACAACTCCTGCTGTCTGTTCCCCATCTCTTAATGTAGTATCTACAATTGTTACCTTTTGACCTGTTTTTTCATTAAAAACTGACATAAAAATCTTCCCCCCAAAATATTTATATTTGCTTTATTCCTTCTGATGCAATATAAATATAATATCATAACTGATAATACATATACAAGTGTTTTTGCAATAAAAGTGACCTTTCAATTCACTAAAAGCACTTTTTTTTATAAAATTAAGTCTCTTTTTTGTTATTCCTGCAAGTTTTTTTGCTCTTGTTGCATTTTTCTAATTTTACTTAATATTTAATTTTTAAAAAATAAAGGACAGATATAGAAGATTTTCCATTATTTAAAATCTTCTATATCTGTCCTTTTATATTCAGTTTCTAATTTACTTTTTTATCTCTAATGTTTAAGCATATCTATGAACATGAGTCTTTGTATTAGTAAGTCTATCTTCTCTTTCAGCAGCTTTTCCTGCTCCAAATCTTTCATCAAGACTTAAATATCCAGTAACTCTTGATATTCCTTGAATGTCTGTGCTTCCACAATTAGGGCATTTACTTTCATTGTTAGTAAGATAAGTTCCACAGTTTTTACAATATTTTATATGGAAGTTAATTCCCATATAGCTTATATTAGTTTTAGTATATGCATACCTAACAATATCCATTATTGTTTCTTCTGTAGGACAATCATCAACTTCAAGATAACTTATATGTCCACCATTGCAAATCTTATGATATGGTGCTTCAATATCAATCTTATCCTTTATTGAAATTGGGAATCCTACTGGTATATGGAAACTATTTGTATAATATTCCTTATCAGTTACTCCATCTATTTTTCCAAATACTTTTTGATCTTGTTTTATAAACTTTCCAGATAATCCTTCTGCAGGAGTAGCATAGCAGCTCCAGTTAAGCTTAAGTTCTTTTGTAAGCTTATCGCAGTATTCTCTTATATGTCCTATTATCTTTAATCCAAGCTCTCTTGAAACTTTATCTTCTCCATGATGCTTTCCTGTAAGTGCAACTAGAGTTTCTGCAAGACCTATAAATCCAACTCCCCATGTTCCCTGTTTTAATATAGGTTCAATAGAATCGTCTGGTTTAAGTCCTTCAGAGCCTTTCATAAGTCCCTGTCCTGCAACGAATGGAAGGTCTTTTACTCTAAGATGTTTAAGGACATCATATCTATCTAATAATGAGTCTTTAGCAAGTTCTAATCTCTTATCTAAAATATCAAAGAATTTATCTAAATCCTTACCAGCTTGAAGACCTATTCTTGGAAGATTTATAGTTGATGGTGCTATATTTCCTCTTCCTTCACATCCTGGCTCTCCATTTATATTGCTCATTATATAAGTTCTACATCCCATTGTAGCTGGAACGTATCCCATATCGTAATATTTCTTATTAAAGTCTGCATCAATATTCATAAATGTAGGATTCATTCTCTTAGATGCAACTCTACATGCTATCTTAAATAAATAATAATATGGATCATTTTCTTCTCTATTAATTCCATCTTTTACTCTGAAAATTATATTAGGAAATATCGGCTGCTCACCTTTTCCTAATCCTTTTTCATATTCTTCAAGAAATGCTTCACATACAAGTGCTGCATCCTTGCTCTTTGGAAGACCTATATTTACAGAACTAAATGGCACCTGAGAACCTGCTCTTGAATGCATTGTATTTAAATTGTATACAACGCCCTGCATAGCCTGATGAACTCTCTCTACAAGTCTTTTAGAAACAAGTTCTTCTAATTTATCATCAGGAACTCCAATTTCCTTAAGCTGCTTTCTTACTTCCTGTCTTGTAGGTTCTACAAATGTTCCCATATCATTATCAAAATCAGGATGAGACTGTCCGCCAAACATATCATTCTGTGTTGACTGAAGAAGAATACATGAAAGCTCTGCAGCAGTTTCTATTCTTCTTGGTCTATTTATAGTTCCATATCCAGTATTAAATCCATTTACAAGCATTTTTTTAGTTGGTATATGAAGACAGTTTACTGTTAAATTATAACTATCTAAATCATGATAATATAAATCTCCATTTTCATGAGCTTTTGCAAGCTTTTTAGGCATTAAAGCTAAATTATGCCATTTATTTGATTCAGATGCAATTCTTAAAAGTTTTGAACTAAAGTTATTTCCAACATTAGCATTGTCTCTATCTGTTTCAACTCCAATCTTCTGAATTGTTCTCATAAGATCAGATTTTATATCTCTTATTTTTGTTCTTTCTCTTCTGTATGCGGAATATGCATTCGCAATATTAGTATACCCTTCCTTTTTTAGTGCTCTTTCAACAAGATTCTGAATTTCTTCAACAGATACCTCATTTTTTTCTTCTTCTTCTATATAAGTAATTACTTTCTGTACAGTATCAAGCACTTCACTTTCTTTAAGATTCAAACCGATTTCAACCGCTGAACCATTAATGGCATTAACTATTTTTTCAGGATTAAATTTTACTTTCCTGCCATCTCTTTTCACAACATATAGCATTCTTACTACCTCCACAACACAATATATAGTATGTTTTTGACTACCAACATATTATACTTTAATATATTCACCTAATCAACAATTTATTTTTTGAGCATAAAGCCAAATTTTATATTTAAATCTTATATCCTCTAATTCTCTTCATTTTTGACGGATTTTTATATGTTTCTACCGCTTGACTATAATACACCTTTTTTAATGTATGGTAAATACTACTGTCCACATATTTTAAATTATGTAAATATAGATTTAAAAAATAATCATATCACTATTGATATAGTTATCAGTAATGATATAATTATTATATTAATATTTAAGGAGGATACTATTATGGAAAAAATAGCACTAATAACAGATAGTGCCTGTGATTTAAAAAGAGAATACGCAAATGAACATAATATAGAGATATTACCATTTAAAATAATATTTTCTGATAAAGAATATGATGACGGTATTGATATAACACCTAAAATGCTCTACAGCATGCTTCCAAATGAAATACCTACAACATCGCTTCCAAGTACAGAGAAGTTTATATCCGCTTTTAAGAGGCTTAAATCAGAAGGATATACTCACGCTATAGTAATTACAATATCAAGTGGTCTTTCAGGTACATTTAATGCTGCACGACTTGCTGCAGAAACTTATACAGGTATAGACGCATTTGTATTTGATTCAATGACTCTTACAATGGCAGAAGGTGCAATGATATTAAACTGCGAGAGATTCATAAAAGAAGGAAAATCTTTTGAAGAAATAAAAAGTCTTCTTCCTTCATTAAGAGATAAAATTGATGTTTATTTTACAATGAATTCATTAGAATATTTAAGAAAAGGCGGACGTATTGGAAAAGTTTCTGGAACAATTGCCGATGCTTTAAACTTAAAACCTATAATAGAAGTTGGTGATGACGGAATATATCATACTGCATATAAAATAAGAGGAATAAAGCAATCAATAACAAAACTATCAAAAATAATTAAAACATATACTGATAAAAATAAATGCAAGCTATGGATTATGGATGGGGACGCTCCAGAAAAAGCTCAATCTTTATATGAACTTATAAAAGACTATCCTAATATTGTAGAATGTACACTTGGAGGAGAAATCGGTCCTGCTTTAGGAGTACATACAGGTTCTGGTCTTATTGGTTTTATTATCGAAAAGGTAGACTAATATGAATACTTATATATCAAATAAAGATATAAAAGCTGAAGAAAAACGACTTTATGATGATTATAAAAAAAAGCTTTCTAAATTAAAAAAGCAAATAAGCAATAAGCCTTCATCATGTCAGGTATTTACAAAAGGCCTTCTTCCAATTTATGTACTTTATATACTTTCTATTGAGCCTTCCAATGGAAATGATATATCGCATAAAATTGGGAAAAGGACTCAAAATAAATGGACTCCAAGTACTGGAGGTATTTATCCTCTTTTAAAGCGTCTTGAAGAAGACGACCTTATTGAAGGCAACTGGGATGATCCAGATAAAAAGTTTCAAAAAATATATAAAATAACTGAAAAAGGATTAAACGAATTTAATCTAAAAAAAACCATATTAAAGAAACAAATTGAAGATTCACTTGAAGTATTTAATATGATATATAGTGATTTATATAACTGATATTATTAGCCATAATTATGTAACTAGTGTATAATAATTATGCTGATTTAATATCAGTTATAATTTTTTAGGAGGCTTTTTATGAATATTTTAAGTGACTGGGGAGTGCAGATATCTAAAACAATATCAAATATTCCACAAGGTTTTTCGCAAATAGGTAGTAATCTTACTTCTATTATAGCCTTAGTAGGCGTTTTACTTATATTATTACTCCTACTTAAAGTCAACAAAACCAAATTTACACCTCAGCTTATGACCAGAATAGGAATAGCTTTAGCTCTCGCAACAATATTAAAGATTTTAAGACTATATCATTTTCCACAAGGTGGAAGCATTACGCTCGGAAGTATGGTACCTATACTAATAATCGCATTTATGTATGGTCCATATGTGGGATGTTTTACAGGTTTTTTATTTGGAATTATTACATTTTTTTTGGATCCTTATATACTTCATCCTATTCAAGTTCTTTTTGATTATCCTCTTCCATTTACAGCACTTGGGATTGCAGGATTCTTTAGACTTAAAAAATATAGATGGGTAGGTGGAACGCTCGCAATCGTATTAAGATTTATATGTCACTTTATTTCAGGCGTTGCATTCTTTGGATCATTTGCTCCTGAAGGGATGTCACCTGCTATTTACTCACTTTTTGTTAATGGTCCATTTATGGCTGTTGAAGGAATTATATGTCTTGTAATAATGTCAGTCCTTCCGATAGATAGAATCATAAACAATTCAAAATAAATAGGAATAAAAAAAGCGGCATATAGCCGCTTTTTTATTCTTCAACACTTATTGCTGCAACTGGACAAGATTCTTTTGCTTCTTTTACTTGATCTTCGTATTCTGAAGGTACATCGTCTAATATACATCCAGCCTTACCATCGTCCTCAATTTCAAAACATTCACTACATATTGATGGACATAATCCACATGCAACACACTCATCTTTATTTACTTGAACTTTCATGAATATTCATCCTTTCTTTTCGCATAATATTCTGTACAATAAAATATTATTTCCCAAGAAATATTTTTTATTCATTAAAAGAAATCTATAATCTAGTAAAGCCCTCCAAATATCATTGAGTAAATATCATTACTAAGTATATACTGTTCTGCTACTTTATCTTCTAAAGCTTGTGTAAGTTCAACATTTATAGGAAGTTCACCTATTAATGGAATTCCAAGATAAGCCGCATTTTCATCAGATGACTTTTTACTAAATACTCTTACTTTAGTATCACATTCGGGACATCTTATATAAGCCATATTTTCTACTACACCTTTAATATTAAGCTTAAGCTTCTGAGCCATAATTACTACTTTTTTAACTATCATAGATACCATATCTTGAGGTGTAGAAACAATTATAATATCTTTTATAGGGAATTCCTGCATAACTGTAAGTGCAGTATCTCCTGTGCCTGGAGGCATATCAATAAGTAGAAAATCTAGTTCTCCCCAGTGTGTCTGTGTAAATAACTGTTTTACTACTCCTGTTATTACAGGTCCTCTCCATATTACAGGTTCTTCTTCAACAGGTGTAAGAAGATTCATTGAAATAACTTTTATTCCTGTTGATGTTACAACTGGTTCAAATTTTACTTTATCATTATCAAGAGGTATTATCTTTCCTCTTTCTTCATTGATTCCAAAGAATCTAGGCATAGAAGGTCCTGTAATATCTGCATCAAGAACTCCAACCTTATATCCCTTGCTAGCTAAAATTGTAGCTATTATTCCAGTTACAGTAGATTTTCCTACTCCACCTTTACCACTTACTATACCAATAATATTTTTTATTTTTCCAAATTCAGATCCAACCTTAGGTATCTGTGTTTCACATCCATCACCTTTTGTTGAACATTTATCTTTACTTGGACAATTATCACAACTTGACATGAATTAATCCTCCTCTTGTTTATAATTTTTTTACCAATCTTCCGGCATCTTATCTGGATCGCTTACTTTAATATTCCATTTTTGATAATCATATTCTGCTGATACATAATATATACTAGAAGAACTGTCTTTTTTATTATTTATAGTAATAGCAGTTTTAAATATTTTGCTATTATACCCTCTGTTTCTTGTACTTAAAACAATATCAAAATCTGAAGAATTATCATCTATAATAGATACATTATATCCCTGCTTAGATAATTGTTTTTTAAATTCTTCTAAATTTTTTGAGAATACGTATTTTAAGCAATCAGCATCTGCTGATAAATTTACTCCTATTTTCAAATCGCTAATTTGATCTTTCTTTTTATCAAGAACATTTAATATTGTCTCGTAATATACTGTTTCAAAATTTCTAGGTTTTCTTATAAATGATAAATTTTGAAGTATTATATCATCTAAATTATTAGAAACGTTAAAAACTGTATCATCATCATAGAAATTTCCTTCTTTTTTAACGCCAACAACATAATTATACTTTCTAATTTCGTCTCCTATATGAACTTCAAAAATATAATCAGGATCATACTCTGATTTCTTATCAACCTGCTTGCCGTCTTTAAGAAGTCTATATATATCATCTATAGCTTTTGTATCAGTTACTATAAATCTAAAGCCAGTATCCCTTACGTTTTGTATTACTATTTCATCCACCTTATTCTGCTTCATGTAATCAAACTGATTATTAATAAGACCAAGCTTAACTCCTATATTATCAGAAATGCTACATCCAGAACATGTTAAAGAAAAGCTCAATACTACTGCTATTAAAAAGCTAATTTTCCTTTTCAACGTTCTTCATCTCTCCCTTAAAAATATTATTAGTACTTAGTTTGAATAGAATAGCTCCAGCTATAAGCGTAATTATAGCAATAAATTGTGATGTTGATAAAAATCCTATATTTCCACGCATATCATCTCTAAATATTTCAATAATAAATCTTCCTATGCTGTATAGAATTAAATACATACTTAATACTTTTCCATTATTCTTTTTTCTTCTAGAAAAGAGCATAAGAAAAATACCTAAACTAAAATCAAACGCAGATGAGTATAATTGTGTAGGAATAAGTGGAATACCAGGTGGATAAGCTAGAGAATTCTGAGGAAATACAACTCCAAACTGTGATGTTGTAACTTTTCCATAGCAACATCCTGCAAGAAAGCATCCTATTCTTCCAAAGCCCTGAGCTATAGCAAGTGGAGCTGCTATCATATCAAGTATTTCAAAAATATTCCATGATTTTCTTCTGCAATAAATATAAATTCCGAATATTCCTCCGATTATTCCTCCATATACAACAAATCCATTTCCTATATTAAGAAGAATAGATGGATTTTTAATTATATCCTTAATTTCTGTAATTATAAATAAAAGTTTTGCTCCAATCATCCCAAATATGACTGTAATAATTATTATGTTAAGAAGACTATTTTCATCATAATTTTTCTTTTTTCCTTTACTTATAAATATAATTGAAGCTACTATGATTCCTATTGCAATCATAGTTCCATAACCTCTTATATGTATACCAAATATATCAAATAAATCAGTTTTCATCTTTCCCCCACATTTTAAGCATTAAGGAGAAGCCTATGCTCCTCCTATATACCATAAATTATAATACTTATGCTTTATATTAGCAAACTTTATTTACTACTTTGCAGTTTCAATTATTGCACTAAAAATTGATTTTAAATTTTCTCTATAAGATGATTCTTTAACATTAAAAATGACTTTTAATATTTTGCCATCCTCGACAGAAACATAATAACTTTCATTCGTAAAATCATATCCGTCTTCTATGCTTGTCTTGTATTCAGAGATGACTCCTGAATTGCTTTCATTTTCAAATGGAAGTATCTGAACATCATAATAATTAAGAGTCTGATTAGATGTATCATTTTCAGAAAATGAATTTAAATTTTCTACGCTTTCTATAAGCTCAACAGAACCTGTTATACTTGTACAATCATCCTTAAAATTCATTTTATATAAGGAGTACTTTGAAGATTCTGTTTTATCGTAAGTTTCCCATTCTAAAGGCAATGAAATAAAATGCTTTCCCTCATCAAAAGTATACTGCTTAAAACATGTAATCCCATTGCTTATAAGTGCAGCTTCTTTAAAACTTTTATTAAAAAAGACCTGGACAACCGACAGAGTAAACATTAACATTAATAAAACAGTTGTAACTATAAGCTGTTTTTTATTCATGTATATTACTTAATTGGAACTACTATATTACAAGTTTTATAATCATAAAACATAATCCAATATCCTTGATTTCTCATGTTCTCTGTCCATGTTACAAACCCTGTTTTGCCATCATATGGCTGATCACTCTTATCTTTGCATCCAGGAATAGCATAAAGTATATATTTTAGTTCTCCATCATCATCACATTTAAGTCCTAATAAAAAATGCTTATATTTTTCAATATAAGGATAATAATTTATCATAGGATAATATGCAAGTACATATTTATCTTTATTGTTTTTATCATATAAGTCTTCTAACTTATTAACATCAACTTTATACCATTTGCAATAATTTATATCTTTAAATTTACAGTCTGATTTTGTGAAAAGTTCTGCTATTGACTCAAAAAAATTCCCGTCTTTCCCACATATATTAAACTTATCATATTTTCTCTCATCGTCTTCAGGTTCAGGAGAAACTATACTTCTTTCATAGTCATCAAAATCATCAAGATCGAGATTTAAATTTTCATTGAGTCTTTTACTCATCATCTTTTTTTCTTTTGAACTTATTTCTTTAACGCATTTCTTTATTTTACCATTGTCCTTATTTTTAACCATAGCATAAATAACGAAATTGCCTTTTTCATTTACACATACACTTATATTGGCAGTTTCCTCTATTTTAGAGAGTTCTTCTCTAATATGTTTTTCAATATCCACAGAGTTATCTTTTTTCTTCTTGTCTTTGCATCGTGTATCTGTAGTGGATATTACTGTCTCTAAAGGTTTCTCAGAAATTTGTTCTTCTTTTGGAGTTTCTTTTTTAATAATTTCTTCTTTTGGAGCTTCTTCTCTGACTTCATTTGATATTTTGTCAGAATCTAAAACATTAGGTTTTATCTTTGTTTCTTTTTGCTCCTCTTTATTAATATTTTCTTTTTTCCTTACAGGTTCTTCTTTTTTTATCTCCTCTTTAGGCTGGGTTTTTATAGCTGAAGGTTTTTCATAGAAAAATGACTCTTTAGATTCAGATTTTCTATGTTCAGAATAACATTTTATGACTTTGAAATTTTTCCAGTTCTCATTTACATCCTGTCCATTAACAAAGCCATACATTATATAATTTGCAAATCCTCCATCTTCTTTTAAAATAGCAGCACCTGTTATCTTGTCATATGAAAGATTTTCTCCTCCAATGCTACTAGAAAAATACTCACTTGAGCTTTCTCCTTTTCCATTTTTATCAATAGGAAGACTTCCAAGCGAAAGAAGATTTCTGTTATCCTTTTTACTACAGATAAGAATCATTGTATATTTTTCTTCAGGATTTAAATTTTGAACGTAGAAAGATACCCTGCACTTCTCTCCTTTTGCTTCAACCTTCGCATATCCTGATAAATCTTTGCCGTCAGCTGTTTTTCTATTGGTTTCATTAGGCTGTAGTATTATAAAATTTCTATATAATTTTGTATGTGACAATTATAATTTCCCTCCACATATATTCTTTCGATATAATATATGCGAAAGTGTAAATTTTATGATTTCATGTCATAAATAACATCTGCAATTTTTGCAAATTCATCAATAGATAATGTTTCAGCTCTCCTTTTAGGATCTATTTCTGATTTTTCAAAAGCAAGTTCAAGATTTTCTTTTGATAATCCTATATTTTTTAAAGAATTTCTCAAAGTTTTTCTTCTCATATTAAAGCCGCATCTAACAATATCAAACATTAATTTTTCATCTCTAACATTAACCTTTGGTTCTTCTAATCTTTCAAGCTTTATTACTATAGAATCAACTTTTGGTCTTGGAATAAAGCATGATGGTGGAACTCTTTTTATTATCTCAGTATTGCAATAATACTGAACAAAAACAGAAATTGAACCATACTGTTTACAATTAGGAGCAGAGTTAATTCTTTCTGCAACTTCTTTTTGAACCATTATTGTAAGAGATTTAAAATTATATTTTTGCTTTAAAAGATTTATAATGATAGGCGTTGTAACATAATATGGAAGATTAGCTACAAGCTTTACGCTTTCTTCATCTCCTATAAGCTCATTAAAATTAACTTTAAGAGCATCTTTATGTATAAGAGTAAAATTATCTCTATCTCCAAGTTCTTTATTAAGTATAGGAATAAGAGAACTATCAAGCTCTATTGCAATAACTTTTTTAGCAGCATCTAAAAGTCTTGATGTAAGTGTTCCTACTCCTGGTCCTATTTCTATTACAGTATCATCCTTTGTAAGATTCGCTCCCTCTATAATAGCATCAAGTACAGTATCATCTGTTAAAAAATTCTGTCCTAGACTTTTTGAGAACTTGAAATTATACTTTTTTACAAGTTCCGCAGTTTTAACATCATTTATATCCATTATTCAATACCTTCCTTAATTATGTTTTCATTAACTATAGATATAGCATGTGTAAACTCTTCTGGTGTTATTCCATAATTGTTTAATCTCAAAACCATCTGCGACGCATTTCCATAACCTATTCCAAGAATTTTACCAAATATTTCTCTTCTTCTTTTTGAACTGCTACATCCTGCAAGTTTAAAATAATACATATCCTGCATATTAAAAAATGATTTCTTCTCTTCTGATGTTATTTTTGCCTGCTCAAGTGCATCTAATATAACTTTAGGACATGCATTTTCAACACCTATATCACCATTTTTTAATCCATCTTCTTTTGCAATATACGCATGTTTTATTCCTTTAACTCTTTTAGAAATTATTCTTCTTATCTTTTCGCCAGCAAAATCAGGATCAGTAAGAACTATAACTCCTTTTCTCTTTTGGGCTTCTTTTATTCTATCTATAACCTTTTTGTTTATACCAAATCCACCAACTGCTATAACTTCAGCATCTATTGCCTTTTTTACAGCATCAATATCATCTCGTCCTTCTACTACTATTACTTCTTTTATCAATTAGACTTCATCCCTTCTAAATTGTACTAAACTATTATTTATTGTACCCTAAATCTATATAAAAAAGAAGAGGAGAAAAAAAGTGTGTCTTTAAAATCATAAAAGTAAAATAAAAAACAAGCTACCATAATGGATTAAATTCATCCCTATGCTAGCTTGTTTTTAAAAAAATCTATTAAATTTTCTTATTTATCTGTCATTTATTCAAGTGATAGCTTAATCTTAAGCTTTACCATTCTCCAGGGTAAGCAAGTATTAATACTGTAACTGGTTTTCTTCCCCACTGTACAGTTTCACCATAACTATTAAAATATAAATCTATTATATTTCCTTTTATAGCACTTCCTGTATCTGCGGCAACTGCATATCCGTATCCATCAATATAAACCTTACTTCCTAATGGAATTACTGATGGGTCAACAGCAATTGTACTCATTCCATTTACATTTCTTATAGGTGTTCTGCCGGTCTTTGTGCTATAGCCTCCACTATAAGCTGTCGCTTCACAGTTTAATTTTCTCTTATAAGCTACGCTCCCAGAACCTCTGCTCACATAAACCTGTCCTGTTCCTTGAACAATTACCTTATTAGTAGGTTCTACTATTGTCTTAGTGCTTTTTACTTCTTTAGCGCACTCTTTTCCATCTTTATAAGTAACTGTATAAGTTATCTCTTTTTCTCCTGAAGAACCTTCCTGTTTAACTTTATTTACTGTAGAATCAAGCTTTGAATCTTTTTCAACTACTGTATCAAAAGCTATCTGCTGTTTTTCTGTAACTTCTTTTTGTTCAACCTTTGTGAGTTTAACGCTCATATCATCAACAATTTCTGAATCTAATGATGGAGTAATTTCATCTTTATCTTCATCAAAGTCTACTCCTTTTTCAGAAAGCTGATCTAAGTTATTCATTAGCATATCTTTAACTGTATTTTCTGCTGTATTTACTGTATAAGATTCTCCATTTGCCACTATCTCTACTGGCTTTGCATTCTTAACATCAATTACACACTGCTGTGCTACTTTTGTCTTAAGGGATGGCTCCACTTTATCATAAGTGCCAACATTTACTCCTTTTTCTAAAAGTACATCTTTAACAGTCCCTTTATATGTCACAAACATTTCTTGTTTTCCGTCTAAATTTAATATTACTGTCTTTCTCAAATTAATAATTACTGCTGATGTCATTATAAGTACTGCAGCAACCGCAACGCTTGTCCCTAAAATGAGTCTCTTTTTTGGACTGTTAGAAAAACTCGTCTTAATTTTTCGAGTTAAGTCATTTAATTTTTCTACCATAATTCTCCTCCTTTTTTAGTAAGAGCGCATATTGAATTATACCTTAAATGTAAACAAATTGTCAAATTTAAGGCTAGTCAATATGAATTAACCATAGCTATAATGCCTATTTGCAGGTAATAATGGTTAACGTATAATACTTGATATAAAATAAAATTATAATAGCATTTTTGTGATAAATTAATTATTTATAATCAAAATTATGGTATAGTAAATTTATTCTGTAAACATTTATATTTTACCTTTTATTCCCTTTTTAATCAAGCTATAAAAATTGCTATTAAACTGCAAATTTGCCTTATATGGATCAATATTCTTGATCTCGGCTATTTTTCTAATTATAAATTCAATATAGTCTGATTTATTTCGTTTTCCTCTATTTGGCTCTGGTGACATATATGGGCAATCTGTTTCTACAAGTATTTTTTCAAGTGGAATTTCTCTTGCTACATATACTGCTTTTTTAGCATTTTTAAATGTAACTACTCCTGTAAATCCGATATAATATCCGAGCTTTATACACTCTTTAGCAAATTCAACACTTCCAGAAAAACAATGAACTTCTCCTGTAACATTTTTAAACTGTTTCATTATATCAAGAGTATCTTTATGTGCATCTCTGTCATGAATAATTACGGGCATATTTAGCTTCTCTGCAAGCTGCATCTGTCTTATAAAAACTTTCTTTTGTATTTCTTTTTCAGGATTTTCTTCATAATGATAATCAAGCCCAATTTCCCCTATCGCAACTATTTTATCATTTTCTTTTATCATATTTTCTATTTTTAAGCATACGTCTTCATTCATCTCAAGTGCATTTTCTGGATGAATTCCAAGTGCTCCTAATATAAAATCATATTTTTTTGTCAAAAAATCTACTTTATCGAGGCTTTCATATGATGAGGCACAATCTAAAATTTTACTCACACCATTTTTCTTAATATCTTCTAAAACTATTTCTCTGTCATCGTCATATGCTTCATCATCATAATGTGCATGGCAATCTATAATATTAAATTTATCCAAAATATCTTTTCTCCTCTTAAAAATTTAATTATTAATAATTTTGACATTATTATGTCACTAAATTGACATAATAATATTATATTATAATACTTGTAAAGTAGTTAAAGCATTATTATTTACCCCTTAACCATTATTAATGGTTACAGACCATCAATCTCCCCTAAGGTTGATGGTCTTTTTTTATTTTTCTATCTTACAATGCTTCCTGATTCTATATCTCCAGGATTAACAGCACATAATTTACTATCATCATCTGTTGCAGCACATAAAATCATTCCTTGTGAAAGTTCTCCTCTTAATTTTACAGGCTTTAAGTTAGCAACAAGTACTACATTTTTTCCAACAAGTTCTTCAGGCTTATAGAATTTTGATATTCCTGAAACTACCTGTCTTTTTTCATCTCCAAGCTCAACTGTAAGTTTTAATAGTTTCTTAGCTCCTTTAACAGGTTCACATGCAAGAACTTTTACTACTCTTAAATCGAGCTTTTCAAAATCATCTATTGTTATTTCGCTCTTTATAGGCAATATTTTTTTCTTTGGAGCATTTTTCTTTTTAAGTTCTTCAAGTTCTTCAAGCTTCTTTTCAACGTCTATTCTTGGGAATAAATTTTCTCCCTTAACTACAGATGAGCCTTCTTTAGTTCCATTAAATTCTTTTAATGAATCCCATGAAATATTTTCTGTATTAATCTGAGCATTTATCTTTTTAGCTGTGTCTGGTAAAAATGGTGAAACCATTACTGAAACGAATCTTAAAGTTTCTAAAAGATTATATAAAACTGTTCCAAGTCTCTGCTTTTTATCTTCATCTTTAGCTAAAATCCATGGAGTTGTTTCATCAATATATTTATTAGCTCTATCTATAAGCTCAAAAATCTTAGTCATAGCTTCTGGAATATTAAGCTTATCTATACTCTTTTCAACTTCAGATGGTGTCTTAAGTGCAAGATTTATAAATTCATCATCTAAATCTTCTCTAAATTCACCTGATGGAACTTTTCCTCCAAAATATTTTTGAACCATTGCAACTGTTCTTGATACAAGATTTCCAAGGTCATTACATAAATCAGAATTAATCTTTTTTATAAATACTTCATTAGTAAATGAACCATCAGCTCCAAATGGTACTTCTTTTAGAAGATAGTATCTTACAGCATCTGCTCCAAATTCATTTACAAGAACTACTGGATCAACCACGTTTCCTTTAGATTTAGACATCTTTTCTCCAGCTGAAAGAAGCCATCCATGACCAAATACTTTCTTTGGAAGTGGAAGTCCTAATGCCATTAACATAATTGGCCAATATATTGTATGGAATCTTAAAATATCTTTTCCTATAAGATGTACATTTGCAGGCCAGTATTTATCAAATAAAGAGGTATCATCTTGAGCATATCCTAATGCTGTTATATAGTTTGATAATGCATCAATCCATACATATACAACATGCTTTGGATCAAATGTTACAGGTATTCCCCAATTAAAGCTTGTTCTTGAAATACATAAGTCTTGAAGACCTGGTTTTAAGAAGTTATTAAGCATTTCATTTTTTCTTGATTCAGGCTGAATAAAATCAGGATGATCTTCTATATATTTTATAAGCCTATCTGCATACTTACTCATTTTAAAGAAATAAGCTTCTTCTTTTGACTTTTCAACTGGTCTTCCACAATCAGGACACTTTCCATCTACAAGCTGTGTATCTGTCCAGAATGATTCACATGGAGTACAGTACCATCCTTCATAAGAGCCCTTATATATATCTCCCTGCTCATAAAATTTTTCAACTATTTTTTGAACAGCTTTTACATGATAATCATCCGTAGTTCTTATAAATTTATCATAACTTATGTTCATAATCTTCCAAAGATCTTTTATTCCAGAAACAACTTCATCAACATGCTGCTTTGGAGTAATTCCTTTTTCTTCAGCTATTCTTTGAATCTTTTGACCATGTTCATCTGTTCCTGTTAAAAACATTACATCATAGCCTGTTAATCTCTTGAATCTTGCAAGAGCATCTGCACATACTGTAGAATATGTATTTCCTATATGAAGCTTTGTTGATGGATAATAAATTGGTGTTGTTACATAATATGTTTTCTTATTCATTTTGTTCCTCCTAATTTTTCATTTAAAAAAAGTCTCTATATGGATTTTTATCCATATAGAGACGTATTATACGTGTTACCACTCTACTTTTTTATTACTTCACAGTAATAAACTCATTAGGTGACAATCATCACCCTGCATTTTAACGGCTGCTCCCGTATCTTTCTTACAAAAAATCCTTTGCTCAAAAGATAAGCTCAAAGACCATCTTCATAAAATTTCAATTCGCTGATTTTCAGCATACATCAGCTCTCTTATAGAATATTCATCTTACTACTCTTCTTTTCATAGCTTTTATCTTTACTAAATTATTATACTATTTGTATATTTTTTATGCAACATTTTACTTGTCTTCTAATGTCACATTATCAACTGGTTTACCTACAAAGTAAACAAATGCAAAGATGATAAGAATATCAACAGGAAGAATTATTGCTATTGGCAAGCCAAGTCCTGCTGGTATATATCCAAATAATACTGTTATTACTGCAACACTTAACGCATAAGGAAGCTGTGTACTAACATGTTCCATATGACTACATCCTGCTCCCATAGATGAAAGTATTGTAGTATCTGAAATAGGTGAACAATGATCTCCAAAAATTGCTCCAGTTAAAACTGCACTTATGTTTACAATAACATATCCCATATCTGGTGAAATTGAAAAAGCAAGTGGAATTGCAAGAGGCATTAATATTCCCATTGTTCCATATGCAGTACCTGTTGCAAATGATATTATTGCACCAAATATAAATATGATACTTGGGAGAATAAATGCAGGCACTGTAGTAGAAAGCTTTGATACTAAGAATGTTGCAGTTCCAAGTTCTTTTATTACTGAACTTAATGACCATGCAAGAATTAATATTACTCCTGTTATTGCAAGAGTTTTCATTCCGTTTACCCATGAATCTATTGCTTCTGAAATAGTTAAAAGTTTTTTCACTACAGCCATTATTATTGCTACTATAGATGCAAATAAAGCTGACTGAAATAGTGCTACCGATGCATCAGATGCACTAAATGCTTCTCTTATAGCATTAAATGATGATGGTGCTGTAAGAAGAAGTGTCTTTAAAGTTTCATCTTCGCCTGCAAGGATTGCTGAATATCCACTATAATAAAAACTTGCAAGTGCTGAAAAAATTAATGCTGCAATTGGAATTATTGCATTCCATATGCTTAATTTTATTCCCTCTTTAGGCTGATCTTCAGTAATTGTTGTTGAAGCTGCAGCTTCTTCTACTGCTTCTTTTTCTGATAAATTTTCCTGTCTATTTCTACTCTTTATTTCCGCTTTTCTCATTGGTCCAAAATCTCTTAAAAGAATAGATGTTATAAATACAAAAACAAGTATTAATATATTATAAAATCTGTATGGTATTGTACTTAGGAATATACCAAATGAATCAACGCTTTGTCCTACCATATCAAAACCGTCTTTAATAAGTCCAAGTTCAAGTCCTATCCATGTAGAAATAAACATAATTCCTGCAACTGGTGCTGCTGTTGCATCTATGATAAACGCAAGTCTCGCTCTTGAAATCTTTAATTTATCAGCAACTGGTCTCATTATAGGTCCTACAATTAATGAGTTCGCATAATCATCAAAAAATACAAGAAGACCTAAAACCCATGTGATTATTTGAGCACTTCTTGGTGTCTTTGCTTTTTTTGCAAGACTTTCTGCAACGGCTTTTGCTCCACCCATCTTAGTAACTATACCAATAACTCCCCCAATAACCATAACTTGAAGTACTATTCCCGCATTCCATGGATCTGCTAATGAATTAAGCGCTCTTTGTACAAAGTCTAAAAAGCCCTGAATAAGTGCATAAAAAATATTTCCGTCTGTAAGTTTTACCATGAAACATCCTGATAACGCCCCAATAAATAATGATGTAACAACATTTTTTGTTATAAAAGCTAAAACAATTGCAATAAGTGATGGAAGAATCGTAAACCATCCGTAATGTGATGCGTTTTCTACCGCTTTCTCTGTTTCTTCAGCAAAAACTGGCGTACATACTAGCATAAATGCCATAAACGTCAAAAGAAACAGATTCATTCTTTTCATTCTTTTCATTTTTTTCCTCCTATAGTTTAAAATATCTATTTTTTATCGTCTTTAATCTTTCTACTTTTTATAATAGAAATCAATAAAACAATAGTTAATAGTGTCGAAATTATATATCCTAAAATTCCAAATATTGATACCCCTTTATATAAAGGTTTTACATTAAAGCTTACTATTAATGATGATGATAATATAAACGCTGCAGTTAATACTCCTATTGTAATTCTATTAACCATTTTTCCAACTTCAGATAATAGATCTCGCATTTCTTCAATATTTATATTTATTCTGGATTTTCCTGCTGAAGCTTTAATTAAAACTTCTAAAATTTTAGGGGATATTCTCATACTATCCCTTAAAAATGAATAAAATTGCAACAATGTATCTTCTGATATTGCGTTTTTTAATATTATATCATGATTTTCGGTTCTTATATAATTCATCAGAACATTTATTATTTCAGTATTAGGTGCAGTTTTAGCTACAAGCCCCTCAAGGAGGATTAATGCCCTTACAAGACATATCAGCTCATTTGGAAA
The DNA here is from genome assembly GCF_022869825.1 of Clostridium sp. BJN0001. Taxonomy (NCBI): domain Bacteria; kingdom Bacillati; phylum Bacillota; class Clostridia; order Eubacteriales; family Clostridiaceae; genus Clostridium; species Clostridium sp. BJN0001. Next base: position 117,471 of record NZ_CP094971.1, on the reverse strand, counting down.
CTGCATATTATTTTTTTTCCCTATATCAATAATTTCTCTTAAAATTACTGATATTTTTATATTATTAATAGAAGAACACATGTATGTATCAAATATGTATGATATTGAATCATAAAGATCTGCCTTATTTACTTTTCCTCTCTTTATTCCTATAGATAGTATAGATTCTGTAAGCTTTATCTTATCACGAAAAGCAGCTGATACAATAACATCATTAAGCCATTTTTTGAGATATGGACTTAAAACGCCCATTATTCCAAAATCAACAAAACATATTTTATTATTATTTATTAATATGTTTCCCGGATGAGGATCTCCGTGGAAAAAGCCATCCCTAAACACCTGTCTGCAGTATGATAATAATAAATTATTAATTATATCATTACTATCATATCCATTTTTCTTTAATGTGTCTATATCATCTATTTTTATTCCATTTATTTTTTCAAGTACAATGACTTTTTCTGATAAAATATTCTTTTCTACAGAAGGAACATAAATATATTTTATATCTTTATTAAGTTCTTTAAATTTTTCTGCATTTTTAGCTTCAATTCTAAAGTCAAGTTCCTTTTTTATAGAATCATCTATTTCTTTAAGAACTCCATTAGGATCAAAAAGAAATAGATCTGATTTCATTCTTGATTTTGTAAATTTTAATATCCTTATAAGTATAGAAATATCTATATGCATATTACTCTTTATACCTGGTCTTTGAATTTTTATAACAACTTCTTTTGAATTTTTAAGCCGTCCTTCATAAACCTGTGCAATAGAGCCTGATGCTATTGGAGTTTCATTTATATACTGAAATTCATCATTTACATCTCTTCCATTTAAACACTCTTCTAATACATTTGTCATACTGCTGAATTCCTCTTTAGGCGCCCTGTCTTGGAGTTTTGATAATTCATCAGCATATTCTTTTGGAAGAATATCTTCTCTAGTGCTTAAAATTTGTCCTATTTTTATAAAAGTTGGTCCAAGTTTTTCAAATGCACACCTTAAATTTGATGGAGATTCTTTATCTTCTTTATTATTTTGGTCATATATATATCCAAATCCATATCTTGCAAATACCTCTACTATTTCTTTGAATCTTTTAACTGATTTATATCTGACCATAAGTGTACATACTCCTTTCAACTTTTAAATTAAAATTTTCTGTCTTTCATAAATTCTTCTATATCATTAACTTCCTTTATCATATCTTTAGTAAGTACTTCACAGCCATCTTTTGTGACGAGTACATCGTCTTCTATTCTTATTCCTATTTTCTCTTCCTCAATATAGATACCCGGTTCTACTGTAAAGACCATACCTTCTTTAAATGTAAACTTTCTAAACGGAGGTTCACTATCATGTGTATCAAGTCCTAGATTATGTCCTATACTATGCCAATAATATTTACTTACATCTTCTATATTATCTATTAATTTAAGCTTTATGCATTCCTCTGCAATTAATTTTTTAGACCATTCATTTAATTTTTGATAATCGAGTCCTGGTTTTATTTTCTTTATAACAGCTTTATTAACTCTTAAAACAGCTTCATAAATTTCTCTCTGCCTTTTAGAAAATTTTCCGTTTATAGGGAAAGTTCTACTAATATCGGCATCATAGAGATTATATTGTGCACCAAGATCAAATAAAATAAGCTCACCATCTTTAACTTTAGAATTATTTGCATCATAATGAAGAGTTGCTGCATTTTTTCCTGATGCTGCTATAGTTTTAAATGCAAGGTCTTTAGCTCCATTATATTTACATTCAAAATTAAAATATGACTCAAGCTGATACTCATAAAGTCCTTCTTTAGCATGTGTCATAAGAGATTTAACACCTTTTATTGTTATCTCTATAGCTTTTCTCATTTCATTTATTTCTTCTTTTGATTTTATCATTCTAAGACACGCTATTTTGTGAAATACATTTCTTATCTGAACTTCAGGATAAATATTTTTTATCTCTTTTGAAAAATTATGAGCCATATCAAAAATATTTTCACTTAAATTATCATTTAAATCAAGATATATATTCATTGTGTCTGAAGACTTTATATATTTTTTTATAAATCCATCAAATTCGGACATATATGATACATCATCTATCCCTGATATTTCTCGTGCCTCATAATCTCTTAAAGTTTTTCCTGTCCAAGCTTCTTGCTGTTCATTTATATCATGCAAAAATAACTTTTCTCCAGAGCATTTATTAATTCTATATAAAACAAATATATGATTTTCTTCTGCAATTCCTGTAAGATAATAAAAATTTCTGTTAGGAGTATAAGCATAAAATTCATCAGCACTTTTTTTAGGTGCACTACCAGAAAAAATTACAGCTATAAAATCACCATCAATACTTTCTAAAAGATCTTTTCTATGTTTTTCTAATATACTGCTTTTCATTGTATTCATCCTTTCTATCTTCTTTTTATATAATACTCCTATTCTATTTCAAAATAAATAAACTAATTACTATTCCTGCCATTATTATGGCTGTAAGGTCTGCACATAATGCAGCCCATAAAGTATGCCTTATTTTCTTTACCTTTACCGAACCATAATATATAGAAATTGTATAAAATATAGTCTCTGTTGTTCCCATTATTATTGATGCAATAAGACCAACTCTTCCATCTGCTCCAAAAGTTTTTATTATGTCTGTAAAAACTCCCATAGCTCCACTTCCAGAAAGCGGTTTTATAAGTATAAGTGGTACAACCTCTGATGGAATATTTATAAGTTTGCATAAAGGTGCCATAAAACTATTTACTTTTTCAAGAAGTGATGCTTCTTTGAATATCCTTACAGCAATAAGCATAGCTAAAAGATACGGAAAAATAGCTAGACACACCTTAAGTCCTTCTTTTGCTCCCTCAATAAACCAATCGTATACCTTTGCCCCTTTAAACATACCATAAGTTATGATTGCTATAAAAATAATAGGAATTATACTTTTAGATAAATAATTAAACATATATCCACCTCATATTTTAAAAATATCTCTGCATTATCTTGCAGCATATAATCCCTACAATTGTTGAAACAAGAGACGTAATTATGGCTGGCAAAATAATTATTCCTGGATTAATTGAATTACATGCAGCTCTTATTGATATTATCGTAGAAGGTACAATCTGCACACATGTAGCATTTAAAATTAGAAATAGTACCATATCGTTTGATGCAGAGTCTTTATCTTTATTAAGCCTTTGAAGCTCCTTCATTGCTTTTATTCCAAATGGTGTCGCTGCATTTGCAAGTCCAAGCATATTTGCTGTAAGATTCATAACTATACATCCAAGAGCTTTTTTATCATGTGCTGCATCTTTAAAAATTCTTTTTAAAACCGGCATCATAGCTTTTGATAATTTTTCGGTAAAGCCACTTTTTTCTGCGACTTTCATGACACCGCACCAAAAACACATAATTCCACACAGTTCTATAATGAATGACACCGTACCTCCAGAAGATTCAATTATAGCTTTTGAAATATTTTCTCCATTTCCAGAAACAACTCCAAACAGTATTCCAAAAAAGACAAGTCCAAAAAATATATAATTTATCATAAAGTATCCTTTCGCATTATACATATTATTGTTATATTTATATTCCTTGAAGTTAATCATTAGTAGTGATACCATATAAATATCATTTAACCAAAAAGGAGTTTTTTTATGAAAGAATCAAATTTAGAAATGGCAAGAAAAGATGTTGAAGATGCATTAAAAACTGTTGAAGAAATGGAAAAATACATAAGCTCTGATTCTTCTAAATCAAAAATAAAAGAAAAATTTATCTCATTATCAGATAAAGTTCAAAAACTAGAAACAATATTAAAAAATGAAGGAATACTTTAAAATATCATTTATTAATAAAAAAATCTATACATAAAAATAAGACTGACTTTAACAATTTAAAATTGCTAAAGTCAGCCTTAATTTTTTAACCTATTTTTCAAAAATATTTTTTGATCCTTTTATAAAAACTATTGTCGTAACAATTACTGAAAGAAAATCCGAAACTGAACCTGAAAGCCATACACCTGTAAGTCCAAATATTTTAGGGAATATGATTAATGCAGGTATAAGTAATAGAACTTGTCTTAAAAGGCTTAAGAACATAGATATCTTAACCATTCCAATTGATTGGAAATAGTTTGTTACTATAATCTGACCTCCTATAAGTGGAAGCATACATAAGAATATTCTCATTCCCTTTATTCCTATATTCAATAATTCTTCATCATTATTAAATGCAAGTATAAGCTGTCTTGGGAAAACTTCAACAATAAAAAATCCTATTATAACAATAATTGTAGCTGCAATTATTGCATATCCAACAGTTTCTTTTACCCTATCGAATTTTTTTGCACCATAATTATATCCAACTATAGGCTGAACCCCTTGATTTATTCCAAATATAGGCATTAAGAATATCATTGAGAGACTGTTTATTATTGTCATTGCTCCAACAGCAACATCTCCACCATATTTCTGAAGTACATTATTTGAAATAACCTGAACTGCACATGCTGCAAGCTGCATACTGAAAGGACTTACTCCTATTGTAAATATGCTTTCTACTACTTTAAGATCAAGTTTTAAATATTTCTTCTTTAGTTTTAATACACTTTTACCTTTTGTAAAATAATAAAGTATCCATATAGAACTTACAACTTGAGATAAAACAGTAGCTATAGCTGCTCCTTTTACTCCAAGTCCTAAAGAAAATATAAATATTGGATCTAAAACTATATTAACTACTGCTCCAATAAGCATAGAAAACATTGCTATTTTAGGATTTCCGTCACTTCTTATAGAATGATTTAAACCAAATCCCAAAAGATTAAATATTGTTCCAATAAAAATTATCTCACTATATTCTTTAGCATAAATTAAAATGTTTTCACTCGCTCCAAACGCAGTTAAAATAGGATCAATAAAAAAAAGCCCTACAGCTGTAAGAATTATACTTGTAATAATAATAAGCGTAAGTGCATTTCCAAGATGTTTTTCAGCTTCATCTTTATTATGTTCTCCGAGCTTTATTGATATTCTAGTTGCTGTTCCTATTCCTATAAGCATTCCAAAAGCCATGACTATAGTAATAATAGGCATTGTTATTCCAACTCCTGCTATTGCAAGTGATCCTACACCTTTTATATGACCTATGTATACTCTATCAATTATGTTATAAAGTGTAATAACCATCATACCTATAATGGCTGGTATAGAAAATTCTAGTAAAAGCTTTAAAATATTATCTCTTCCAAGTCGCTGTTGATTGTCCAAAAATATTCCTCCTAATACAAAATAATTGCGATATTATATATACTATCATTAATATATATATACCGCAATAGAAAATATCATAAGCTTTTAAATAGTGCTTTCTCTTTCTATAAGTTTGTAATCTAAAACATAATTATAATTTTCAAGTTCTTTATTATTTAATAATTTTATGAGCATTCTCATAGCTACAGAACCCATATCATATGTAGGTTGTGCTATTGTTGTTATCTTTGGATAAAACATTGATGCTACATAGTTATCATTAAATCCTATTACACTTACGTCTTCAGGTACTTTATAGTTTTCATCTCTTAAAGCATTTATTGCTCCCATTGCTATATCATCAGAAGCACATACTATTCCATCAAACTTTTTACCTGATTTTATAAGGCTCTTTACTCCATTATATCCAGTTTTAGATTTCATAGCTTCTAAATAAACAAGCTGATCATCTATATCCATTTTAGATTCTTTTAATGCGTTTTCATATCCTATATATCTGTCTCCCCATGCATTCATGCTGTCTTTGCTTGTTCCTATAAATGCAATGTTTTTTAATCCCTTATTTAAAAGGAACTTTGTACTATCATAACTTGCCTTTACATTATCAATTATGACACTTGGAAACGATTTATCTTTATCAGTTGTTTCTACGAAAACAGTCTTTAAATTGAGTTCATTTATAAGTTCAAGAATCTCAGGTTCAAGAGAACTACTCATATATAATACTCCATCAACCATTTTTTCTTTAAGCACCCTTAAATATTCTTTTTCTTTATCTAAATCAAGATCTGAATTACATAAAATTATATTGTAATCGTATATATTTGAAACGTCTTCAGCGCCTCTTACAATTTCAGGATATAATTGATTTGATATATCTGGTACAAGAATTCCAATAGTTTTTGTTTTCTGTGTCTTTAAACTTCTTGCCACAATATTAGGTCTATATCCTAATTTTTTTATTGCATCTAGCACTTTATTTTTAGTGTCTTCATTAACGACATCGATTTCATTTAAAACTCTAGAAACTGTTGCAATAGATACTCCTGCTTCTTTTGCAACATCTTTAATAGAAGTAGCCATTTTAATTCCTCCTTATTAGCATACACTTATATACTTTATATTATACTAATATATTACTTAATAAACAATAAGTATTTATAAATATATCTTATATAATGTAAAAAATCCCTTACATCAACAGCGTATCTTGTAGATGTAAGGGATATAATTTTTTATTTTACAACTTTAACATCCATATTTAATTTGTGGTCATTTATAGATACTTCTGAATAATCTGCAGTTTCTCCATAATGTATGTTTACAGTTAATGTTTCTTTCTTTATAGTATCCTGATATTTCTTAACAGAGCCTAAAAGTTCAGCATCATCTGCAACATAAAGATCTATCTTATCTGCAACTTCAAAACCTTTTTCTTTTCTCATGTTCTGAATCTTTGATATGATTTCTCTTACATTTCCTTCTTCAAGAAGTTCAGGTGTAATTTTTGTTTCAAGAACTACTCCGTGTTCTCCTTCTCCTGCAAATGCAAATCCTTCAAGTCCACTCATTGTAACTAAAAGATTTTCGCTATTTAATTCAATTTCAGTTCCATCTACATTGATAGCTTGAGTTCCGCCATTTTGAACTTTCTGTGCAAGCTGCATCTGATCCTGATCTGAAATAGCTTTTCTTATCTTAGGAATTAATTTTCCGTATTCTCTTCCAATTACAGGTAAATTTGGCTTAATTGCAAAGTTTACATATTTAGATAAGTCAGCACCAATCTTAACTTCCTTAACATTTAACTCATCTTTTACTATGTCTCCATAATATTCTGGAAGAGTCTTAGTTGAAACTAAAAGTTCCTCAAGTGGCTGTCTATTCTTTATATTAGCTGAATTTCTTGCACTTCTTCCAAGCTTTACAATAGTATATGCAAGATCCATTTCTTCTTCTAAGTCTTTATCAATAGCCTTTTCATTTACTTCTGGCCATTTACATAAATGAATACTTTCTTTTGCATTTTTATCAACATTTACTACTAAATTTTGATAAATTTCTTCAGTCATAAATGGTACAAATGGTGCTGCAACCTTAACTAAATCAACAAGAACTCTGTATAATGTTACGTATGCACCGATCTTATCTTCAGTTAATTCTGAAGACCAATATCTTGATCTATTTCTTCTTACATACCAGTTAGATAAATCATCTGTAAAGTCTTGAATTGCTAAAGCAGACTGAGTTATCTTATAAGTATTTAAGCCATCATCTACTGTTTTTATTAATGTATTTAATTTTGATGTAATCCATCTATCCATTACATTGTCTGATACAAAATCTTTGTATTTTGTTGGATTAAAGTCATCAATATTAGCATATAAAACATAGAATGAATAAACGTTCCATAATGTTCCAAGGAATTTTCTCTGTGATTCTTTAACATCATCAATTGAGAATCTTGTTGGAAGCCATGGAGCACTTGCAGTATAAAAATGCCATCTTGTTGCATCTGCTCCTTGTGAATCAAGTACAGCAAATGGATCAACAACATTTCCTTTATGCTTTGACATCTTAAGTCCTTTTTTATCTAATACATGGCCTAAAACTACACAGTTTTCAAATGGATTAGTTTCAAAAAGACATGTTGAAATAGCAAGTAATGTATAGAACCATCCTCTTGTCTGGTCAACAGCTTCTGAAATAAACTGTGCTGGGAAATTATGTTTGAACTTTTCTGCATTTTCAAATGGATAGTGCCATTGTGCAAAAGGCATTGATCCTGAATCAAACCAGCAGTCAATAACTTCATGAGTTCTCTTCATTTCTTTTCCACATACAGGGCATTTTAATTTTATATTGTCCACGTATGGTTTATGAAGCTCTACCTTTGCGCAATCTTTTGTTGCCTTTTCTTCTAATTCTTTTCTGCTTCCTATACATTCTCTGTGTCCACATTCACATTCCCATATTGGAAGTGGTGTACCCCAGTATCTATCTCTTGAAATACCCCAATCAATAACATTTTCAAGGAATTTTCCGAATCTTCCTGTTCTTATGTTATCAGGGAACCAGTTTATCTTATTATTATTCTCTAATAATTTATCCCTTACTTTTGTCATTGCAACAAACCAGCTGTCTTTTGGATAATATAAAAGAGGTGTATCACATCTCCAGCAGTGTGGATATGAGTGGGTAACTTTCTGTGTTGAGAAAATCTGTCCTCTTTCTTGAAGATACTTTGTAACATCTTCACTACAATCTCTTACGGATCTTCCCTTCCATGGTGTTACAGCATCAACAAATTTACCAGTTGTATCAACTAAGTTTATAAATGCGATACCATTTTTCTTTGCAACTAAACTATCGTCTTCACCATAAGCAGGAGCGATATGTACTATACCAGTACCATCTGTAAGAGTTACATAATCACCGTGAATAACTTCAAATGCTTTTCCGTCAACTTTAGCAAAAGGCATAAGCTGTTCATACTTAACTCCTAAAAGTTCTTCACCTTTATATTCTCTAAGTACTTCATATTCTTCATCCTTTAATACTTTAGAAACTAAATCTTTAGCTAAAACATAAACTTCGTCTCCAACTTTAACGTCTGCATATGTATATGCTTTATTTACACAAAGTGCAAGATTTGATGGTAAAGTCCATGGAGTTGTTGTCCATGCTAAGATATATTTGTTGTCTTCACCTTTTACTTTAAATTTAGCTGTACAAGTTAAGTCTTTAACATCTTTATATCCCTGTGCAACTTCATGAGATGATAAAGCAGTTCCACATCTTGGACAATAAGGCATTACTTTATGTCCTTTATATAAAAGACCTTTTTCCCATAATTTCTTTAATGCCCACCATTCAGATTCAATATAATCATCATGATAAGTTACATATGGATCATCCATATCAACCCAGTAGCCAAGCTGCTCAGACATCTTCTTCCATAAAGAAACGTATGAAAATACACTTTCCTTACATTCTTTTACGAAATTTTCTACACCAAAATCTTCAATCTGTCTTTTTCCTGAAATTCCAAGTTTCTTTTCTATTTCAAGTTCTACTGGAAGTCCGTGAGTATCCCATCCTGCTTTCCTTAAAACTTGATAGCCTTTCATAACTTTATATCTTGGGATTATATCTTTCATAACCCTTGTTAAGATATGACCAACATGAGGTTTTCCGTTTGCTGTTGGAGGTCCATCATAGAAAGTAAAATATTCTCCATCTTGGTTTGCATTAAAACTTTTTTCTATGACATCTTTTCCTTTCCAAAGCTCTGCAACATTTTTTTCCATGTCGACCATGCTCTGTGACGCATTTACCTTTTTATACATTTATTTTTCCTCCTTCATTTATATTAAATTATTAACATTAAAATATAAAAATAATCAAAAAAAAACTTCGTCCTAAAGGACGAAGTAAAATTCGCTAAACCACCTAAAGTGAAATATCAAAAATGATATTTTAATTTCAAGTACAATAATATACTCTATTCTTTAACGCAGAATTACGTGAAGACTTACTAAGCTATATACTTTTAGGTCTCAGGCTCCTAGGTGATTTTCTCTAAGAATTAAGTAAGCTTTTCACCAAAACCAGCTTCTCTCTTGTCATTAATACTTAAATACTTTTCCTATTCAAAGCTTTTATATAACATATTATATATTATCATTTTTTTTATGTCAATATATTTATTGTTGTAAGTTTAAAATTGAACTATCCTCATTAAATGTATTTACATTATATAAAAATAATACATCTGTGATTCCATCAGATTTAATAAGTTCTTCAAGATTATCTGTATAATATCTTAAATCCACTACATCTATATTTGCATAATGAGGTGTTAAAAATGGAAGAAAAGAATTAGCATAAGAATCCTTTATAATAAGCAGATTCTTTTTAGATTCACTAAGAGTCTTTATGTTTATAAGTGTGTGATTTCCTTTTGTAAATACCTGATACTTATCCTTTTCATCAAGGCTATCATTAGAATAAAGACTTGCTATTTTCTTTTCATCATCTTGATATGTTGCAACCACATCATCTTCCTTTGGAACATAGAGATAAATGCTGTCTGGTCCTCCAATTTTAGCTCCAATTTTTGAATAAAGACTTCCATAAAAATTATCTGTTGCACACATTTTTTCATAATAATCTTCATCTTTAGCTTCGATAGAAAGATCCTCACACATTTTTTTATATGCTATAAATGCACCATCTGTTGTCCAGTGATGATCTGTCTTATAATATAAATCCTTATTCTTATTTTTAATGAATTCATCATAAACATCTATGAATTTAACATTATCATCAAGTTCTGATTTGACTGAATCCATATATTCTCTTTGACTATCTACAGGTGCATATTTAGGAAGTTTGTCACTCCAGATGCTTGTTGCTGTAGGTGATAATAAAAATGACATTTTAATAGACTTATTATCTTGTGCAAATTTATTAATCGCATTAATTTTCTCTTCTGTCACATCTTCATCTGTTTTTTCAAAATCTTCTATAAGATAATGACCTTTTCCGATAAATACTCCATTACTTTCAGTTTTACCCTCAAAAATTTCTAGTCTAGATTTTAATGAAATAAAGAAATCTCTGCCAATAAACTGATCTGATAAATATTTTGTATAAGAAGATGTAAAATCTCCTGATATAAAGCTTTCTAATGAAAATTTTGGTCTTTGCTGAAGCTTTCTATTTTCTTGTTCTGATATCAAACTATCTTTTTTTAAAGCATTTACACATGAAATAAATATTATAGAAACAATAAATATACATGTTAATAAAGCACTATATATTCTAATATTTTTTTTACTATTTGACAAAAGTTTGCACCTCCTTTTCTAAAATTTAAAGTATAAAAATGGGCTATAACTTTGATTTACAAGATAAGCTATAGATAATATAAATACTATAAAACAAATAATTATAAGAATAATAGGTCCTCTCTTTACTCTTTTTCTTAAGAAATCAAATATGTATTTAATTAAAGGTGTCGATACTATTAATGCAAATAAAAGAATTATATAGTTTGTTCTCAATAGATAAATTGATAAATTATCTGAAAATGCATATCCTGCTCCAAATAAAATTTTAATAAATTCTCCTGCATCTTTAAGTGTTGGAAGATCAAAAAATACCCAACCTATTACAACTACAAACATTGTGTATATTATTCTAAAAATAGGTGGAATCTTCTTTAAAATTTTGCTTAAAAATAGTTTTTCACTATATACAAAGAATCCAAAATAAAGTCCCCATATTATAAAATTCCAGCTTGCTCCATGCCAAAGTCCTGTTACAAACCAGACAATAAATATATTTCTGAAATTGCATATTTTTGAGCATCTATTTCCTCCAAGTGGAAAATATATATAATCTTTAAACCATGTTCCAAGTGATATATGCCATCTTCTCCAAAACTCTGATACACTTTTTGATATGTATGGGTAATTAAAGTTTTCATTTATGTCAAAACCAAACATTTGCCCGAGACCTATTGCCATATCAGAATATCCACTAAAATCAAAATAAATTTGAAGTGTAAAAGCAATTATTCCTATCCATGCAGATAAAACAGACATCTGCCCCATCTGAAGAGCTTTAACTTGAGTCCATATAAGTGCTATATTGTTTGAAATAATAAGCTTTTTACCAAGTCCTATAATAAATCTCTCAATACCAAGTCCCATTTTATCAATAGAACTCTTTCTTGATTCAATACTTACTACAAGGTCTGAATACTTTGAAATTGGTCCTGAACCTATTTCAAATAACAATGCAGAATATACTCCAAGATTTATAAAACTTTTTGCTGGCTTTACTTCCCCTTTATAAACATCACATATGTATGAAATAAGTTTAAATGTATAAAAAGAAATTCCAAGAGGAAGCGGAAGATCTCTTATTTTTAAAGATGTATTAAATATTTCATTTATGTTATCAATAAGAAACCCATAGTACTTAAAGAAAAATAATATACTTATATTTATTGCAAGTGTAAATACAAGCAAAAATCTGCATTTTTCTTTATCTTTGCGGTTTTTATATATATGTTTTGACATAATATATTCAATCGCTGTAGAAAAAAGAAGCAGAAAAATATACACAGGTTCTCCCCACGCATAAAATATTAAACTTGCTATAAATATGATAAAATTTCTATATTTTAAAGGTGACGCATAATAAATTAAAAACATCACTGGCAAAAATATAAATATAAAAACCAAACTACTAAAAACCAAAAAAATCACTCCATATTAATTATTAAAAATTGCTATTTATCGCTTTTTTTATTTGTGTTACATCAGGAGATACAATTAAAATAATATAGTCTCCTTTTTCTTCTAATATGTGTTTTGACATTATTTCAGATTGATCCTTGCTATAATTTTCAAAACTTTTTGTCTGTTTTTCAATTCTTGATTTAATTTTGCTTTCTACTGAAGCAAAATCTTCTTTCTTTTCAGGCTTTATAATTAAAATTTCATTCGCCTGCATATTACTTTTGGGAGCATATAAAACGAAACTCTGTATTTCTTTTTTATCTATGTTGTAGAGTTTCCTAAGCTTTGAGAAATCCCCACTATCCATCAAGGAAACATCAGTATTATTCTGAACGTTCTGATTTAAAACTCCTATATCTACATTTTTCACTTTAACAACCTGATAAAGAAGCACAAAACAGAATACTACAGTTAAAGTCAATACTGCATATAAATTTGTATACTTTTTCTTTTTCTTTTTCATATATTTTTTCAATCCTTTATAAATGTTATTCTATTTAATAATCTGAGCTAAATATTTAAGCCATATATTGTAAAAGTCATATTTGAAATGAATTCCATCCTGTTCAAAGTACGATTGATCCTGTACAAGATTTGTTATATCAACAAATGTTACATCTTCTTCATCACATACTTCTTTTACTACACTACGAAATTCTTTTATATTATCATTTGTAAGTCTCTTATTTGTTTTAACGGCTTTTTCCATTACAGGAAGTGGTGACTGAACATATATATTAGCTTTTGGAAGCTTCTCTTTAGTCTCATCTATAAGTTTTCTATAACTTTCCTTAAAATCATCTGCGCTGCTAAATGCTATAACATCATTCATTCCAAATAGCATCACTATGTTCTGAGGTTTCATTGCACTAACTTTATCTATTGAATCAAGCATCATTTGAGTTGTCTGACCTTTTTTAGAAAATACATTTGACTTGTTAAGTATCTCTGCCTCACTTAAAAATTCTGTAATAGAATCTCCTAAAAATGCTGTATCAGAATAATACTTTTTAAAATCTATCTTTCCTTTTTTTAATTCTTCAATATCTGATTCATTATTCTTCTTTTTTATCTTACTTTCTATTTCTGAGACATCTTTATTCTCAAGATTTATAAGATATTCTCTTGTTTCATCAATTTCACTGTCTGCCTGCACACATACTTCTAAGTTTATAGTATTAAAAGCAAAGGCAGTTGTAAACATTAATAAAAATATTATTAGCCTTTTTTTCATAACTTCTCCTCTATCAAAGTATTAATTTTTTTTACTTTACGTATTAATAATACACTAATAGACTTATTTTGACTACTTCATAATTATATAAACACAGTAAAATTAAGCTAATGTTAAGATAAATTCATTATTATATTTTTATAAGAAGCAATAATTTTACATACGGGAGAGTGATATAATGTGAAAAAAATAATTTCAATTTTCTGCATCTTTTTGCTGCTCTTTTCAGTTCCAACTGTAGCAAAAGCATCAGAAACAAATAATAACCAAATAGATGTAACTCTTAAAAACATAAGAGAGTTTATTACATCTAATAATACTGACTTAAAAATTGCAGAAAACAATATAAAAAAATTACAGGAAGAATATAACGATTTAAAAGATGAAATTGATGAGTTAGAGGACGAAATAAGTGATACAGAAAATTCAATATCATCATGTGCTTTAGATGATACTGAGTCTTTGACTTCATTAAAAAGTGAATTAAATTCTTATGAAAATCAAAAAGAATCTTTAGAAGAACAAGTTGATAGTAAAAAGTACAATTTAAAAGTATCAAAATACAATTATCAAATTAAAGTTGAAAATACACTATCAAAAGTTCAAAAGTCTTATTTAGACTATATAAAACTCGCAATTAATACATCTGATATTCAAAATGAGGTTAATACAAATGAAAATGCAAATAAAATTGCTTCATTAAAATATGAAAGTGGCTTTTTATCAAAAAAAGATTACAATTCTGCATTAATTAATGATACAGAATTAAAAAATAAACTAAAGCAAGCACAAGATAGCGAAGATATTGCAAGACAAAATTTATGTTTATCATTAGGAATAAACATAGATTCTAATATAAACTGGACATTAGATCTTGATAGCGATCTTTCTGATATAGCAAATATTGATTTTGAATCTGATATGGATGAGATGCTCCAAAATAATATGGATTTAAAGCTTCAAAATATGGAAATTGATAGATTAAATGATGAAGACGGAAATGATTATGATATAGAAAATAAAGAACTTTCTTTAGATGACTCTGAAACTAATTATAAAATAAAATTTAAAGAGGAATATGATAATCTCATGAATTCGTATAATACTTTAAAAACTGATTATCAGAATTTTAATCAGCTTAAGGAAGATAATTCTGCAATCATAATAGGATATGAAAATGGATTTAAATCAAAAAGTGAACTCGACACTTCTAACAGGAATCTTTTATCTAAAACAAATGCTTTTCTTTTAGAAGAAAATACTTTCTATTATGACTATATGCAATATCTACAAATGAAGGAGGGTTATTAAATTGAAAATGAGCTTAAAAAATATTTCTTTTAAAAAACTTTTTAATAAAAAATTTATAATATGCTTTTTAGTCCTTATAGTTATAATTTCTACAGGCATTTTTATAAAAATGAAATTTTTCACTAATAATAAAAATATAAACTCATCAGTAAGATATACAACTCTTGCTAAAGCAGATCTTAAAACAACTTTAAGCACTTCTGGTGCTATAAAAAGTGCATCGTCAACAAGTATTTATTCATCTCTTGATACAGAAGTTAAAGAAATAAACGTAAAGGTTGGAGATACAGTAAAAAAAGGTGATATTCTTGCAGTTATGGACACTACTGACCTTGAAAGTGAACTTCAAAAACTTCAAGATACACTTAGCGTAAATGATAAACAGAAAGCTCTTCAGCTTGAACAAAAAAAGCAAGCATATGATAATGCATTATCATTATATGAAAATAATCAGAATACTGATATTTTAAATGCTGAAGCTAACGTAGAGTCAGCTAAGCTTAGTCTTGATTCTGCCGAAAGAAAATATAATTACCAAAAAGAAATGTATGATAACGGTCAGATATCACAAGATGAATATATTACTGCTCAATCAAACTATAACAATGCTAAGACAAGCTATGAAAATGCAAAAGCTTCATTAGCATCATCTAAATTAAATGTAGATGAGAGTTTAACAAAAGCTAAAAATGATTATGAGGAAGCTTTATTAAATTCTGAAGATTCAACTACAACAAACGAAATCGCAAATAAACAAAAACAGATAGATAAAGCAGTTATAAAAGCTCCATTTGATGGAACTATAACAGCCGTAAATGCAACTGTAGGCGAAACATGTTCAAGCTCATTATTTGATCTTCAGGATCTAGAAAATTATGTAGTAAAAGTAGATATAGATGAAACAGATATATCAAAAGTTGAAGTTGGTCAAAAAGTAAATATAACAGTAGATGCTATTGATACTCCTTTAGAAGGTGAAGTTATAAGTGTTGATCCCGTTTCAAGCAGCAGTTCAACTGAAAGTTCTTCAGGATCATCTTCTTCAAAAAATAGTAGCTCAGGTGGAAACTCAGGTTCTTCTTCATCATCAAATAGTTCGTCAAATTCTACAAGTAGTGATGTAACATTTACTTGTGAAATACAAATAGATACAAAAGATGAAAATCTTAAAGTTGGAATGAATGCAGTAGTTGATATAATTCTTGATGAAATAGATGACGTATACTCTGTTTCTTATGAATCAATTTTAAGTAAGAATGGAACAAGCAGTATCTATGTAGCTGAAGAAGATGATAATAACAAATATGTTGTAAAAGAAATTCCAGTTACTACAGGAAAAGAATCTGATATAAACGTTGAAATAGATGGAAGCGATCTTAAAGATGGAATGATTGTACTAAATACTCCATCATCATATACACCAGGAGATACAGTTGAAATAAGTAAAAATAAAAAACCTACTATGAATAATAAATAAAAAGGTGGTGGTTTTATGAAAAAGATAATAGAAATGAAAAATATATGTAAAAGCTTTTATGTAGGCGAAGAAAATCAGCTTAATATTTTAAAAGGAATAGATATTACTGTAAATGAAGGTGAATTCGTATCAATTATCGGAAGTTCAGGTTCTGGTAAAAGTACTCTTATGAATATAATTGGTGCATTAGACAGACCTACTTCTGGAGAATATATTTTAGGTGATACAAATATTAATACCATTTCCGATAATGGACTTTCTGAAATAAGAAATAAAAAAATAGGATTTGTTTTTCAAACTTTTAATTTGATACCAAGAAGTACGGCTTTAAACAATGTAGAACTCCCTATGCTTTATGCAGGAGTACCTATGAAAAGAAGAAGTGAACGTGCAAAAAGGCTTCTTGATATGGTCGGAATGTCTGAAAGAATATATCATCAGCCTAATGAACTTTCAGGAGGTCAAAAACAGAGAGTTGCTATAGCTCGTGCACTCTCTAATGATCCTGAAATTATTCTTGCAGATGAGCCAACAGGAGCACTAGATTCTGCAACTGGACACCTTGTAATGAATCTATTTCATGAAGTTCATGAAAAGGAAGGTAAAACAATCGTTTTTATAACTCATAATAATGAACTTGCTAAAGAAACACAAAGAATAATCACTTTAAAAGATGGTCAAATAGTGAGCGAAGAAATCAACAAAGATTATTATAGACATTTTCCGGATGGTGAATGCGTATGTTCATAAAAGAAAATATACGTCTTGCAATTGCAGGACTGAAATCAAATAAAATGCGTGCAATTTTAACAATGCTTGGAATAATAATTGGAATTGCATCTGTTATTGCAATTATATCTGTGGGTAACGCAATGACTTCATCTGTTTCAAGTTCCATGGCTGACATGGGAAGTAATAATATCACCGTAAATGTAAAACAAAAGAGCACTACTTCAGATACAAATAGCAAAAAAGCTAATGGAACTGAAGACGGAAATATGCCTGGCGCTGGCGGTGCCGATACTAAAGCAGCAGGCGGGCAGATGCCTGGTGGCGGTGGTGCTCCTGGTGGTGGCGGTGCTCCAGGTGGAAATCGCTCTGGTAGCAAAAATTCAAGTTCATCTCCAAAAGATACTGACTTACTTACCATGGAACAGATAAATACACTTTCAGAAACATTTGAGGATTCAATAGATGCTATAAGTATTTCTGAGAACGGAAGCTCTGGTAAAGCTAAAGATGGCGATTTATATGCAAATGTTTCTATAACAGGCACAAATCCTGGTTATCAAGATGTAAAAAATATAAAATTAACTACTGGACGATATATCTCAGACAAAGATATGGATGGTGCCAAAAAAGTTGCAGTTGTTTCTGATAAATTCGTAGAAAAAATGTTTGGAATAAATACTGATCCAATAGGTGAACAGGTACGAATATATACTAGTGATAAAATACTCACTTATACAATAATAGGCGTTTATAAATATGAAACTTCTAATGAAAGCAGTACTGAATCCGAAGAAAATTTATCAACTAATTTATACGTTCCAGTTACAACAGTTAAAACATCTTCAACAAATAAAAACTATCAGTCTTTTACGATAAAGACAACAGAAGATGTTGATATTCAATCTTTCACAGATGAATTATCAGAATATCTTGCAACTCTTTATCAGAAAAATACTAAATGGCAGGCATCTGCAAGCAATATGCAGAGTATGCTTGAATCAATGACATCAATGATGAGCTCAATAGCTCTTGCTGTATCAGTTATTGCTGGTATTTCCCTTGTTGTAGGAGGAATAGGTGTTATGAATATAATGCTTGTATCTGTTACTGAAAGAACAAGAGAAATTGGAACTAGAAAAGCTCTTGGTGCTAAAAGTTCACATATAAAAATGCAGTTTATTATTGAATCAGTTATAATATGTTCTATAGGAGGGATTATAGGTATAGTTCTTGGAGTAATCTTTGGAGCTGTCGGAGCAAAAGTGCTTGGACGTACCCCTGTTATATCTGTTCCTATAATTCTAATAAGTTTTACTTTCTCTATGGCAATAGGAGTATTCTTCGGATACTATCCTGCAAAGAAAGCATCAAAACTTGATCCAATAGAAGCACTAAGATATGAATAGCATTTAATAAACAAATTTCAAATATATAAACACAACCAAAAAAAGTAGTTAGAATATAAATTCTAACTACTTTTTTTAAATAAAATTACTTAATCCATGCTCCATTAATTCCAAGTTTATAATTTCCAACAGATGTATTTGATGCCATCTTGCCATCTTCATAAAGATAATACCATTTTCCATCAGTATCATTAAACCATCCTGTTTTCATAGCACCACTATTATCAAGATAATAATAATATCCATTATATATTGTCCATCCTGTTTTCATATTTCCTTCTGAATCAAAGTAATAATAATGATTGAGCGTAGTATCATAATACCAATCATTTTTTATTAGTTTTCCGTAAGAATCTCAATACTGCCATTTATCATCATTCTGCACCCATAAGTTTCTTACATCTACAGTTTCATCTTCTTTAAGACCAGCTATTAATGTAACTTTATTGTTAGAAGAATTATCACTTGAAGATGATACATTTTCTCCTCTTTGTATTTCTATTTTATATACATTTACATTTCCATCTTCATCTTGAACCTTAACACTTATTTCATTAAGTCCATCTGAAAGATAAATCTTTCTTTCATACGAATCATCATCGTCAACTTTTACACTATTAATCTTTACTGTATCATCATCATTTTGTAAATCTGCCCTAACATATACATAATTAGTATCATCATCTACATCCAATTTATATGATGATATGTAGCTATAAAAATTAATTTCTAAATCTTCATCACTATCATCCATAAGTGATAGATTGTTTAATGATACATCATCATAAATATCATCATCCTCATCATCTTCATCATAAGTATCAGATTCAGAACTATTAACTCTTATCCTATATTGATAAGAATAAGATGTATTTTTATCTGCATCCGAGTCAACTTCACTATCATATACTCTTACATATAAAGTAGCTGATGAATCATCAGATAATGGTATTGCATCTGTTTCTTTATACAATTTATTTCCTTTTACTATTCTTACATGGTCAGAATCTAATGATGTATGAATTCTTATTTTGCTTGAAGTTGTACTTATATAATAAGTTTCTCCAGATTCTATATCATCATTATCAATTTCATATTTTGATTCTAAGCTTTCATCAGAATATAAGCTTATGCTATTTCCACTTGAAGTTAAAACACTTATATCATTCTCTTCTGATGCATATACTTTATCAGAATTTATGCTATAACTTGCTATCGATGAAGCTAAAATAAGAGACATGACAGTAATCTTTAAATATCTTTTTTTCATAATTTCATCTCCCAGACATACTTTAATTATAAATAAAACTTACCATAATAATCTGTATGTTTGCTTAATAAAATTCACTTAACTTCTTTAGGCACATTAAGTATAAACTCTGTTCCCTTGTTAAGAGTAGAATTTACCTTTATTTTAATACCAAAATCTTTAGATATAGATTTTAAAAGACTAAGCCCTATTCCATTTCCAGATATGCTTTCTGCTCGCACTTTTTCACTTCTATAAAATCTATCGAAGATTCTTTCCTTATCTTTTTCACTTATGCCTATTCCATTATCTTTAACAGTTATCTGTATATATTTATTAAATTCTTCAAATTTAAGATTTATTATTCCGCTATCATCTGTATATTTAAATGCATTTTCAAGAAGTATTACTACTATTCTTTTTATTTTATCAAAGTCCCATTTTACATTTATTTTATTTAAAGGTTTTGTGACTTTAAATTTCTTATTTTTTACTTCTGCAATATCAGTATAAAAATCACTTATATCATCAATAAACTTATTAAGGTTTATTTCACTTATCTGTTTGCTTGAATTTATATCTTCCTTTGATAATAAAAGAAGATCTGAATTAAGCTTTTCAAGCGATCTTATTTCTGTCATCATTTTTGATATAAGGTCAAAATGCATATCTATTGTATCTCCAAATGAATGAGCAAGCAGCTCCAATTTGCCTTTTATTACAGCAAGAGGTGTTCTCATTTCATGCGATGCATCTTGAACAAAAAATACCTGTTTATCATAAGCTTCCTTTACAGGTTTTAATACTCTTGATGCTAGAAATCTAGATAATACGCAGCATATTGTCATTAAAATTATAAAGCTTATAAATATTGAATTTCTAAGCCTTTTTATTGAATGCACCTCTGAATCTATATTAGACAATACTTCTATTTTATAATTATCAACATTTATAGTAGTAGCTCTAAATGTGTATTCATCTTTCTGTATTATAATTAAATTATCTATGCTATCATCTGGAATATCAGGAAGGCTTGCACTGCTAAAATATAAATTTTTGCTGATATTATCAAGTTCATTATCCTTGTAAACTATAACTATTAGATTTGGTGGAACTTTTATCGGTCTTTCATCGTATTTAAATTTAAAATTAAATGGTGGTTCTCTTTTTAAAGCCTCGTTTACTGAATCAAAACCATTTTCATAACTTTCCTCTTTAATTAAAGTTGTTAACTGATTTATCTGCATATCTACATTATCTAAAACCCTAGATGAATATAAAAATCCAGTAATTATTGCAAAAATTATAAGACATGAAAAAACAATCGCTGTGCTTATAATCGTAATCTTTTTTCTTGTAGATGAAAATAAATTCTGTCTCATGCTCTAGTCTCCTGCACTTTCATCTAAAATATAACCCATTCCTCTTTTAGTAATAAGATATTTATCATATCCGTATTTAGCAATCTGCTTTCTGAGTCTACTCATATAAACTTCTATTATATCTGTAGCAGCGTCACTATTATATCCACAAATATTATCAAAAATTTGTTCTTTAAATAAAAGTACATTTTTATTGAGTACAAGATATTCTAAAAGTTTATATAATTTTTCATTAAGACTTATTTCAAAGCCATTTATATAAACTTTTTTCTTCTTCATATCAATTTCAAGATTCTTAAAATTTGCAATATTTCCCGCTTTTATTTTTCCTATGCTTTTTAAAATTGAAACAATACGTGCTTTTAACTCCTCCATAAAAAATGGTTTTGTTAAATAATCATTTGCTCCAAGATTAAAGGCTTTAAGTTTATCTCCAAGTTCTTCTTTTGCTGTTAATATTATCACACCTGTATTTAAACATTTTTTTGAAATATAGTTAAGGATGCTCATACCACTAATATCTGGGAGCATTAAGTCAAGTATAGCAATATCATAAGAATATGTGTCAATATAATCAATCGCATCTTGTCCATTGTAGACAGGTGTTATATCATATTCGCCCTTAAAAAATTCTGTTATATTCTGACTTATCTCCTTATTGTCTTCAACTAATAGAATTTTTATCATAAATTACTGCTCCTTTTTAGAATCTTTTATAAAAATTTTTATTAATTAAGGGGCTTCGAATTTTATACGATAGCCCCTTTTTTCTATGTGAAATAAATTATTTTGAAAGCATATTATCTATAATATCTGAAATTTCAGCTGAATTTCTTACAGATTCACTTACAGATTCCATAGCCTTAGCTTGCTCTTTTGTTGTATCAAGAATAGCTTCTGAATTATCTGTTGTAGTTTTTATTGAATTCTGAATTTGTCCATTTAAAACGGCAATCTGATCAGCAGTTTCTTTAGAATTCTCTGAAAGTTTTTTTATTTCTGCGGCAACTACTGCAAATCCTTTTCCTGCTTCTCCAGCTCTTGCTGCTTCTATTGATGCATTTAGTCCAAGCATTGTTGTCTGCTTTGCAATATTTTTAATTGCTTGAAGAATTTCATCAATTTTTTCTGTTATACTTCCTACTTTTGAAATCTCTCCATTAAGATTTTCCTGCTGATTTGAAATATCTGTAGATGATGCAGATAATTCTTCTACTGTAGCAGAAACCTGCATAAAGTTCTCATTTAATTTTTTAGTTAAAACTGTAAGCTTAAGCTTGTCATAACCCGCTTTGGCAAGAGTATTTATAACTACTAACAACACATTTGCTGCAGATTCTATTTTTTCTTTTGTAGTAACCTTTAGCTTTTTAGCAGCATTCTTTAACTTATCTGAATCTACATGTATGTAAGATGCAGTTTTTTCAATGCTTGTATCATCAAGGTTATTTTCTAATAGTTGTCCTCCCATTACAGTAGCTATAAGTTTTCCATTAATAGCTATTGGTATAGCAAATTCTATAAGACCTGCATGACATTCACTAACATATGGTCTTCCAGTTTTTGCAGCCTCAATTCCCATTTGTTTATGCGATTCTACGCATCTTTTATTTCCCTCTTCTGTTGACCTAACTAAATTTTGGCAAAAGTTTGTATATGCACTTGGTTTTGTAATATGTTCCCCTTTTGCATCTATTGTTACGCTCGCACAACTTAACGCTCTTGCAAAATCATCTTGAAATTTTTGAAGTGTATCAATATTTATAATATCATTAAGTTCAAGCGCTTCTAAATCAATCTCATTATTCTCCAAAATTTTTAACATGCCTAACATCTCCACCCATATTTTTTATTATATATTATATTATTTCACATTTTTTCATATATTTCCACAATTATTTTATATTACTCATGTTATTAAATACTTCGGTGTTAATGGATTTATCCTGCTTTGCAATAATTGTTGTGCATACAGCATCTCCTGTAATATTTACTGCTGTTCTTGACATATCAAGTATTCTGTCTATTCCCATTATAAGTGCAATTCCTTCAACTGGAAGTCCAACTGTTTGAAATACCATAGATAACGTAATAAGTCCTACACTTGGTACTCCTGCAGTTCCAACAGATGCAAGAGTAGCTGTTGCAATTACAGTTATATAATCTGAGAAATCAAGATGTATTCCAAATGCTTGAGCAACAAATATTACTGCAACCCCTTGCATAATTGCTGTTCCATCCATATTTATGGTAGCACCAAGAGGTATTGTGAATGATGATATTTTCTTTGATACACCCATCTTATTTTTTAAAGTCTCAATAGATAAAGGTATTGTTGCATTTGATGTTGCTGTTGAAAATGCAAAACCCATAACAGGAAGAAACTTTTTTATAAATTTTATAGGACTTAATCCTGTAAATCCTTTTAATAAAATCATATATACAATAAAACACTGAACTCCTAAAGCTAAAAATACAGAAAGCATATATTTAAGCATCGGTAAAAATGCATTAAATCCTATACCTGAAAATGTTTTTGCAATAAGACAAAAAACTCCTAAAGGTGCAGTTTTCATAACTAATATTGTCATATGCATCATTACTTCATTAAATTCAGAAAAAAATCTTGATACTTTCTGAACTCTATCCTCAATTTTAGCAAGTATTACTCCTGTGATAAGTGCAAAAAATATTATCTGAAGCATATTACCCTCTGCTAAAGATTTTATAGGATTAGTTGGTACTATATCAAGAATTACATCTGCAAAAGATTTAGAATCAGGTACTGTAGTTTGAGATGTTGATACTGAAGATATATCAAGCCCTATTCCTGGATTAATTGCTGCTGCAATACTTAATGCAACAGTAATAGCTACAGCAGTAGTAACAAGATACATAAGTATTATCTTAAATCCAACTTTTCCAAGCTTTTTAGTATCCCCTATTGCCATACTGCCACATACAAGTGAACAGAATACAAGAGGAACAACAAGCATCTGCATTGCATGTAAAAATGCATTTCCAATAATATAAAATACATTATTTACAATAATATCTTTTACCATTCCATCAGCAATAAAATAATGTAGAATTATTCCTGTCAAAGCCCCTAATAGAAGACTTATAAATATTAATGTTGTAAGCCCCAATTTTTTCTTTTTCATTTACTTTTATCCTCACTTTCTATTACAACTATAAGCATATCTTAAAAGATCTTCTTTCCATGAATCAAAATTATAAATATCAAGCATATTTAGCATAATGCTATCTAATACACTATTTGATACCTGCCCAATTAAATTATTTTCACCATTTTCTATACTTATGTCTTTCTTAAAGACTTTTTTTACTTCTTCTACAAACTCATGCTCTGTACATTCATTTGAATATGGTACATGATATACTCCATATTCTGCAGTATTCACAAGAGTAACTACAAATTTTGCAAATTCTTCAACACTTATTGGAGAAAAGTTTATATCATCTGAAGCTATAAATTTCTCAGAATCTAATATACTTTTCAAAAATCCTTTGTTTGAAGAATAAAGTAATCCTGGACGTACTATAAAATACTTACTACACATACTTTTTACAAAATTTTCTCCTTCAAACTTTGATTTTGCAAAAATAGACTGTGGATTTGGTTTATCAAATTCAGTATATCTATCCTCCTTGTTTCCATCAAAAATCATAGAAGTGGAAACTTGAACCATTCTAGCACCTATTCTTCTTGAACATATAGCAAGATTTCTAGCCCCTATTGCATTTATTTTATACGCTTTTAAAGGATTCTTTTCACACTCGTTAAAATCAGTAAGTCCTGCACAATTAACTATCGCATCAGGCTGATTTAAATAACAATATGCAAGTGCAGAATCTATATCTGTTATATCAACTTCTTCATAATCTGTACTAAGCATATTAACTTCTCTGCTGTCTATAAGTTTCATAATTTCTTTTGCAACTTCGCCCTCAGAGCCCACTATCCATATTTTGTAAATTTTTCTCATTTTACTTCCCCCTATTCTTATTTATATATTTTTATGCTTCCATTTTTATATTCAGGAACAATATTAATACTGTCCTTTTTTATACAATACTCTATATCATTATCTAATTTTAATTTTTTCATTATACCATAATGATGAGCATTTTTTATAAAGCTTAAAATATCCTTATTGCTTCTATATATTATAAGTGCAGTTTTTGCTATATCTGTAAGCTCCACATCAGAATTTATCTTTAAAATTCTATCTATAATATACCCACTGCATATATAATCATCCATTGAAAAATTTCCATTAGTTCCTGCATTAACAATGACAACATCATTATTATACTCTACTATCTTTTTAGCTGAAGCATCAGCATTTATTACTGCTGATGTAATAATTTTATCTGCCTTTGTACATTTAGTTAATGTTCTTGTGCCATTTGTTGTTGTCATAATTACTGTTTTATCTTTTACTTTATCTACTGTATATTCAAGTGGAGAATTTGAAAGATCAAAGCCATCTATCTTTACAGCATTTCTCTCTCCTCCAAGCAGATATTCATCTTTTTTTAATTTATGTGCTTCATTTAAAGCCTCCTCAATTGTAAGAAAAGGTTTGACACATTTTGCCCCATTATAAAGTGCTGTTACTATAACCGATGTTGCCCTTAACATATCTATAACAACAGCTGTTTTCTTTAAAATTTTATCTTCTTTTATATCATCTTGAGAAATTATAATATCGATTTTCATTTAAAATTCCTTCCTTGATAAATGTTATTTTCTTCAAGTGTATTATCTATAGCATTTAATACTTCCCACTTTTTAAGGCTCCACATAGGTCCTATTAAAAGATCTCTTGGTGCATCTCCTGTAAGCCTATGAAGAACTATATCCTGTGGAAGAATTGATATAGCCTCTGTAACTATATCTATGTATTCTTCTTTAGTTAAAAACTTTAATCTGCCTTCATCATATAATTTTACCATTGGAGTATTTTTTAAAAGATGAAGTAAATGAATTTTTATTCCTTTTGCACCAGAAGAGCCTATATACTTTACTGTATTTAGCATATCTTCTTTACTTTCTCCTGGCAGTCCAAATATAGCATGAGTAACAAAATCTATATTTCTTTTTTTTAGTTTTTCTGCCGCCTCATCAAATATATCAAGTTTATATCCTCTATTAATTAGAAGTGCTGTTTTTTCATTTATAGTTTGAAGTCCAAGTTCAATCCATAAATATGTCTTACTATTTAAATCTTCTAAAAGGTCTAAAACATCATCTGAAAGACAATCAGGTCTTGTTGCTATTGCAAGCCCCACTACCCCTTCTTGACTTAGTGCTTCTTCATATTTTCTTTTCAGTTCTGAAACTGGAGCATATGTATTTGTATAAGCTTGAAAGTATGCAATATATTTTCCACTTTTCCATTTATGTTTCATCATCTTTTTTACATCTTGAAACTGCTTTGAAATTGAATTGCATCTATTTCCAGCATAGTCTCCAGATCCTTTTTCACTACAGAAAATACATCCTTTTGTGCTTATAGTTCCATCCCTATTAGGACAAGAAAATCCTCCGTCTAGAGATATTTTAAATACTTTCTCTCCAAATTTATTTCTCAGGAAATAATTAAGGTTATAATATCTCTTTTTGTTCCATAATGTACACATACTGCCCTCCATAAAATAAACATTACAATTATTATATCATAGATGTGATAAATTTTAATTATTCAAATATACATATTATATAAATATAGAAAGGTGGGAAAAGGAGTGAAAAAGTATTTTACACATATATTTCATATATCGACAGTTTTCATAGGTACAATAGTTGGTGCAGGGCTTGCATCTGGAAAAGAAATTTCTCAATTTTTCACTCAATATGGAACAAAAAGCTTCTTAGGAATTATATTATGTGGAATATTTTACATTACAATATGTTCCTTAATATGTAAAATAAGTATCTGCTATAATCTTAATTCATATAGTGACCTTATTAACAAAATAAGTTCTGGTATATTAAGTAAAATTACTACTGCTGTAACTACTTTATTTTTAATTTCAAGTGCTTCAATAATACTTGCAGGAAGTGGTGCACTTTTAAATCAATTTTTTGGGTTTCCTAAAGTTGTAGGAGCGCTTCTTATGATTTTTATTTCCTTACTATTTCTTCTAAAAGGTACTGACGGATTAATCGAGGTAAATTCATTTATCGTTCCTGGACTTATCTCTATTATTACAATTATCACTGTGCTTTACTTATTATTATGCAGAGACTCTATATCACTTTCTAATTTAAATGCTTATCCTCAAAAACAAGGTTTATTTTTTTCAGTAATTTTATATGCAGGATATAATACGCTTTCTGCATCAGGAGTTTTAGTACCTTTAAGTATCAAGATAAAAAATGTAAAGACAATGATTGTAGGAGTTATTGTAGGCTCAATTATATTAACTCTTTTATGCACTGCAATAAATCTTCTTCTGACAATAAATCAGCCATATATATATAAATTAGAAATACCTCTTTTATTTGTAGTAAATAGATTTGGAAGTATAATTCAGGCTACTCTTTTAGTTATTATTCTTCTTGAGATGTTTTCTACAGAAGTTTCAGATATATTTTCAATAAGTAAATCAATATCCCAAATTATAAATATATCTTACAAAAAAACTACATTTATAATAATATTCATATCATTTATTATTTCTCTCTTTGGGTTTGGGACTCTTATTTCAAAATTATATCCTCTTTTTGGCGCATTAAGTCTCTTCTTTATAGGACAATGTATTGTATTCTTTATAAAACATAGAGTAATAATAATAAAAAACATTTAATTAAATACTATTTTATTCTATAATAAAAGCTGAAAATAACTTAACAGAAGGTAGAAAAATGAACGCTTTAGATAATTGTAGATTATGCAGTAGAGACTGCAAAGTTAATAGAAATAAAAATGAACTTGGATATTGCAAAGCAGGAAATGAAATAAAAATAGCAAGAGCTGCACTTCATATGTGGGAAGAGCCTCCTATCTCTAAAGGTAATGGTTCTGGTGCAGTTTTCTTTTCATACTGCAACTTTAATTGTGTATTTTGCCAAAATCATGAAATAAGTCATGATAATAAAGGCAAAATAGTATCTGAAGAAAAACTTGCTGAAATATTTTTAAATCTTCAGAAACAGAAGGCTAATAATATAAATTTAGTTACTCCAACCCAATATGTTCCTAAAATAATAGAAGCACTTAAAATAGCTAAAAAAAATGGTCTTAATATCCCTATTTTATATAATACAAATGGATATGACAGCATAGAAACTCTTAAATCATTAGAAGGATATATAGACGTATATCTTCCTGATTTTAAATATTTTGATGATAAATACGCATTAAAATATTCTAAAGTAGAAAATTATCAAAAAAATGCATTAAACGCTATTGATGAAATGGTAAGACAGGTCGGAAAACCTGTTTTTGATAAAAATGGACTTATGAAAAAAGGAGTAATTGTGCGACATCTTATGCTTCCAGGACTTTTATTTGATTCTAAAAAGGTACTTGATACTCTCTATAATAGATATGGTGACAATATCTTTATAAGTATAATGAATCAATATATTCCATTATTTGATGCTAAAAAGTATCCTGAAATAAATAAAAAACTTAATCCAAAGCATTATGATGCAATAATTAACTATGCTCTTACTCTTGGAATAAAAAATGGGTTTATCCAAGATGAAGGGACTGCAAACACATCTTATATTCCAGAATTTAATTTAAACGGAGTAGATTAATAATAAATACTAGGTGTTTTTATAGATCTATTTCTACTATATGATGGAGGAATAAATATATTTTTATTATTTCTTCCTCTAAGTTCAGCAATTTTAGTAACAGCTACATAAACATCAGAAATTTTATACCATGTTGCATAATCGACAACTCCAGTCTTAGGAAGATTAAATACTCCTTGAAATACCTTTACAGATTCAGCTGTTTTAGGTCCAAAATTACCATCTGCTATAACTTTTGGAATAAGAGGATAATTTTTAGATATTGCATTAAGCTGATTTTGTATTGTGCTAACTGCTATACCAGTTGAGCCTACAGTAAGATCATATCCAGGATAAGATTCAGGACTTCCTTCAACTTGTTCTGCTGTAACAAGTTCTATATTATCTCCATAATAATAAGTAAGTATTTCATATGGTACTTTTCCTTCATCGCCTAAGTATTTACTTCCCCATTGGCTAAGCCATGTAGGACAACTTACATTTTTTCCATCACAATACTGTGTAAGTAAAGGCTGCTTTCTATTTACTCTTTTTATATATGTCGAAAATAATTCATCAACAACTACACTTATGCTGTTATAAATATTTCTTCCATAATTAAACGCATGATCATATGCAGTAGAACTTGTAACATCAAATCTCTTTCCTTTTCCTCTATACCACTCTGTGTATATCCTATTTAAAGTAAATGAAATAATGCAGAATACATTAGCTCTTATTGTTGATTCAGACCATGTTGAATATATTTCACATGATGCAACATTTTTTATATAATTTTTAAATGGTACAGTATAGTTAGGTGCAGAAGCGTCATTAGGACTTCCTTGATGTACTGTAATAACTCCTGGCACAACAGGTTTTTGAAGTACTACACCTGAAGATGGAGGTGGAAGTGGCTTGTCTTCTTCTTCTGGTATTTTAGGAGGATAATCTCCAAAAAGAGTATTTGGAAGTATATCTATTACTTGGTCCTGTCTACTTTCTGATTCATTCATATAGCAAGGCTGAATAGCAAGCTGATCTGCAAATATCTGACATCCTTTTACCATTGTAGGTTCAAAATTATCTTTTTCTATAACAAGGTCATATACTGAATATGGCTGCTTTTCATTATCTTTATTTAAAGAATATTCAACAGGAGGAGCATCAAGTTCAACTTCTTCTGTAAGTCCGCTGCTATCTGTAGTAACCTGTATATCTTGACGATTCTCAAATCCTTTAATAGTTACTTTGCATCCATCAAGAGGTATATAATTTTCTCCTTTAAAACATTCAATTTTAAGCCTTCCTCTGCTCGGCATACTTTTCTCCTTAAATATTTATTCACCATGATATAATATGATTTTATAAATAAAAAGTTACATCTTAATTAATGTTTTTAAAAAATAAAGAAGCTATAACGCTAAATAATTAGTGCTATAGCTTCTTTATTTATCCACAATAATTAATTTATTTGAACATAATAGAACTCATTTTAATGGATATCACTCTTCAACGGATATGAAGAATGGTATGAATATGATGAGAAAGGGTTTTAATCCTTGTTTTAATGGATGTTCCTCTTCAATGATGTACTTATCGGCTGAATTATAATCTTTTCAGGTTTTAATCCTTGTTTTAATGGATGTTCCTCTTCAATCAAAAAGTATAGACAAAAATAAATTAATGATATATAAGTTTTAATCCTTGTTTTAATGGA
The DNA here is from genome assembly GCF_022869825.1 of Clostridium sp. BJN0001. Lineage (NCBI taxonomy): Bacteria > Bacillati > Bacillota > Clostridia > Eubacteriales > Clostridiaceae > Clostridium > Clostridium sp. BJN0001. The sequence goes on along the minus strand of NZ_CP094971.1, from coordinate 86,568 downwards.
TGTTCCTCTTCAATAGTTTAATAATAGAATTTGTAGTATAGATTTAGGTGGTTTTAATCCTTGTTTTAATGGATGTTCCTCTTCAATCTGGGAAGAAATAGATGGAGATTGGTACTTCTTTGAGTTTTAATCCTTGTTTTAATGGATGTTCCTCTTCAATTGGAGTAGCGACTTGTACCGTTACTCTTGCAGTAGAGTTTTAATCCTTGTTTTAATGGATGTTCCTCTTCAATCTACAGCAGAGGAATTGGAAGACTGGAAAAATAAAAAGTTTTAATCCTTGTTTTAATGGATGTTCCTCTTCAATGAACATATCATGTTGAGAATGGGAAAGTAAAAAGGTTTTAATCCTTGTTTTAATGGATGTTCCTCTTCAATAAATAAGAAAAGTAGTTTATACGGTATAAGAAAGGGGTTTTAATCCTTGTTTTAATGGATGTTCCTCTTCAATAATGAAGGATTCAGTAGAAATACTCTATTAGTATGTTTTAATCCTTGTTTTAATGGATGTTCCTCTTCAATCATCTGCTACTTCTGTAGTAGATTCTATGTTTTCTGGTTTTAATCCTTGTTTTAATGGATGTTCCTCTTCAATTATTCACATGCTACTTTTACTAAATTAGTAGTTGGTTTTAATCCTTGTTTTAATGGATGTTCCTCTTCAATAATATTGTTCTGCTTCTTTTATATCATCCTCATCTACTAGTTTTAATCCTTGTTTTAATGGATGTTCCTCTTCAATATGTATAAGCTCCTCAATTATCTCAAGGAGTATATGTTTTAATCCTTGTTTTAATGGATGTTCCTCTTCAATGTCTATTGAATCATATAGAGAAAATGATTGAAAGAGTTTTAATCCTTGTTTTAATGGATGTTCCTCTTCAATAAAAGTCACTACACTTTTACCTATTGGCAACTCTAGTTTTAATCCTTGTTTTAATGGATGTTCCTCTTCAATCTAGCTGATTTTTAAGTGCTTCTGTAGTAGCTTTTGCGTTTTAATCCTTGTTTTAATGGATGTTCCTCTTCAATTTAACTTCCTTTTCATCTGTATTATAATTATAGAACCGTTTTAATCCTTGTTTTAATGGATGTTCCTCTTCAATTTCTTGTATTGCGTGTATCGCCTGTATAATATCGCGTTTTAATCCTTGTTTTAATGGATGTTCCTCTTCAATTGGTTAATAATAGGGCGAAGAAAAGGAACAAATAATAGTTTTAATCCTTGTTTTAATGGATGTTCCTCTTCAATCTTTTACGTGCTTTCGCACCATTGTTGAGTTTTCTCGTTTTAATCCTTGTTTTAATGGATGTTCCTCTTCAATTCAAATATTCAGGATTTAACTGTTCCATCATATAGTTTTAATCCTTGTTTTAATGGATGTTCCTCTTCAATATTTTTTCTTCTAAATATATATTACCATTTATTAGTAGTTTTAATCCTTGTTTTAATGGATGTTCCTCTTCAATTCAAATGCTTCACCTCTCTTTAAGATCCCTATCAAGGTTTTAATCCTTGTTTTAATGGATGTTCCTCTTCAATTCTACCATAAGTATTTTCAAATTTAAAATACTTATCTTGTTTTAATCCTTGTTTTAATGGATGTTCCTCTTCAATAGTATCAGCATAAGCAAAGTGTGGAATATAAATTGTGTTTTAATCCTTGTTTTAATGGATGTTCCTCTTCAATCTCGCTTTTTTGTTAGCGTTTCATCAGTCAGCGGAGTTTTAATCCTTGTTTTAATGGATGTTCCTCTTCAATCAGAAATGCATTAGTAGTATTACCTACTGGAGTCGGGTTTTAATCCTTGTTTTAATGGATGTTCCTCTTCAATGCTCCCATCTATATCTAACCAATTATCTGTATTAAGTTTTAATCCTTGTTTTAATGGATGTTCCTCTTCAATCGCCATACTTAAAATCTGTAATTATACATGGTAAAGTTTTAATCCTTGTTTTAATGGATGTTCCTCTTCAATGGAATTAAACCATCTGAGTCAGCGGTGTCGATAAAGTTTTAATCCTTGTTTTAATGGATGTTCCTCTTCAATCGCCAGTTATTTGTTCCTTTTGCATTATGCGGAAGTTTTAATCCTTGTTTTAATGGATGTTCCTCTTCAATCATTTAAAACAATATACAATTGCAGATTTATTAAAGTTTTAATCCTTGTTTTAATGGATGTTCCTCTTCAATCGTAACACATGGTGTTATATTGTAATTAATATCCATGTTTTAATCCTTGTTTTAATGGATGTTCCTCTTCAATAGAAAAAAAGAAAATGGCTAAAAAGAAAGTGACTAAGTTTTAATCCTTGTTTTAATGGATGTTCCTCTTCAATAGCAAAATTTAATAAACCCCGCTATTTCTAACTGCTCACACCAATTTTGAGACTAGCTTAGAATTGAGTTTTTTTATAAAAAAAGCATACTAATTTAAGCTTTTTTATATAGCTTTACATACCCATAAATAGCTCTAAAGCCAGTATTCATCAAGTGTTCAAAAAACAAAATCTATTTTTTGAAAAATTTATATATAATTAACCTTCTTCTTATATTATACTATTATTTTTCCGTCTATCAACTATATTTAAAATTATTTAGTAAATATGTATATATTTTTCTAAATAATAATATTATATATAAATGTAATTTTTTATAAAAATAGAGCGTGGTGCAATTAGTTTAAATACTAATGTGACACGCTCTTTTATTAAAACTTATTTTTAAAGATTTATTTCAACTTTTTCTATTTTAGCAATTGGAATCACTGATTTTATTTCCATTGTTTCAGTTCTAAGTGATCCAGCATTACTTACTAATAAAATTTTTGAATTTCCAAGAGTTTTTACTTGTCTTATTTTTCTTTCTCCTTTGTATTCAACAAGGAAAAAACCATTATTTGTAAGTTCTTTTATTTTATGTCCAAAAGCAATATCACCTTTAAGCATTCTAAATCCATTCATTTCATCATCTTGAACTTTTAAATATAAAACTTTATCCTGAGGATATCCTTCTACTTTATTTGAATGAACTGCCATTTCTTTTGTTCCATAAGTCTGTTTAAGGCTGTAATCATAAATAGGAACATTTTTTAATACTGAAGCAAATGCATCAGTCCATACTTCAGCACTTTCTTTGCTTTTCTTTTTAGGCATACTTTCAAAAGCTTTTCTCTCTTTTACAAGTTCTTCATCAGTTACTACCATGCTTATATCATTTAAATCTGTTTTTAAAAGTTTTGAAGCTCTCTGTATAAAGCTTTCATTTGCAACTTTTCTTCCAGATTCTAATTCATTTATATATTTTTCTGCAACTCCAAGCTTTTTAGCAAAATTTTTCTGCGTAAAACCACTTTTTTCTCTTGCTGCTCTTATTTTATCTCCAACTCTGCTCATTTAATTGTCCCCCTGATTATTCTTCTTAAACCATTCTCTTTCATCTACTAGGTGGTCTACAAGATATTTAAAAGTCCATTTACGCGAGCTTTCTGTAACTACCGCTAAAACACCACCTTGCAGAAATGTTCTTATGGTTTTTATTGTACTTTGAAGTTCATTATCAGTAAATCCATCAAAAATCACTGCTTTTTCATCTGATTTCAATTTTGAAAATGTATCAGCGCTGACTTTACAATTATTAAGAAGATCCCCTATAGTCATAAGTAAATTTTTATTTGTAACTTTTACTACTTTTATACTAAGTCTCTCTATTTTTCTTATTTCTGAATCTTTCAATCCATAAACTAATACACATTTTTTCACTGAAATATCCCCCCATCTTTATTTATATTTTAAATTGTAGTTGGTGCATCATATTTTTCTCCAAATGTATCAACTGTTACTTTTTTCATTACTTGATCTTCATATGGTCTGTCATCCATATCTCTTTTAGTATTTACTATCTTTTCTACAACATCCATTCCTTCAATTACTTTTCCAAATGAAGCATACTGTCCATCTAAATGTGGAGCATCTTCAGTCATTATAAAGAACTGGCTTCCTGCTGAATTAGGCATCATTGTTCTTGCCATTGATAATACTCCTTTAGTATGTTTTAAAGTATTTTGAAAGCCATTTGAAGTAAACTCTCCACTTATAGAATATCCAGGGCCACCCATGCCTGTTCCATCAGGATCTCCTCCCTGTATCATAAATCCAGGAATTACTCTATGAAATATTACTCCATCATAAAATCCTCTATTTATAAGATCTATAAAATTATTTACTGTATTTTTTGCTATATCAGGATAAAGTTCTGCTTTAATAACTCCTCCATCTTTCATTTCTATTGTAACTATTGGTTTCTTCATAATCAAATCTCCTTTCAGTATCTATTATTATCTTGTATTAATAAGATTATAACAGAAATCAATTATATTTTTATCATTTAATGAATTATATACTTTTACACTGCCTTTGCATTTTCTGTCAGAAAAACATGAATTTTCGGCAAGCTGTCTTTTTAATTCACTACTTGTTCCAAATCCTCCATCAATTATTGGTATATCATTTCCAATAATTTTTGATAAAGTATTTTTAACAAATGGATAATGTGTACATCCAAGTACAACTGCGGCAATCTTTTCATCTAAATATTCGCTAAATTTGTTTTTAAGATATTTAGAAAGCTGCTCTCCTTCTAAAATTCCTCTTTCAACAAATTCAACTAATTCAGGACATGGAAGAGAAACTATGTCACCTTCATCTTTGTATTTAAACATAAGATTCTTAAACTTTTTTTCTCTAAGTGTCATAGGCGTTGCCATTATTATAATTTTTCCTTCTCTTTTTAGTTCAACAGCAGGTTTTAAAGCTGGTTCTATACCTATAATAATACTATCTTTATATTTATTTCTTAAAATCTCAATTGCAGCACTTGTAGCTGTATTACAGGCAATAACAATCGCTTTTACATCCTTGCTGTACAAAAACTCAGCAGCTTCTACTGTAAGATTTTGAACTTCAGAAAGTTTTTTTACACCGTATGGTGCATTTTTTGAATCACCAAAATAAATAAAATTTTCATTTGGCAGAAGCTTTATCGCTTCTCTTAAAACACTAAGCCCCCCGACCCCTGAATCAAAAAATCCTATAGGTTTATCTTTTATATCCAAAGTGCGTTCACTCCACTCTTTAATATTTTTCAAATAAATATCTAATACATATTTTATTACTTTATTAGCAATAAATCTATAATTGAAGTAATTTTTCTATCTATAATTGTCATATATTTTTAAATATCATAATATTAATGAAGGATATTGACATCAACTGGTTGTTATAATAAAATTTTATTAGACTTATGCGAACATTAATATATATTTTTGTATTTTTGTTCGATATTATAGAAAGGATGTGACAGATATTACAGTTTTAACTGTGATATAGTATTTTATGGATAATTTACTTTATGTAATACTTGAAGAAAATCATAACGAAACAGATATACGAGAAATATTAAAAAACCATCCGGAGATAAAATTTGCATCTTTCGTTGGAATAGATTTATCAGGAAATGATACTGATGAAAAAATTCCAATCAAACTTTTCTTAGAAGACTTACCTTCTTTTCTTGAAGGCGTAGCAATACAGACAGATGGTTCATCAGTTGTTCTTCCAGGAATTGCAACTCTTGATGATGCAAAAGTTGATATGATAACAGATTTACACTGCAAATGGCTTATAGATTATAATTATAACTATATAGATCCAGAAACTAATAAGCCAGTAGGAACTCTTAGAATTCCTTGTTTTTTATATCACAACAACAAGCCAGTTGATTCAAGACACATTCTTGTATCAGCCGTAAAAGCAATAAAAGAAAATCTTATGAAAATATTCAAAGAACATCCAAATACTTTAAAAGTATTTAATATTACTGCTGATGATATAGAAGATATCGGAGTTACTTCTGCTACAGAACTTGAATGTTGGGTTAAGACTCCAAATGATGTAGCTCAGGTTGAAGAACTTTCTACTTCACAGGTTCTACATGAACATTACTGGACACGTACTAAGGGTGCTGTAAGAACATCTCTTGAAGAAACTCTTATATTAATGAATAAATATGGTTTTGAACCAGAAATGGGTCATAAAGAAGTTGGTGGTGTAAAAGCCAAAGTAAATTCTTCTGGTGATTATGATCACGTAATGGAACAAATGGAAGTTGACTGGAAATATGCTGATGCACTTCAGGCTGCTGATAATGAACTTTTCGTAAGAATTCTTATACAAGAAACTTTCAGAAGAAATGGTCTTGATGTTACATTCATGGCTAAGCCTATTGATAAAGTTGCAGGTTCAGGAATGCATACTCATTTCAGTATCATAATAAAATTAAAAAATGGAAAAAGAATTAACATATTTAATGGACCTAAGGATCAATTCTTAAGTATCGTAGGATATGGTGCCATAATGGGAATTCTTAAAAACTACGAAGTAATGAATCCATTTATCTCTTCAACAAACAATTCATTAAAGAGATTAAAACCAGGATTTGAAGCTCCAATATGTGTTGTTACATCACTTGGAAGAGCACCTGAAATTCCTTCAAGAAACAGAACAGTTCTTGCTGGATTAATAAGAGATGAACATTCTCAAATGGCAACAAGATTCGAACTTCGTTCACCAAATCCTCATACTAATACTTATCTTGCAATGGCTGTTACATGCATGGCTATGCTTGATGGTATATTATATGCTGCAAATAGCAATAAATCAGAAGCAGAACTTCTTAAGGAATTATCAAAAGAAGCTGGAGACAGTGCAGATTATCTTGAGAAATCTCGTAAATACAGAACTGAGGATAATATATTTGAAGACTTTACAGAAGCAGAAAGAGACAAATTCTTCGGAAAAGCTCCTGCTACAGTTTATGAAAATATTTCACAGCTTGATAAGAACCAAGAAAAAATCAAATGCTTAAAGAGAAATGACGTATTTACAGATATGATTTTACATAGCTTTAAGCTTGCTGCTCTTGAAAGATGGAATACTGAAATATCTCACAGAGTTATAAATAACTATATGGATGAAATTCGTTCATTTGTACCTCTTCACTCTCTTGACAAGGTTCTTGATCTTGATATATCAAGATGGATGAAGATACATGATTTAAGACAATATATAATGAAAGATACATATACTAAAAAAGGATTATTCACAAAGATAAAAGAAGCTTTCTCTAATGAAGACTTCGAAGAAGCTTCAAGACTTTATCTTGAACTTGAAGATAAAATGGATGCCCTTAGAAATCTATATTCACAGTATAAAAAGAATCTTTTAGACATTTAAATACATCTTTAAAAATAAGCTGTTCTATAAATTAGAGTATAATTATAGAACAGTTTATTTTTAGTTGGCTATTTTAACATTTTTATACATTTATATGCTATAATATCTGTGATACTTAATTATTTCTTATGAAAGGACTGTATAATTATGAGACTGGTCCCTGTTGAATGTTTAAAAAACAATTCTGTACTAGCCAAAAACATATATAATTATGACGGTGAAATTCTTATAAAGTCAGGAATTGCACTTACTGATTCGTTAATAAATAAATTAAGGAGTCTACATATATCCTCAGCATACATAATAGATGAATACAGTCTTTACGAAGTTGAAGACATTATTAAACCTGAACTAATATGTAAATCAATACATACAATTAAAGAAGTTTTTTCAGATATTGAGAGAGTTTGTATACGTTATGATAATAATAAATTAACCATATCAGAAATTGATGATAAACAGCTCGAATATTTTAATTCAATAAATCAAATTGCTCAAAACATTATTAACAGCATAGCTAATAACAATAACGTTATATTTTCACTTGTTGATTTAAAAAATATGGATATATATACATATTCCCATAGTCTTAATGTTGCGATTATTTCTCTTACTTTAGGTATTGCTTTAAATATGAATGAACAAGACCTTACTTCATTATGTATAGGTGCTCTTGTACATGATATTGGAAAAGCTTTTATTCCTAAAAGTATACTTCTTAAACCAGGAAAGCTTACAAAAAAGGAATTTGAGACAGTAAAAAAACATTCTGAACTTGGATATGAATTTTTAAGAGATAATCCTTATTTTAATATATCTAGTAAAAAAATTGTTCTTGAACATCACGAACATTATGATGGAAATGGTTATCCATACAAAAAATCAGGAAAAGATATATCAAGGTTTGCAAGGATAGTATGTATAGCTGATGTTTATGATGCTCTTACATCAAATAGAGCTTATAAAAGAGCACTTATACCAACAGATTCTCTTGAATACTTGATGAGTAATTCTGGTACACTTTTTGATCCAGAACTCTTAACAATATTTTGTAGAATAGCAATTCCATTTCCTCATGGAACAATAGTTGATTTAAGTAATGGAGATATGGCACAAGTTGAAAAAACACTTCCAAACTATCCATTAAGACCTATTGTTAAAATAATAAAAAGTAATGAAAAAGGTAATATTGGAAAGACTTTGGATTTAATAAACAATCCTTCAATAGTCATTGCAAATATGAAATAAAGTTAATGAATCTCTAAGAGATTATACTCTTAGAGATTCATTAACTTTATTTATATATGGATTTAAATCCGCTATCATTTCTGCTTCTTTAGAACTTTTCACATTAAATATTAATGTCCATCCTTCTTTATTATGCTTGCCTGAACACATTATGTACTTACCACTCTTCTTCTTTATTCCTTCGTGCTTTTGTATTATTAAACTTCTCACATCATTAATATTTTTACATTGTAGCCTAACAAAAAAATTATCTTGAACCACAGCATATCACCTCTTTGCAAACATATGTTCTTATATTTTATGTTTTTATTATACCGAACATATATTCCCTTGTCAACATATTTTATCTAAATATATGACAATTTTTTGCAATAAAAAACAGAAGTTTTAAGCTTTATCGCCTAAAACCTCCATTTATAGATTTTTCTAACTTAAAATCTGTATTCTTTATTTTCCTTCTGCTATATCAAAAACTTCAAGATCTTTTCTTGTATCAAGCTTTAGAAGTTCTACATCTGCAATAGCTCTTAATGTATCAAGAGCAGTTATTACACCTATATTTCTTTCAACAGCAGCTCTTCTTATTAAGAATCCATCTCTTGTTGAATCATTTCCTTTTGTAGGAGTATTAATAACTAAATCTACGTCTCTTTGTTTAACTAAATCTAGTATATTAGGTTTTTCTTCTTCTATTCTTCTTACTTCCTCAGCATCAATTCCTTCATCTTTTAATAATTTGCATGTTCCTTTTGTTGCGATGAATTTATATCCTACTTCTGCAAGTTCTTTTGCTATTGGAAGGAATTCTTTCTTATCATGTTTATTTACTGTAGCAAGGATTACACCTTTTTCTTTTGATGGATACATTCCTGCTGCGATAAATCCTTTATAAAGGGCTTCATGAACATTTCTTCCTACTCCTAAAACTTCTCCTGTTGATCTCATTTCAGGTCCAAGGCATACTTCTACGTTTGGAAGCTTTTGAGTTGAGAATACTGGTACCTTTACTGATACTAATTTAGGTTCTTTATAGATATCAACACCGTATCCTAAATTTTTAAGCTTTTCACCAAGCATTACTTTTGTTGCTATATCAACTATAGGTACACCACTTACCTTACTTATATATGGTACAGTTCTTGATGCTCTAGGATTTACTTCAATTACATATAAATTCTGCTCAAATTCTATGAACTGAATATTTATCATTCCTGTAATTCCGATTTCTAAAGCAAGCTTTTTAGTATAGTCTAAAATTTTGTCCTTCATGAAAGGTTCAATATTTTGACTTGGATACATTGTAACACTATCTCCTGAATGAACTCCGGCTCTTTCTAAGTGTTCCATTACTCCTGGAATTAATACATCGCTGCCATCTGAAATCGCATCTACTTCTATTTCTCTTCCCATAAGATATTTATCTATCAGAATAGGGTTCTTCTTATCCTTAGCAAATGCATTGTCAAGATAATAAGTAAGCTCATCTTCATCATGAGTAATTTCCATTCCCTGTCCTCCAATTACATATGAAGGTCTAACAAGTACTGGGAATCCAAGTCTTCTTGCTTCTTCAAGTCCTTCTTCAATTGACCAGATTCCCTTACCCTTTGGTCTTGAAATATCAAGTTTTTCAAGAAGTTCATCGAATTTTTCTCTATCTTCTGCCATATCAATCTGATCTGCAGTAGTTCCAAGAGTCTTAACATTCTTTTCCTTTAAGAAGTTTGCAAGTTTTATTGCTGTCTGACCACCAAATTGAAGAATTACTCCGTCTGGTTTTTCTTTATCTATAATATTTAAAACATCTTCTTCAGTAAGAGGTTCAAAATATAACTTATCAGAAATATCAAAATCTGTACTTACTGTTTCTGGGTTATTATTTACTATTATTGTTTCAATTCCAAGCTTTTTAAGTGCTTTTACGCAGTGAACAGATGCATAATCGAATTCTATTCCCTGACCTATTCTTATAGGACCTGATCCTATTACTATTACCTTTTTATTGTTTGATACCTTAACTTCATCATACTTATCATATGTTGAATAATAATATGGTGAAACTGCTTCAAATTCTCCTGCACATGTATCAACCATTTTATATGAAGGTTTTATATTCCATATATCTCTTAATTTATAAATATCATCAGGATTTACTTTAAGCATATCTGAGATAGCTTTATCTGAAAAACCTTTTTTCTTTAAAGCATAAAGCCATTCTTTATCAAGATCATCTATTGTGCTTAGCTTTAATCTTTGTTCTTCATCAACAATCCACTTAAACTTATCAATAAAGAACATATCTATTCCTGTTATTTTATGTATACTTTCAGGAAGATAATCACGTCTTAACATTTCAGCTAAAGCAAATATTCTTTCATCATCTGGTGACATTACTCTTTCTTTAAGTTGTTCCATACTTAATTCTTTAAACTTTTTATGGTCTAATGAGAATTTACCTATTTCAAGACTTCTTACACCTTTTAAGAATGCCTGCTCAAAGTTTGAACCTATAGCCATTACCTCTCCTGTTGCCATCATCTTTGTTCCAAGCTGTCTTGTTGCTCCAAAGAATTTATCAAATGGCCATTTTGGTATTTTAACTACTACATAGTCAAGTGCTGGTTCAAAGCATGCATAAGTTTTTCCTGTAACAGCATTTTTTATTTCATCAAGACCATATCCAAGAGCTATCTTAGCTGCAAGCTTAGCTATTGGGTATCCTGTTGCTTTAGATGCTAACGCAGAACTTCTTGAAACTCTAGGATTTATTTCAATTACTGCATATTCAAATGTATCAGGATTTAATGAGAACTGAACGTTACATCCTCCTTCAATTCCTACTGCATTTATGATGTTAATTGATGCAGTTCTAAGCATCTGATATTCTTTATCTGAAAGTGTCTGAGATGGTGCAACAACTATGCTGTCTCCTGTATGAATACCAACTGGATCAATGTTTTCCATATTACATACTGTAATGCAGTTACCGTATGAATCTCTCATTACCTCGTATTCTATTTCTTTCCATCCTTTAACACTCTTTTCAAGAAGTACCTGATGAATTGTACTAAGCTGAAGTCCATTTGTTAAAATAACTTTTAATTCTTCTTTATCATTAGCTATTCCACCACCTGAACCACCAAGTGTATATGCAGGTCTTACTATAACTGGATATCCGATTTTATCTGCAAAATCAAGACCAGCTTGTAAATCTGTTATAATTTCACTTTTTATTACAGGTTCTCCTATTCTGTTCATCATATTTCTGAATAGTTCCCTGTCTTCGCCTTCTTTTATTGACTCAACTGATGTTCCGATTACTTTTACGTTATATTTATCTAAAACACCTTTTTCATAAAGTTCTACTGCTAAATTTAATCCTGTCTGTCCGCCCATTCCTGCAAGAAGACTATCTGGTCTTTCTTTTGCAATAACTTTTTCAACAAATTCTACAGTAAGAGGTTCTAAATATACTTTATCTGCGACCTCTTTATCTGTCATTATTGTTGCTGGATTTGAATTAACAAGTACAACTTCTATTCCTTCTGATCTTAATGCTTCACAGGCCTGAGTACCTGAGTAATCAAATTCTGCTGCCTGACCTATTACTATAGGACCAGAACCTATAACTAAAACTTTTTTAATACTTTTATTTAATGGCATATTTCTAACCTCCTATAGTGCATATTGTAAAAATTTATCAAATATATATTCGCTGTCTTTTGGACCAGCTGATGCTTCTGGGTGGAACTGAACTGAGAAAATTGGAAGAGACTTATGTTTCATTCCTTCACAAGTTCCATCATTTATATTAACGTGTGTTATTTCCATATCTTCTGGAAGAGTTTCAACAACATATCCATGATTCTGAGAAGTAATATGAACCATATTTTGTTCAAGATCCTTAACAGGATGGTTGCATCCTCTATGACCAAACTTCAATTTTGCAATTTTTCCGCCTAAAGCAAGTGCGATAAGCTGATTTCCAAGACATATTCCTGTTATTGGTTTCTTTCCAATTAAAAGTTTTATGTTTTCTATTGCATAATCTAAGTCTCTTGGATCTCCAGGTCCATTTGATAAGAATACAAGATCAGGATTTACATCTAATATTTCCTGTGCTGATGCTGTTGCAGGGAATACTGTAAGTTTACATCCTCTTTTCTTGAAGTTTCTTAATATATTATTTTTAATACCATAATCTATAACAGCAACATGTTTTCCTGTTCCTTCAATTATGTACTTCTTTTTTGTTGTAACTTCCTTTACTGCATCTTTAAGAGAAAGGGAATCAAGCTTTTCTTTTACTGTCTTTTCATCAATGTCTTCTAATGCTATTATTCCTTTCATTGTTCCGTTATTTCTTAATACTTTTGTTAATGCCCTTGTATCAATTCCTTCAAGTCCTATTACTTTTGACTGTTTTAAGAAAGTATCAAGTTCAAATTCACATCTAAAGTTACTTGGAGAATCACATTTTTCTCTCACAATAAATCCACTGACCTTTACAGATTGAGATTCCATATCTTGAAGATTAATTCCGTAATTTCCGATTAAAGGATATGTCATAGTTACTATCTGACCATAATAAGATGGATCAGTTAAAACTTCCTGATATCCTGTCATCCCTGTTGTAAAAACTACTTCCCCAACGCTTTCTTTAAGGTAACCAAAGGCTTTACCTTCAAAAATCATACCATTTTCCAATATAAGCTTTGCCTTCATGCTCAAGCCTCCTATAAAAATATTTTTGCTAAAATTACACCTTAGAAGCTACTCTATACCCTTATAAAAATAAAAGATAATAAAGAGACCATAACTACGCTCTCTTCACTATCTTTCTTTTATATGTATACTGTTGTTTAAAATAAGTATTAAAAAATACCTTATATAAAAATTTCATAGTTATACTCCCTTTCTGGCCTCACTGGACCAAGTTAAAGTGTATCTTAACTTTATTAATTCCTTTTAATACATTTTATGATATAGTAATCTCTATGTCAAGATATTTTTAAATAATTTATGTATTTTTATTCACTTTTTATTAATTTTTATTACATTTGAATATTATTTTCCTTGAAAATGAACGAGATATAAGCCGATTTATAAAAATTAACAATTTATTTTTATACCCTGGAATTATAATTGCCTTCTTTTTTATAAGACCATTCACTCCTATTTTTGCTACAAATTCAGCACTCATTAAATAATTCTTTACTAAGTCCGACTTTTTTATACCTGCATTTTTTTGAAAATTAGTGTCAGCTGCGCCAGGACATAAACAGCACACATTAACATTAAACTCTTTTCCCTCTTCATGAAGTGCTTCTGTAAGTGATAATACATAAGCTTTACTTGCATAATAAAGAGCCATTTTAGGTCCTCCTACAAATGCAGCTGTTGATGAAACATTTAAAATATTTCCTTCTCCTCTTAATGCCATTTTCTTAAAGAAATATTTTGTAAGCTTAGTTAATGAAGTAATATTTATGTTTATAATCTCTTCTTCAAAGCCTTCTTTTTCATCTTTAAAATATCCAAAGCTACCTATCCCTGCATTATTTATAAGATAATCCACAACAATATTTTTTTTATCCACAAAACAAGCTATCTTTTCCCATGCTTTATCTACAGATAAATCTACTGATAATATCTCTACATTCACATTATATAAGCTCTTTATATCTTCTTTTGCAGACTTTAACTTTTGAATATTTCTTGCTATAAGTATAAGATTGTGATTACCTTTAGCAAATATTTTTGCAAATTCAAAACCAAATCCTGAGCTTGCACCTGTTATTAATGTATACTTATTAATATCCTTCATAATAGATTCTCCTTAAAATATTTCTATATTAATTTTAAAGCTTTGCTCATAAAAAAGATATAAAAAATAAGAAAGTTCCTCAATCTTTAGATTAAAAAACTTTCTTATTTTAATAAATTACTTAAGTTCTATAACTATATCATCCATTGTAAATTCTTCTCTTTCAGGATGATTTTCATCAATAACAGGTGTTAAATCTTTTGTCACTCCGTTTTCATCTCCAGATACTCCGCCACCTGTATTAGATAAATCTGCTTTTGGTGTCAAAATAAGTTTTGTAGCATCAGAATTTATTTTTTCAAAAGTAATTGTTGCATGATATATTTGATCATTTGTATTTCCATAAGCACCATCGTCTTCCGATTCATATACATTCCCAAGATTATCTTTTGCATCTAAACCTACATGACTATTAAAGAACTTATTTTTAATATCATCTGATACTTTGTATGAATATTCAACAATACATGATATTGGTGTTTCAGTAATTTTATCTATATTAACTTTTATTCCATCTTTTTCTATACCTTTATTTATTTCTGTTGTCTTACCTTCTATAGCATCAAGATTTATATTAAATTTCCAGTTTCCTGTTATTATTGAAGAGTCATCTTCATCAATTATTTTATCTATATCAATTAAAAAATCTATACTGTCTCTTTTTTCATTAATTGTATATGCGTCTTGACCGACATATGTGCAGTCTGAAACTTTTTTTACTCCTGAAGATCCAGCAAGTCCTCCTCTATAATCTTTTATCATCCTAGGTCCTGATGATAATGTTATATTGTCTCCTAAATCCTTATTTGATTTTATTTCATAAGTATAAGTAAATGTTCTGCCATCAAAAATAGCATCTTTTATTGTTATGCTTATTCCTTTATCTTCTTTTGTTACATTAATTTCATTTGCATTTTCACGATACCCTGAATAAAGCTTAGAATTTTCCCTATTAATAAATGTAAATATATCGCCTATAACCGGTATACTTTCTGCATAAACAGGATTATTCATTGAAAATGAAACTGCACCTAAAACAAATACAGATGAAAGTCCTGCTGCAATAACAGCTTTTTTTAATACGCTTTGTTTTTTTATTTTCTTTCTAAGTGTCTTTTTTATTCTCTCTTTTTCAATTTCTGAAACTTCAATTTCTTTCATTTCTTTATCATCTACTTCTATATCATTTAATAATTCATATATATCTTTCATTAAAGATTCGCCTCCCTTATAATATCTGCATCTTTATAAAGTTTCTTTTTTGCCCTGTAAACTCTATTATCTATTGCAGATCTTGTTAAATTTAACTTTTGAGCAATTGCCTCTGATTTATCTCCTAAGAAAAACTTCATAATAAATATTTTTCTATCTGTCTCTTCTAATTTATTAATAAGATTAAGCGCTTCTTTTCTATTCTCTTTATTTATTAAGTTCTGTTCAACAGTATCATTAGATGAATACATATTTTCATCTATTTCCTGTGTGTTTTTATTACATTCTTTTCTGTAATAATCTATAGCTTTGTATTTTGATATTTTATATATCCATTTTTTAAAGTCGTCTTCTTCTCCCTTAAACTTGCTTGAATTATTCCAAATAGAAAGAAATACGTCATTTATACATTCTTCTATTAAGCCATCTTTTTTAAGTGAAGATAAGACTTTATATACGGCGGATTTTATTAAAGGAAGATACATATCTACAACAAATTCTAACGCATCTTCTTTTTTATTTTTAAGCCGCCTAATATAATTTTTTTCATTGCTTTTCATAATGACCTCCACATTTTTATTTCCATAAAAGCTTTTACATATAATATAACGTAAAAAAGAATTTTTTCTCTCACTATTTTTTAAAATAACAATTTCAAAGGATATATACCGGAGCTTGTCAGAGTTATGATGGGATGCGTTAATCAGAGGATCAAAGGGAGAAGGTTCTCCCTTATAAAATAAAAAAATTATGATTTATTTTTGAGATAGATTTTTTTTGAATTTGTCGCAAAAATCTAAAAAACTATTATCAATTTGAACAGGTCCTATTTGTATATCATTTTTAATAATTTTTGTTGCAAAATCTTTTATTTTATCTATAAATGAGAAGGTAGTTGTTTTATTACTAAAATTAAGAAACGGCACTTGCATTCCTTTAGATTTCATTATTGCACAAGTGAAAAAATAGTCTATAGACATATTGCTTTGATCTTCAGGAGATAAATTCATTTCTTCACAAGTTTTATTAAATATATCTATACTTTCTTTCTGTTCTGCAATTGTTTTGGCTTTGGTGCTTATTTCTATTGAATCAGTATTGATATTTTGATTATCTGATTTAGCAATGTTATTTTGATTTAAATTATTATTTTCATCATTCTTTATAATGGTGTTACTATTTATAATGTTCTCTGTTACTTTTTTTAAATTAATCATAGATATTCTCCTTTATTAAATTTAGTTATAATTTATTATCGTATAATAACTAAAAAATATAATAATTGAAAAAAAAAAGAAAATAAGTATATTATATACTTTAAAGGGGGAATAGTATATGAAAAAATTAATCAAAGTAATGTCTATCTGTTTATTTTCTGTATTACTTATGTCTTTAAGTGTAGTTACAAAAGTAAGTGCATCTACAAGAATTAATACTATGTAGGATGGGGCTTTGGAATAACTGAAGTTGGAGAATTTAAAAATGGTAATGGAGAAGATCTACAAGAGCAAAATGGTAAATATTATTTACATAGTCAAACTGTACTCATTGTAACTGACTATGTTACTAATGCTTTTGATAACTGTGCTGTAAATGTAGACAATAACTATATAGGAAGATCTACAGATTCAAAATTATTTCTTAGACATGACGTTGATGGTAGACATAATTATGTCATATTTAAAGTACCTGATTTAACTCCAGGTGAGCATACAATTAAACTTGTACAGAATAAACCATGGTATTTTGATAGAACATTTGACCATACCTATGATGGACCAGCACAAAAAAACTGCACAATAACAGTTGTTGTTCCAAAGTTAATTATTTAGCCACTTAAAATGAAATATTATTTAAAAAGGAGCTTGCCAATAGCAATTTTAAATTGCTAATGCGACAGCCCCCATATATTTTAGTTTCTGCGTCTAAGCAGAAACAACCACAATTATCAATTAACACATTATCAATTCTAAATTTCTGCGACCTAGCAGAAAATTCCTCATTTGTCCTTTGTCATTTATTTAAATTATTGCCTTTATAACATTATAACAAAATGTTGTGCATAGACACACTAAAATTCCAAGAACGGTAGGAATTAAGAATGCAATAACTGTCCATTTAATACTTTTGGTTTCTTTTTTTATAGTTAAAAGAGTGGTTGCACAAGGAAAGTGCATAAGACAAAGTATCATAACGTTTATTGCAGTTAAAAGTGTCCATCCGTTAGAAACTAAAATATCTCTAAGTCCTAAAATAGAATCAACGTCAGCCATTGTTTTTTGTCTTAAATAACTCATTATAAGTATTGGCATAACTATTTCATTTGCAGGAAGACCTAAAATAAATGCTACTACAATATATCCATCCACACCTATAAGATTTGCAAAAGGTTCAAAAAAATTTGCACATAAAGTAAGAAGAGAAGCATCACCTATATATATATTAGCAAAAAGCCATATTACTATACCTGCTGGTGCTGCAACTACAACAGCTCTTCCAAGTACAAAAAGTGTTCTATCAATAAGAGACCTTACAAGTATTTTTCCTATCTGTGGTCTTCTATATGGTGGAAGTTCCAAAATAAAATGAGATGGTATTCCTTTTAATATTGTTTTTGATAATATCTTTGATACAAGAAGCGTTGTCAAAACTCCAAGCACAATTACACCTGCAACAATTACTGCTGCCATTATACTTCCTGCCTTACTTCCTAAAACTGCAGCTATAAAAACAGTTGATATAGCAATAAGTGTTGGAAATCTTCCATTGCATGGCATAAATACATTTGTAAGTATAGCAATTAATTTTTCCTTTGGAGAGTTAATAATTCTGCATCCAATTATACCTGCTGCATTACATCCAAGCCCCATACACATAGTAAGAGCTTGTTTTCCACATGAGCAGCATCTCTTAAAGCATTTATCAAGATTAAAAGCAATTCTTGGAAGGTATCCAAGATCCTCTAATAGCGTAAACATAGGAAAAAATATCGCCATAGGTGGGAGCATTACTGATATAACCCATGTAAGTGTTGAGTATACTCCATCAAGTAGCATTCCTTGAATCCATAAAGGTGTATTGCTGTTTATTAGTAAATTTATCAGATACTCTTTAATTTTAGCGAACATAATGCTTAGAAGTTCTGATGGATAATTTGCAAGAGATATTGTTATCCATAAAATTAATATAAGCAAAAGTATCATCGCTGGGATTCCAAATTTTTCTGAAACTAAGATTTTATCTATCTTATAACTTTTTTTATCATATGACTCTTTATTTGAAACCACTTTCTTTGCTACCGATTCTGCTTCTTTTATTATTGTTCTTATTAATTCAGACGATACACTTTTATCCTTCATATTTTGATTTGTCTTTTCTCTTATTAAATCTATTTTTTTTATTATATCTTTTGATATATAAAAAGTATCTGTTAATATATTTACTATTTTTTCATTTCCCTCAAGAAGTCTTAAAGATATCCATCTAAGCTTTTTGTCTGTAGCATTAATAAAGCCTAATAAATTTTGGATTTCATAAATGGCTTTTTCTATCTTCTCACTATAATTAATTACTTTTGATTTTCTGCTTCCTCTTACGCTCATATTATTAATCTCATTTTTTAAATCTTCTATTCCTATTTTTTTATTTGCCGCAGTTTCTATAGCAGTAACATTTAATATATTAGAAAGCATATCTATATCGATATTTATATTACGCTTTTTTGCTTCATCAATAAGATTAACGCATAAAATGACATTATCCGTCATTTCAGAAATTTGAAGAAAGAGATTTAAATTTCTTTCAAGTGATGTTGCATCTGCTACAACAACAACTATATCAGGATTTTCAAAACAGATGTAATTCCTCGCAATCTCCTCTTCTTCTGAATCTGAAAGCAGAGAGTATGTTCCTGGAAGATCAACTACAGTAACTGCTTTATCTTTGTAAATATATTTTCCAAGTGCATTTGAAACTGTTTTTCCAGACCAATTTCCTGTATGCTGATTAAGCCCTGTCATTGCATTAAACACAGTGCTTTTACCAACATTAGGATTACCTGCAAGCGCAATAGTTAAATCACTGCCTTTTCCTTTAGTTACGTCTTTAACTATCTCTATTCCTGTAGAATTTTTAGTAAGACCCATTAAATACTCCTCTCACAATTTTTACAATAATGATACTCTTATATATTCTGCCTCATCGCTTCTTAGTGCAATTACAGCACCTCTTATAAGATAAGCTGTTGGATCTCCCATAGGACTTTTAAATAAAGGCTCTATAATCGTATCTTCAATTATTCCTAAATCAAAGAATCTTCTTCTAAGTATTTTATTTGATTCTATTAAAACTACTACCGCTTTTTTATGCATATGAACTTCACTTAATACTTCTGTTTGTTTGTTCATTTATTTCACCTTTCAGTAAATAACTATTCATTAATATTAGGATATGAGTAAAAATGTAAATAGTTACCCGTTCGATTTGTATTTTCTTTTTATATATGTTATAATTAAATTAAATAAATATTCTGAAAATTCTGGCAGCTACAACCCTATGAGCTGACCAGAGGAATATTATTATTTTCCATAAAAAAAGAACTAAGGCTACTACAGTCTTAGTTCTTTTTTATTAATCTATTTTCTTATCTGGCCATTTCCATAGATTATGTACTTAGTAGTTGTGAGTTCTTTAAGTCCCATTGGTCCTCTTGCATGAAGCTTTTGAGTGCTTATTCCTATTTCAGCTCCGAATCCAAATTCACCGCCGTCTGTAAATCTTGTAGACGCATTTACATATACAGCTGCTGCATCAACTTTCTGAAGGAATTTTTGAGAATTCTTATAGCTGTCTGTAACTATTGCTTCAGAATGTCCTGTTCCAAATTTATTTATATGTTTTATCGCTTCATCAATATCTTTAACTATCTTTACTGCGATAATATAGTCTGTATATTCTTTTGACCAATCTGAATCGTCAGCTTTTATAATGTCATCAATTATTACTTGAGATTTTTGATCTCCTCTTACTTCAACATTATTCTCTCTTAAAGCTTTTACTACTATTGGGAGAAAATCTTTTGCTATTTTCTCATTTACAAGAAGTTTTTCTGCCGCATTACATACAGCAGGTCTTGATGCTTTAGCATTTACTACTATATTTTTAGCCATCTCAAAATCACATTTTTCATCAACGTATATATGACAATTTCCTATACCTGTCTGAATTACAGGAACTGTGGCATTTTTAACTACAGCCTGTATAAGTCCTGCTCCTCCTCTTGGTATTAGAACATCGATAAGACCGTTAAGTTTCATCATCTGATTTGCTGCTTCTCTATCAGTATTTTCAACAAGTGCTAATGAATCATCAGGAAGTTTTGAAAGCGAAATTCCTTTTTTAAGTGCTTTTATAATCGCCTTATTAGAATTTATAGCTTCACTTCCACCTCTTAGAATAACTGCATTTCCTGACTTTATACATAGTCCTGCAGCATCACATGTAACATTAGGTCTTGCTTCATAGATAATTCCAATTACCCCAAGTGGAACTCTCTTTTTTCCTATCTGCAAACCATTAGGTCTTTGCCACATTGAAATTACTTCTCCTACAGGATCATCAAGCTTTACTATTTGAGTAAGTCCATCTGCCATAGATTTAAGTCTTTCATGGCTTAGTGAAAGTCTATCAAGCATTGCCTGTGAAGTACCTTTTTCTTCTGCATTTTTTAAGTCTACATTATTTTCTTTTAATATTTCATCTTCTGCTTTCATAAGCTCATCTGCCATAAGTTTTAATGCTTCATTCTTATCTTCTGTTGAAGCACAAAGCATATCATAAGATGATTCTTTTGATTTTTTTGCAATATCTAATAAATAACTCATAGTAATAAATAATCCCCCTTCTTACTTGGCTACAAATAAAGTTCCGACATCATCCCCATTTAATATGTTAAGAAGAATATGCGGTTCACTTCCATTTGCAAGAACCATATTTACTCCTGCCTCTGTAGCCATCTTTGCTGCCATAATCTTTGTTGCCATTCCTCCAGTTCCAAGAATTGTACCTGCTCCTTTGGCACAATCTTCAAGTTCAGAAGTTATTTCTAAAACTTCATCTAAAAGCTTAGCGTTCTTATTTTTTCTTGGATCATCATTATAGAAACCATCTATATCTGATAAAATCACAAGAAGATCTGCATTTATAAGTTTTGATACTATTGCTGATAAATTATCATTGTCACCAAATCGTACTATATTCTCAATCTCGTCGATTGCTACAGTATCATTTTCATTAACTATAGGTATTATATTTTTATTTAAAAGAGTTTCAAATGTATTGCATACATTCTTTCTTATGTGGTGGTCTTCAATAACATCTCTTGTTAATAAGACCTGACCTACGATATGACTATACTCTCCAAAAAATTTACTATAAACGTGCATTAGCTCACACTGTCCAACAGATGCAACTGCCTGCTTTTCCTGTATAGACTCTGGTTTCTTTTTAAGTTTTAGTTTGTTTACTCCAACTGCTATTGCACCTGATGATACCAAAACTACCTGTCTACCAGAATTAACTATATCAGATAAAACACGTGTGAGCTTCTCTATTCTATTTAAATTAATATTTCCATTAGAATATGTGAGTGTTGATGAACCAACCTTAACAACTATTCTTTTTACATCCTTAAGCTGATCTCGAAAGGCCATTATTTTACATCCCCTTTAATAATTTACTTTCCGTTTGTTTCATTATTAATCTTACTATAGCTTTAAGATGTAATCAATTCATTTTATTTAAATTACATAATTAAATATGCATATAAAATGACACAATGTTCCTATCATTATAAAAACATGAAATATTTCATGTCTGCCAAAACATCCTATTCTTATTTTATCTGTTTTAAGTGCATATATAACTCCTCCTATTGTGTACATTACTCCTCCAAGTACAAGATAAAATATACCTAGTGTTGAAATTGCATGCATTATAGGGAAAAATGCAAATATTGCAAACCATCCAATTGCTATATACATTGTGCTGCTTACCCATCTAGGACATGTAACCCAGAATATTTTAAATATTATTCCAAGTACTGCACATGCTGATACTGCAATAAAAAGTTCAAGTCCTATTTTACCGTGTAATGCAACAAGACAAAACGGAGTATATGAACCAGCAATCAATATAAAAATCATAGAGTGATCTACTTTTTTAAATATTTTTATTATCTGAGGCTTTGCAATTACAGAATGATATGCCGCAGATGCACTATACAAAAGGATCATGCTTACTCCAAAGATTATTACAGAAACAATAGTAATTACTGATGAGTTACTTGTATATGCCTTTATTATCATTGCAATAAGTGCAAAAAGCGATAACACCGCACCAGTTAAATGAGTTAGACAATTTACAGGTTCTCTTAAATATTTATTCATATATATATCCTCCATTCAATATATAGTTTTAAAAACTACTTGTTATTATGATATAACTATCTCACATTAATAGTTATAATTCAATGCTCGTTTATGGTTACCTCTTCTGAATATTTCAAAATATCTTTTATATACTTGAATTTTCTCCTGTTTTCTATTAATATTAGCTTATATGTTATATCATATAGTTTTAATAACTAGATTTGGAGATGAATACATTTGAATAATATAAATACAGATGCTTATATAAATGAAGCAGCCAAAAATAATAATTTAAATCCTTCAGACATACCTGATATAGATTTATATATGGATCAGGTTATGCAGCTTTTTGAAACAAAGCTTTCTGATACAAAAAGATATCCTGATGATAAAGTCTTAACTAAAACAATGATTAATAATTATGCTAAAGATCATCTTTTAATGAAAATAAAAAATAAAAAATATACAAAAAACCATCTTATACTTATGAGTCTTATATATAATCTTAAAGGTTCATTATCATTAAATGATATTAAATCACTTCTTTTGCCTATTGTTGAATCTTTAGAAGACGACTCAGCATATCCGCTTGAAGAATTATATAAAACATATCTTGATTTATATAAATTAAATACAGATGAATTTAAAAATTCTTCAGAATTAGTATGTACAAATATTGAAAAATTAATGAATAAAAATCTTGATTCTTCCGATGAATTTTATCAGAAGTTTCTTCTTATTCTTTCTTTTGTAAATATGAGTAATATGTATAGACGCGCATCAGAAAAAATGATTGATAATTTCTTTAACGCAGATAAGGAGGATAAATAATGAAAAGTAGTTCCTATTTAAAAGATATGTTAACTTCCATAAATCATAAAGGCTACCCTAAATATAAATCCTTAAAAGGTTCTTATGACTTCGATTATTTTATCCTTTCACTAGAACATATACAATCAGATCCTTTCGCCTCTCCATCTAGAGTAAAAGTTTCTGTAAAAAATGACTATGCAATGTTTCCATATAATTTATATGATAAGAAATATAAAAAAATATCTCTTGAAGATTATCTTATACGTCTTTTTTCGAACAATATAAAAAAATATTTACCATATTTAAGTGGTTCTGGTAAAAGCGGACTAATAAAAATTTCTTCATGTGGTCAAGAAATAATTGAAAAATCTGCTTTATCTATTACAGATGAATATATTGAAGTTGGTTTTGAAATTGGTTTTCCAGCACGAGGAAGGACTATTCTTTCAGATGAACTTAAAAAAATATTTTTTAGTGTTCTTCCTAAAATAATTGATAATACATTATTATACAAAAATTTAAATAAAAAGGAAATAGAAAACCGTATTAATCTTTCAGAAGATCAATTTTATTTAAGAAAAGAAATCAAAGAAAAAAATCTAATTGCATTTATAAGAAATGGTTCAATTCTTCCTCGTGAAAGTGGAATATCACAAAATCCTTTAAAATCAGCAGTAAAATTTGTATCACCTAAATCTATGGAAGTTAAAATAACTCTCCCTCATGCAGGTACAATAGTTGGAATGGGTATACAAAAAGGAATAACACTAATTGCAGGAGGCGGATACCACGGAAAATCAACTCTTTTAAAAGCACTTGAACTTGGTATCTATAATCATATAGAAGGTGACGGCAGAGAATACTTAGTTACTGATGAAACCGCTGTGAAAATTCGTGCAGAAGATGGTAGATACATAGATAACGATGATATATCCCTCTTTATTAATAATCTTCCAAATAAAAAAGACACCACATCTTTTTCAACTGATAATGCAAGTGGAAGCACATCACAGGCTGCAAATATAATTGAAGCTATTGAATCTTTAACTAATCTTTTTCTTATTGATGAAGATACCTCTGCAACCAACTTTATGATACGTGATGATTTAATGCAGAAATTAATATCAAAAGATAAAGAACCTATAACTCCATTTATAGAACGTGCAAAACTTATATATAAAGAGCTTTGCATATCATCAGTAATTGTTGTTGGAAGCTTTGGAGGTTACTTTGATATCGCAGATACCGTTATTAAAATGGACAATTACATCCCTTATGATGTTACCTTAGATGCAAAATCTTTAATGAGTGGAGATATATTAAAAAGAATAAAAGACTCTAATGAAAACATAAATATAAAATTTACTAGAGTTATAAAAAAAGGTTTTATTCCAATCTCAAAAAAGGGAGTAAAAATAAAAGCTACTGCACAAAATATATTAATAAATAGGTCCTCTATAGACATGTCATATGTTGAACAGATTTGTGATTCTAAACAGCTTTTATGTCTTGGTTACATTCTTAAATATATTGACGAAAAGCTTGCAGATAATAAAAAAACAGTACAGGAAATTGCAGATGAAGTTTTAAATCTTCTTCAAAAAGATGGCTTTAATTTTCTATTTTCAGGTAATTTTAAGTTATATAACCTTGCAATGGTAAGAAAGCAGGACATTATATCATGTATATCAAGGTTCAGGGATTTAAAAATGTAAATTTATTAAAATTTCCGTTTTTTATCACTGTAGTATATGATATAATATTTGATAACTGGCTATTTTAAGCCATATAAAAATATGAAATGAGGTATGAAATATTGATAACTGTATCAAATGTTAGTTTAAGATTCGGTGGACGTAAACTATATGATGAAGTTAATTTAAAATTTACTCCAGGAAACTGTTATGGTGTTATAGGTGCAAATGGCGCTGGTAAGAGTACATTTCTTAGAATTTTATCAGGTGAAATACAGCCTAATACTGGAGAAGTTATTATAGACCCTGGCATAAGAATGTCAATACTTAAACAGGACCACTATAAATACGACAGCTACAATGTTTTAGAAACAGTAATAATGGGCAATGAAAAGCTCTATAAAATAATGAAAGAAAAAGATGAACTTTATGCAAAGCCTGATTTTTCAGATGCAGACGGCATTAAAGCTTCAGAACTTGAAGGAGAATTTGCAGATTTAAACGGATGGGAAGCAGAATCAGACGCTTCAAATATACTTCAAGGACTTGGAATTACAACAGATATACATACAAAGCTTATGTCTGAACTTACAGAATCTCAAAAAGTTAAAGTTCTTTTAGCTCAGGCTCTTTTTGGAAATCCTGGAATATTAATTTTAGATGAGCCCACTAACGGTCTTGATTTAGATGCCGTTACATGGCTTGAAGATTTCCTTATGAACTTTGAGGGAATTGTAATAACAGTTTCCCATGATAGACACTTTTTAAATGCAGTATGTACACATATGGCTGATGTAGATTTTGGAAAGATTAAATTATACGTAGGAAATTATGATTTCTGGTATGAATCAAGTCAGCTTGCACTTCAGATGGCAAAAGATCAGAATAAAAAGAAAGAAGAAAAAATTAAAGAACTTCAAAACTTTATAGCAAGATTTAGTGCCAACGCTTCAAAATCGAAACAAGCTACATCAAGAAAGAAATTATTAGATAAGATAGAACTTGATGATATAAGACCATCAAGCAGAAAATATCCATTTGTAGGCTTTAAACCAGAAAGAGAAGTCGGAAATGATATTTTAGAAGTTAAAAATTTATCAAAAACAATAGATGGAGTTAAAGTTTTAGATAATGTAAGTTTTCTTCTTAATAAAGGCGATAAAACAGCCCTTGTTGGAAATGAAATTGCAATAACTACGCTTTTTAAAATACTTGCAGGTGAGCTTGAAGCCGATGAAGGATCATTTAAATGGGGTATCACAATAACTACATCATATTTCCCAAGTGATAATTCTAAATACTTTGATGATTGTAATTTAACTCTTGTTGACTGGCTTAGACAGTATTCAGAGGAAAAATCAGAAAGCTATATAAGAGGATTCCTTGGAAGAATGTTATTCTCTGGTGAAGAAGCTTTAAAAGAATCAAATGTTTTATCTGGAGGAGAAAAGGTAAGATGTATGCTTTCAAAGATGATGCTTTCAAATGCTAACGTACTTATGCTTGATCAGCCTACAAATCATCTTGATCTTGAATCAATTACTGCTTTAAATAATGGTTTAAGAGATTTTAACAGCAATCTAATCTTTGCATCTCATGACCATCAATTTGTTCAAACAATTGCAAATAGAATAATAAAGATAAATGATGACGGATCTATAATAGACAGAAACATGGCATTTGATGAATTTATTAATTTCTTAAATAATAATAAATAAAATTAGATACAAAAAAGGGTGTAACGAGAGAAGTGTTACACCCTTTTATTTATATTAAATTGAGAATTTTAATAGAGATCTTTTTTATTTTATCTTCTGTGTCTTCTAGCGAAATCAACAAACTTAAATTTATCAGGTCTATGCCTTGATTCAGTATATTGAAATAGACTTGCATTATCAAGATATGTATAACTTTTTACTACAACGACCATATCAAAACTTTTCATATCAAGATATTTTTTATCTTCTTCAGTTGCGCTCTGTACTACTATTTCTTTTTTGGCATATGCTATCTTTAAGTTTAATTTGCCTTCAATATATTCATATATTGAATTTTCACATACTTCTTTAGTAAGATTATCAACATATTTTTTAGATAGATAGTCTTTATCTAAAATAATATTTTCGCCGTCAATATTTCGTGCTCTTACTATTTTCCATACTTTATCATTTAAACTAAGTTCCAGCTTTCTTCTAATAGACTCACTTGGATTAGTGCATTCAAGACTTTCTACTGTTGTTTTAGATGATGAACCAAGATTACTTGCTAATTCTTTAAAACTTATGACTCCTGAAACAGGAAAATCAAACTTGCTTATATCAAGAACTGTTGCACGTTTTCCTTTTTTCTTAAGAATATATCCATTCTGCTCTAAACGTGTTAATGCTTTTCTAGCTGTATCTCTTGAAACACTATATTCTTTCATTATTTCACTTTCAGATGGAACTGCATCATTTACCTTATATATTCCATTTTCAATTTTATTAACTACTTCATTATATATATTAAAATACTTGCTGCTCATTAATTCCTCCATAAACTATTAGTATATCATTTTTATTCCTATTCATGTATAAATTATATACCAATTTTTTAATTGATAAAATATAAAATTAATTAAGCATTATTTTATAATATATAGTTAATATTTATAGGCTTAGTTTCTTATTAAGTATGCAATTGATTCATAAGGTCTTAATTTTACTTTTTCTTTTAAATTCTGACTATCTTTATAATTTGTAATTAATATTGAACTTTCTTTACTTTCTAGGTCTTTGTCTAATTTTACTTCAGTATTTTCTCCATAATAATTGTTTAATACAATTAATTTTTCATTCTTATATTCTCGAACGTAAGCCATTACTTTAGTATCATCTTCAAGTATCATCTTGAAACTTCCATATGCTATTACATCATATTTTTTTCTAAGTGCAATGAGCTTTTTGTAATGATAAAATACAGAATCTTTATCTTTTAATGCACTTTCTGCATTTATCTTTTTGTATGATTTAGCAACTGGTATCCATGATGTACCCTCTGTAAATCCAGCATTTTTTTCATCAGTCCACTGTATTGGTGTCCTTGAATTATCTCTAGATTTAGATTGCAGTATTTTCATTATCTTATCTTCGTCTACACCCTGCTTTTTTAATATATTGTAATAATTAATTGATTCTATATCCCTATATTGTTCAATAGTATCAAAGTAAGGATTAGTCATTCCAAATTCTTCCCCTTGATAGATATACGGTGTACCTCTCATAAGATGTATACATGTTGCTAACATTTTAGCACTTATAGAGCGGTACTCTTTATCATTTCCAAATCTTGAAACAGCTCTTGGCTGGTCATGGTTGCACCAGAAAACAGCATTCCATCCGTTTCCTTTTTCCATTCCTTCTTGCCAATCTTTAAAAATATGCTTTAACTTCATAAAGTCAAAGTCCATCAATGTCCATTTGTTTCCGTTCTCATAATCAACCTTTAAGTGATGAAAATTAAATACCATAGATAATTCTTTTTCATCTGGATTTGAATATTTTATGCAGTTATCCATAGTAGTTGATGACATTTCTCCTACTGTAACTATTTGATCATCTTTTCCAAAAGTTTCTTTATTAAGTTCTTTTAGATATTGATGAATTTTATGTCCATCTGTATAAAATCTTCTTCCATCACCTTCATTATCATCTTCAAAAACTTCAGGCTTTGAGATAAGATTTATTACATCAAATCTAAATCCTTTTACGCCTTTTTTTATCCAGAAATTAACTATCTTATAAACTTCATCTCTGACATTTTTGTTTTCCCAGTTTAAATCTCCCTGTGTAACATCAAATAAATGAAGATAGTATTCATTAAACTTATCTACATATTCCCATGCAGAACCTCCAAATTTTGATACCCAGTTAGTTGGCGCTTTATTACCTTTTCCTTCTTTAAAAATATAGAAATTCTTATATTTTTCGTTTCCTTTAATCGCCTCTTTAAACCATTCATTTTCAGTTGATGTATGGTTAAACACCATGTCAAGCATAATATTTATATTTCTTTTTTTACACTCTTTTGAAAGATTTTCAAAATCATTCATAGTTCCAAATATAGGATCAATATTGTAGTAATCTGCAATATCATATCCATTATCTCTCTGTGGTGAAACATAAAATGGTGTAATCCATATATAATCAACACCAAGCTCTTTTAAATAATCGAGTTTTTCGATTATTCCTTTTAAATCCCCAATACCATCTCCATTAGAATCTTTAAAAGATTTCGGATATATCTGATAAACTACACTTTTTTTAAAATCTTTCATCTTATTTTCTCCTTTTTATTTATGGGCAGAATGTCTTTTTTCTGCCCATAAAACTTAAAATATTTTTATATAAATCCTTTTAATTTCTTTTTTCCTACTATTACTGTTAATACAAATGGTATAACAATTGCTATAAGCATACAGAAAGCAAACATAATCATATGTTGTGGCTGAATTGAAAGAATTCCTGGAAGTCCTCCAACTCCAATCGCATTAGCCATAACTCCACTTGATACTGAAACTATAGCAGCTACGGCTGAACCTGTCATTCCACAGAAAAATGGGAATACATATTTCATGTTTACACCAAATAAAGCTGGTTCTGTTACACCTAAGTATGCTGATATACAAGCTGGTATTGATACTTGTTTTTCTTCTTCATGCTTTTTCTGAAGATGAATCATTCCAAGTACTGCTGAACCTTGTGCTATATTTGATAATGCAATCATAGGCCAAAGAGGAGTTCCTCCAAGTTCTGCCATAAGCTGAAGATCAATAGCATTTGTCATATGATGTAGACCTGTTATTACAAGTGGTGCATATGCAAAACCAAATACTCCTGCAAAAAGCCATCCGAATGCAGATGTTAATGATGTATAAACAACTTTTGAAATAAATGATCCAATTGCCCAACCTACAGGTCCTAAAACAACATGAGCAACTATTACTGCTGGTACTAAAGATAAAAACGGAACTACAATCATTGAAATAACATTAGGACATATTTTCCTAACATTTTTTTCAAGGAATACAAGAACAAATCCTGCAAGTATTGCTGGTATAACCTGTGCTTGATATCCAATCATATGAACCGTAGCAAATCCAAAATTCCATGATGGAATGTCTGCTGCTGCAGTACCTGCAACTGCATATGCATTTAATAACTGTGGTGAAACTAAAGTGATACCTAAAACAATACCTAGTATCTGGGTTGTCCCCATTTTCTTTGTTATAGACCAAGTTATTCCTACAGGTAAGAAGTGAAATATAGCCTCTCCTATAAGCCATAAAAATGAATGAACACCACTCCAAAAAACTGATATTTCTATTAATGTTTTTGTACCATCTTCAAATAATTTTATATCTCCAATAATATTTCTAAATCCTAAAATAAGTCCTCCAACAATTATTGCTGGTATAAGTGGTGCAAATATTTCTGCTATATTTGCCATAACTCTTTGAAGTAGTGTCATGTTTGATTTAGCTGCTTTTTTTGCATCTTCCTTATTAACTCCTGACACTCCTGATACTTCAACAAAATCATTGTAGAAATCTGAAACGCCATTTCCAATAATAACTTGAAATTGTCCTGCCTGTGTAAAAGTTCCTTTAACTGATTTTAATTTTTCTATGCTATCTTTATCTGCAATTGATGGATCGTTTAATACAAATCTCATTCTTGTAACACAATGTGTTACTGCATTTATATTTTCCTTTCCTCCGACATATTTGAGTAGCTCTCTTGCATCCCCAGTATATTTTCCCATAATACTTCCTCCTTAAAATAAGAGTAAACATATACGTATAAGCTCTATGACATTATCATAACCTATACGTATATGTTTTGTCAATGTTTTCATTAAGTTTTTTATAAAAAATTTTTATCCTATTTTCGACATTTTTTATATGATCTATTTATGTATGCAAAAAAAGAGAATTCAAATTTTTGAATTCTCTTTTATGATTCCCTTATTTAAAATGAAAAATAGCGCTTATTTCACCATATCTCCCATTTAATATTTTCTATTTTGTATATTTATGATGTAAAAGTTCATGTGCTTTTCCTTCACCAGGCTTGCCCATATATTCATCATACATCTTTATTATAGCAGGGTTCTTGTGTGATTTTCTCTTTTCTAAGTTTTCATCTTGATTATATAAAACTGAAGCTCTTAAAGCTTTATAGTCAAATTTTTCTCTATCTATAGCATTTACGTGAGGTTGTCCTCCTCCGTTAACGCATCCGCCTGGGCATGCCATAACTTCGATAAAGTGGTATTGTTTGTTCTTAAATTCTTCGCTCTTAAAGAACTCAAATGAATTTGCAGCTCCATTAATTACAGCTACATTATATTCTTTATCACCAAATTTAACTGTTGCTTCTTTAATTCCTTTAAGACCTCTTACTTCTTTATAATCTACATCTTCTAGATCTTTTCCTTCAACAAAGTCTTTTGCACTTCTTAAAGCAGCTTCCATAACTCCGCCTGTAGTTCCAAAGATTACTCCAGCTCCACTATATTCTCCCATTGCAGGATCAGCTTTGCCATCTTCTAAGTCCTTAAATTTCATCTTTGCATCTTTTATCATCTTTGCAATTTCTCTTGTTGTAATTACTGCATCGATTTCTCTTAATCCGTCTATCTGCATTTCATCAAGATCTGCTTCATACTTCTTAGAATTACAAGGCATTACAGTTACAGTAAATACATCTTTAGGATCTATACCTGAAATTGATGGATAATATGTTTTTGATGCAGCACCAAATATCTGCTGAGGTGATTTTGCTGATGAAAGATTTTCTAAATATTCAGGAAAATAATTTTTAACTTGTCTTACCCATCCTGGGCAGCATGATGTGAACATAGGGAATGGTCCACCTTTTTTTATTCTCTGAACAAGTTCAGTTGCTTCTTCCATTATTGTCATATCTGCACCGAAGTTAATATCGAATACTTTATCAAATCCAAGATTTCGTAAAGCTGTATAAAGTTTTCCTGTAACATCTTGTGCAAATCCCATATTGAAAAGTTCTCCAAGAGCAGATCTTACTGCTGGAGCTATTGCTACTATAACATGTTTCTTGCTATCAGCTAAAGCTTCTTTTACTCTTTCTAAATGAGGCTTTTCTTGAAGTGCTCCAACTGGACATGCAGCAACACATTGTCCACATAAAAGACAAGTTGTCTCATCAAAACACTTATCTCCAACTGTTCCTACTGCTCTCTCACCATTTCTCTTTATAAATTGAATTGAATTTGTAGCAGTAAACTTCTTACATGCAGCAACACATCTTCCACAAAGAACACATTTACTTCTGTCTAATTTAATTGCATTACTTCTATTATCTATGTATTCTGTTTTATCTTTAATTATTAATGGTTTGCTGGCTCTTGCTTTAGTTTTAATAACAAGTTTCAAGAATTCACAGTTTTCTCTTCTTGGACATTGTCCACATTTAAATTCATGTTTATCAAGTAATGCTGATACTCTTGCCTTTACTCTTTCTTGAACTTTTTCAGTATTTGTTCTTACAACCATACCATCTTGAACTTTAGTAAGACAGGCAAGTGCAAGATTAGGTTTTCCCTCAATTTCTACTGCACAGACTCCACATTTACCAACATTTGAACAGTCTCTTAAATAACATAAGCTTGTGATGTTGATACCATTTTCAACTGCAACATTTAATATTGATTTACTAGGATCATCCACCTCTATCTGCTTATCATCAATTGTGATTTTTATCATAACCAGATTCCTCCATAAATATTTATTTTTTAAAAATTAATAAAGAACTACGTCTTCCTTATTATATATTACCATATATATTGTTAAAAATTAAACATTATTTTTCATTAAATTCTAAATTTATTTATTTTCCTATATTTCAGACTTATCTATATTAATTCCAAGTCCTTTAAGTGCAAACACTACTGTCTGAGTAGTTATATCATCAGAATTCATCTTTTCTACATTGAGTGATTCATAAATAGCCGCAGATGCAAAGGTTCCAAATATCTGATAAGCCATGAGTTCTACATTTTGTACTTGTATTTTTTTTAACAATCTTCCCTCTTCAAGTAAATCTTTCAAGACATATATGTATCCTCTAACTTCTTTTCTTAAATTTTCCTGCCTTTGTTCATTTCCCCATATCTGGCTCATTACAACTTTACACAAATCAGTAAATGTATACAAAAAAGTAAGTTGACCTTTACATATCTCTATTAGTTTAGAAACATAATCTGTATTAGAATTCTTTATCTTTTCCGCAAGCTTTCTAAGATCATTTAAGCCTTCTCTTATAACAAATTGAAAGATCTCTTCCTTACTTTTGAAATGATAGTATAATGTTCCTTTAGCAAGACCCGCATTTAAAGCAATATCATCCATTGTAGCCCCTTTGTAGCCCTGATTCGAAAATACTTTTATAGCAGACTTAAAAATCAGTTCTTTAGTTTTGTTCATGAATATCACTCCATTTATTTTTATTGAAATCTAATATTATTATATCATTTATCATCATTAAAGAGTTTCTAATATATAAATTTTATGATAGAATTATACTGTATCTGTATAGAAAGAGTGGTGTCATTTGATTTTATGATTAAATTTTATAATAGAAAAACATGTTCTTATGAAGAAGAATTAATTGCAGGAAAAAAAGCTATAGAATGGACATATGAATCTCCTCTTGGAAAAGGTTTTACTGAACTTATTATAAAGAAGAGAATATTTTCATCTTTATATGGAAAATATTGTAATTCTAAAATGAGTATAAAAAAAATAAAACCATTTATAGATGATTTTAATATAGACATGAATATCTGTAAAAATAAATCAGATGATTTTAAATGTTTTAATGATTTTTTTACAAGAAAATTAAAAGAGTCATCAAGACCATTTTCTAATGACTCAAATATATTAATTTCTCCTGGAGATGGAAGACTTATAGCCCATGAGAATATAAATATAGACAGTATAATCCAAATAAAACATTTAACTTATAGCTTAAAAGAACTTATTAATAATGATGAAATTGCAAAAAAATATCAAGGTGGTACGTGCATAATTCTAAGATTATGTCCTACTGACTATCATAGATTTCATTTTATAGATTCTGGCACAGTATCTGAAAACCATAAAATAAAAGGACATTATTATTCTGTTAATCCTATAGCACTTGAAAGAATTCCAAAACTATTTTGTGAAAACAAACGTGAATGGTCAATTCTTAAATCAGATAATTTTAATGATGTTTTAATGATAGAAGTTGGTGCAACATGCGTAGGATCAATAATCCAAACTTACAAAGAAAATTCAAAAGTTGAAAAAGGCGATGAAAAAGGATATTTCAAATTTGGTGGTTCAACTACTATTTTATTCTTTCAAAAAAATTCAATCGTACTAGATGAAGATATTAAAAAGCAGTCTTCTATAGGTTTTGAATGTAAAGTAAACTTTGGAGAACATATAGGAACTAAATATATAAAATAAATATTTTTAATATTTTATATTGCAATATTTTTTTATTTTATTTTTAAATTCTTTTATGTTTTTACCAAGTATTATAATATGAATGTTCATAGCTTCTGCTCTCTTTATAACGCATCTTTTTGCGGGCATTTTTGTTGAGACAAGTATCTTTTTAACATTGTCTCCTCCAATTCTTTTGCTATATACATCAAGTTCATTTAATGCATCTTCATCATATTTTTCACTATCTTTGCATGAAATGCATATTACATTTGTATCATACACTGCGATAACATCGAGTTCATTTGTAACGCGTATTTTTTCATTATTCCATACAAATGTGACTCCACATTTTACCTCATCAATCTGATAAATTTCTCTTATTATATTTGCCGTAAATATTTCGAGCCATGTACCACTTTTAAAAATAAAACTCCTTATATGTTCTTTAATAAAATCAACTTCTATAAGATTATTCTTATTCTTATATCTTATTATCTTTTTTTCATATAAATATCTTATCGAATTAGATATCAAATTTTTTTCATCTTCATCTATATTATCCATATGAACAACTACTTTGTTACATTCTGATGATGTATGTTCAAATATCTCATTATTATAAAGCTTTATCTTATACTTATCCCAAAGTTCAAGATTGTTATGTATAATGTTTGAAATTCTGACTATGTCATGGTTGTTTAAAAGATAACTTGAATCATTTATTATTTTAATTCCTGTTGTTTTAAATATATCTTCAAGAAACATATCTCTAAATTTTATTTTACTAATTGTAACTAAGCCATCAAATTCATATAATTTTTTTTTCAAAGCATCAATATAAATAACTCTAAAATTTAAAGACTTAGCCATATTTAATATTATCAGAGAATCTATCCTCTTTCCCCCTGTTATATTGATTATAGTATCATCAGCATTTACTTTATTAAGCAGTATTTCTGCTGATCTAGCACTATAATTATTCATAAGAAAATATCTAACATTTATTTTAGGGAATACTCTTTTATAATAAGCTTCTATTCGTCTATAAATTTTAAATTGATGCTTATCAAAAACATAAATAACATTATGTGGCATAAATTTATCTGTTGCTATAAGGTTTGCTTCATTATGTTCATCAAGTAAATTAATAAGTGTATTAATTCCCATATTTCTTCTCCAATCTACTTTTATAATATATAATATACACATTTATATATTATTTATTCCATAAATTGTTTGAATAAAAATAATATAGTCTATAATTAATATATAAATAAAAATTAAGGAGTGTCTGCTTTTGAAAACTGCACAAGAACTACTAAAAGAATATTTTGGATATGATTCTTTTAGAAAAGAACAAAAAGAAATAATAGATGCTATCGTAAATAATAACGATACTCTTGCTATAATGCCAACAGGTGGTGGAAAATCTATATGCTACCAAATATCATCGCTTATGATGAAAGGCGTAACACTTGTAATTTCTCCTCTTATCTCTCTTATGAAAGATCAAGTTGATAACATTAAAACTTCAGGAATAGATGCTGCATACATAAATAGTTCCTTAAGCATTTCAGATATAAAAAATATTCTCTATAAAGCTTCTATTGGTGAATTTAAACTTATATATGTTGCCCCTGAAAGACTTCAATCTAACGAATTTTTATCTGCAATATCATCTATTCAAATATCACAAGTTGCAATAGATGAGGCACACTGTGTATCTCAGTGGGGACATGATTTTAGAACAAGTTACAGATACATAAAAGATTTTATAAATCTTTTAAAAACAAGACCAGTAATAAGTGCTTTTACAGCAACTGCAACAACTCAGGTTCAAGAAGATATAGTAAAGCTTCTTGATCTTAAAAATCCAAAATTGTTTATATCAGGTTTTGATAGAGAAAATCTTTCCTTAACCGTATTAAAAGGAGTAAATAAAGATAAATACATTTTAAAATTTCTTAATGAAAATAAGAATGTTTCTGGAATAATTTACTGCCTTACAAGAAAAGATACCGAAAAATTATATTCAAAACTAATAAAGGCAGATTTTAATGCTACTTTATATCACGGAGGTTTATCATCTGAAGAAAGAGCAAAAAATCAAGATGATTTTGTTTATGACAGATCAAATATAATAGTTGCAACAAATGCTTTTGGTATGGGAATAGATAAATCTGATGTTCGTTTTGTAATCCATTATAATATGCCGCAAAATATAGAAGGATATTATCAAGAAATAGGAAGAGCGGGAAGAGATGGAGAAAAAAGTGAATGTATTCTTCTATTTGCACCAGGTGATGTACATATGTGCAAATACCTTATTGAACATTCAATAGAAAATCCTGAAAGACGTGCAAATCAATACGCAAAGCTTCAATTAATGACTCAATATGTCTACACAGATGGATGCTATAAAAACTTTATTCTAAAATATTTTGGAGAAAATCCTAAAAGTAATTGCAATAATTGTAGCAACTGTAATAGAAATGGTGAAATGCAAGATAGAACAATAGATGCACAAAAAGTATTATCATGTATATTTAGAATGAAGCACCCATTTGGTTCTACTATGATAATTGATGTACTTAAAGGCTCTAAAAATCAGCGACTTTTGTCTTTTAATTTCAATACTCTTACAACATATGGACTTATGAAAGAATATAACAAAAATGATCTTAAAGAATTTATAAATAAACTAATAGGAAATGGCTATCTTGATATGGTAGAAGGACAGTTTCCTGTTATAAAATTAAATAAAATGAGCTATAAAATTCTTAAAGGTGAACAAAAAGTTCTTTTAATTCAAGACGAAAAAGTAAATCGTGTATTTGAATCAAATGACTTGTTTGCTAAATTAAAATTATTAAGAGCAGAAATTTCTAAAGAAGAAAATTTACCTCCATATATGATATTCTCTGATTCTGCACTTCTTGAAATGTCAAATAGATACCCATCATCTATAAAAGAGTTTATGGATATTTCAGGAGTAGGAGAATCAAAATCACAGAAATATGGTGATAAATTTATAAATGCAATTACTGATTATATAAAAGAAAAAAATATTAATATAACTTTCACTTTTAAAGACTCATTAGATAGTAAAACAAAAGATGTAATTTCATCTAATGAATTAAACGTAACTACTGATGATTCTCTTTTAAAGGAACTATTTGAGACTAGAAAAAAAATTGCAGATTCAAAAGGTAAATTACCATATACCGTTATTCCTCTTAAAACTTTAAAGGAAATATCAGCGAGATATCCATCATCTAACGATGAATTAAAAGATATTTCAGGACTTGGTCCTAAAAAGATATCAGATTTTGGTTTGAAAATAATAAATACTGTAACTTCATATAAAGATAAAAATAATATAAACTCTTCATTTATATATAAAGATAAAATGAAAGTAATTATTGATGGAGAAACAAGAAAAAATGATGAAATAGTTATAGACAAATTAAATTCTTCAGAAAAAATATCAGATATATCAAACGAACTTGAAATATCTGCTTCAACAATTATGGGATATATAGAAAACTATCTAAGTGATGGAAATAGCTTTGTTTGTCCTATAGATTACTCTGAATATATAAATGAAGAACATAATGATGAAATAATAAATGCTATTAAAAAACATGGATATGAAAAAATCTCTATATTAAAAAAAGCTCTTCCTGATTCTATTACTTATGATTCAATAAGAGCCAGTATATTACAGACTATTTATGATTTATAAATAGTCTGTAATACATATTTCACCATATAAATTATTGAGTAAACAAAATCTAGTCTAAGAATAATATATATTATAACTAATCATCAAATAAATTTTTAAATTATCTTAAAGTAAAAGAATATAAAAAGATATTTATAAAATTTATTATACTACACTAGGAGATGAATAAAATGTATTGTTGTTATGACTTCCATAATTATATGGATAGATGTTTTAAATGTTTTGAAGATGTTCCCTCCATTTGTCAACATGCATATGGATATATATTTTTTTTATTTGAAGATGGGGATTCATTAAATTTACCAGCTGGAGAAAATAATTTAGTTTTCAATGGAAATTCTAATTTAAAGGGCATATCTCACGCAATATCATCAGCTGATATTATTATATTAGAGCCTGGCATATATGAAATTCATTATGTACTTGATTTAGGTAATGTAACTGCTTTTATAAAATTAAATGGAAGTAAAGTTTCTGATAGTAATTACATTGTAGATAATTCTTCTACAATTCTTTATGGTCAGACAATAATCAAAGTAACTTCAGCAATGTCTAACCTTAATTTGTCTATAAATACCCAGTCTCCTATAAATTTAAACAATGCTGGAAAAGATGATATTCTTTTCTCAGTTCTTATAAAGCGATTGGATTGCTCGATTTAAAATATTATATTAATTTAGTAACAATATTCTCTAATTTTCATATACTGTTTTATGTAGAAAGAAAAAAATAAATGTAAAAAACGGAGGAATTATGTATGGCTTGGCAAAGTTTGGTTAATGGTACAGAAACTAACGATGTTTATATAAATGCAATAGCAGAAGCAGAAGCAGGTTTATTAGAATGTATGAGTGATTTATTTTATAATAATGCCTCTCCTGAAGGAACACTAGTAGAAAATGTTAAATCAATAGCTGATATTGATACAGAATCATCTTTGATAAAAGATATTCTTTGCACTTATGCATGTAAAGAACTTACAATAGCAGATATTTTCAATTCACTTTCATGCAAAGTTGCATTAGAAAGTGCTTTAATTAAAGATGACTGTGATTGTAAATGTTCTATAAAATAATTAAGGAGGAATAATAATGTCAGTTACACCAACTCATTCAGACTTAGCGTCTGTAAGATCTATAATCGAATCTGAAGTTAATATTGTACAAGGTATGGCAGATTTATTTTGTAACCACTTAGTTGAATCATTAAAAGATGTGGTTAGTGAAACTCCAACAGCAGATGAAGTAGAAAAACAAATATCTTATTTAAAAAAAATATTATGTGGATATACTTCTAAAGAAAATTCAGTTGCTACAGTAATTGCAGCAGCTACTAAAAAAGAAGCTGCTGACTTAGGAATTTCACCACAAGTAATTTGCAAATGCTTAACTTGCTACTGTGGTAAAGATTGTTAAAATATAACTCATAAGGATGGTCAATATATGAATAACATTTGTGCTGATAAGACTTATTATCTAATATATGAAAAATATCTGTTAGAGATTCTTGAAGCTGAAGCTAAAATGTCTAAATGTCTACAAATACTTTTTTGTGAATGTTTTATGGAAGAATTAAAATGCGTAAAACCAATTGAAAAAAGAGTTGCTCTTACAAGTAATTTGCTTTGTGCATATGCTCACAAAGAAAAAGAAATGGCAAAATTAATTACGTCACTTAAAATTCCACCAGCTAGATATTTTCCAATAAGATGTAATAATAGGCAGCCTTGCGGATATAATTTTAGATATAGATAAATTTTAAACATAGATTTAAATTCTATTATTGATTAAACGCTTCATTTGTACTTGCTTACTAAATATTCTCTTAAACAATTTATCCCTTATAGCTTCCCTCGTATCTAAATATAAAAATTCATAATGGTTTTTATCAGCGACTTTAAAATCAGCAATTATTTTTCCACTTAAAATTAAACTTTCTTCATCTTCAAAATAAACTTCTAAATTAAAAATTCTATCTATTTTATATTCTTTGACTTCTTTTTCACTTGTAGAAAACATAAATGTGCTGCCACCAATTTTGTATATATCAACATCATAGCTTTCTTTTAAATTCAACTGTACTTCTCCTGTTAAGTTCCATAAAATGCCAAACGAATCCTTAAATGGAATGTAGTCAAATTCTGAAATACGCATCATATTGCCTTCATGATAATCTGACTTAATTTTACTCTCAAATTTGCAAAATGTCCCCTTTGTGTCCCTGTTTGTGTGTTTATATTTTCACTCTACTATTCATAATCTTTTAATTCCCCTAGTTGTTCTTTTTTATACAACTTTATCATCTTTATTCCTATTTGAAATAGAAAAAGGAATACTCAAAGCTCTTATTACTCTAAGTATTCCTTTTGCTTTTTCTCATTAATTATACTATATATACTTATATATTATTTTGATACTTTTTAAGTTCTGAGTTAATATGACAAAAGCATCTATTAACTCACTAAGACAAATTGAAATTCACCTGTACAAATCTAATTTCATATAAATTGACGTATCCATTGGACTATTATTATATGATTCAATTTCATAGAATCCAAATTTCTTATATAAATATATAGTATTGAACGTCAAATTATTTGATGCTAATATCATAACTTTATTTGATGCTAAAAATGAATATATTCTTCAAAATCTTCAATGAAAATGAGGCTACTTCGTTACGGTTTATGATGATAAATATTCTGAATATTACAAAAAAATCCACAAATACCTTATTGATATTTGCAGATTTTACTTTTATCCAAGTTCAGTTTCATTAACAGCAAGCATTATTATGTCACTATCAATTGTATTCATATTTTTTGTATTGCCTATCATAAGGCTAGAATCACAGATTTTATTAACAATTCTAGGAACTCCGTTCGAAGCGTTAGCAATTGCTTCAAGAGCGGTATCATCAAAAATATCAGTATTACATTTAGCACCAGTAAGCTTTGCTAATATATAGTCTTTAGTTTCTGATTTTGTGAGATTATCTAAATTATAATTCATTGTTATACGTTGTCTTAAAGGCTCATTAGCAACTAGCCTCATGGTATTATTTAACTGAGGAAGCCCCACAAGAAGTACTATTGCACGATCTCTTGAATCCATGTCAAAATTAAAAAGCATTTTTAAATCATTAAGTATTCCATTACTTACATAATTAGCTTCATCAATAATTATTACAGGAGTTATACGTTTTTCAACTGAATATCTAGTTATTTCATTTTGGATAATTTTGAAATTATCAATTTTTCTGCACATTGGCTCTAGTCCAAGCTGGGCAGCCATATTTTTATAAAATTCTGCAACAGTAAGTGTAGAAAGGGAACTATAAATAACTTTATAAAGTGATGAATTAAGGCTATTAGACCAGTTTCTTATTATTGTATTTTTACCTCGCCCTGGACCTCCGGTCAGGATTCCGAAACCTTTATTATTAAGTAAATAATTAAGTCTACAAATAACTTCTTTATAGTCAGAAGTTTCTACTACTATTTCCTTAGAATTTTTTATAAACGGATTAAAATCCATTCCATATCTACTTATATAATCCATTATTCTTGACCTCCAGTAAGTTTTATTTTTTCCCTTTTTATAACAGAATTATCATGCTTATTTAAAAGCTTTATTTCTGTAAGTTCAGAAGTGTTTTTATCAACTACATAAATTTTGCTTAAATCAGGTGAATATCTTAGGGTTATTCTTTGTTTTGAGTATCTATAATCAACTTCATATTCTGTTTCATCTATCATAACTACGTTATCGGCTGATACTCTTCTTTCATATTCAAGTAAAAAGGAAGTTTCAATTTGTTCATCTGTAAGCCTTTTAATCATGTGAGATTCCTTGAAAAACCTGTCCTGTGGAGATAGTCCATCTAGAGAAGAATGTATATGCTGATTATAGCTATTAACATATGAAATAAGGCTTATCCTAAGTTCATCTAAATTATTAAAATCATTCATATTAAGCTGGGACATCCATTGATCTTTTAATGTACGAAACCACCTTTCAATTTTAGCTTTTGATTGTGGGGTATAGGGTGCACAATAACTAATAGTTGTACCTATTCTAGCTGCTAAAAGTTCCATTTGCTTGTTCTTATATGAAGCACCATTATCAAAGTTTAAGATTTTAGGTTTCCCGAATCGTGTAACAGCAGATTTTAAAACAGACATAAGATTTACAAAATTATCATTAAAAAATACATCTATTCCTGTTATGTATCTTGAA
This sequence comes from Clostridium sp. BJN0001, assembly GCF_022869825.1. Lineage (NCBI taxonomy): Bacteria > Bacillati > Bacillota > Clostridia > Eubacteriales > Clostridiaceae > Clostridium > Clostridium sp. BJN0001. Next base: position 43,553 of record NZ_CP094971.1, on the reverse strand, counting down.
GCATCATCAATAAGTGCTATTATGTAAACGCGTTTCTTTTTACCATCTACCTTCAAATAAGGTCCAACGCTGCTGTCACCACACCATACTTCATTTATATGAGCACGCTCATATCTTTTCATATCTTTATTTTTAGAATATTTATTCTCAAGCTTAAGAACATTAACATACCTATTAATTGTTGAAAGTGAAATATCTCCTTTAACAATAGTTCCATTGTTAATAAGCTTTTGATAGATAAGTGTTGCTGGGATTCTTGGATATTCTTGTTTTAAATATTTAATCTGTTCTGTAATATCAGAATCTAATTTACGTGTTCTTCCAGTGTCGCATCGTTTTACAGGTATGAGTGCCTCAAAGCCCTTATTCTTGTAATTGTAATACCAACGTTCAAGAGTAGCAGCAGCTACCTTAGTATCTTCACCATCTGGAGTCTGATATACTTTGCCTGCGGCATCTCGGAAAAATTGTTTAACACTTTTATTTTCATCATAAGTACCACTTATCAGAGGAGCCAAGATTCCGTACCTGAAAAGTGCTATTTCTTTTCTAGTTTTTTCGTCCATATTTTGAAAAAGCCTCCTTTGTTTTATTACAATATAAGCTTATATCTACATAAATTAACAGTAAAACTAAGTTATGTGGTTTTACGAAAATAAAATATTATTGATGCATTTAATTTGCATAAATTGTCTTTTAAAGTTTTTTAAACATTGCTTTGAAATACTTAAATCTAATGAAATTTTAAATGAAGTAATACGTTCCTTCCAATGCTCTAGATATTGTTTTATTATATAAAAAATATTGCTTTCATCGATAAATTCATTAGCTATCATAATGGGTTCAAAAGAAGCTTTGGAATTATAAGCATTAATAATTGAAATATGATCACATAAAAGAATTTGAGAATAAGGTACAATACACTCTGGAAATATAGCATGAGTTTTATTGCAACATGTACACTTTGCTCTAAGAATTGTTATAGATATCTTGCCATCACTGTTTTTAACAGTTCTCTTGTAATAACCATGCTTTACAAGCTGCCCGGACCTTCCGCAGGAACAAGTAAGTTTGTGAAAATCTATGTCTTTAATAAATTTATCATAGGATTTTTGCGTTAATGACTTGATTTTTGAATCTAAATTAGATATGATTTTTGTATCATAAATATTAGTTATCATAGAATTTATGGTTAGCAGAGCAACAAAACTTTGGTCGGTGGTGTTGCTCTGCTTTTTTCCTTTCTAAGAATAATATAAAATAATAATATACTAAAAAAGGCAAGCATTAAATACTTTGACTAAAATTTAGTCATGCAAATAATGCTTGCTCTTTATTTATTTTGAAGATATTTAAATTTTTTAACATCATATAAAATGCTATTCTATAATATAGCTCTTTCTAAGAAAGGTAGTGTATCTAAAAGCATACTTTTATATCCAATTCTTTTAGCATCATTAATAATCATTTCTACCAACTTATTTGCAATTTTATGTCCACGAAATTTAGGTCTAACATATAATCTCTTCATTTCACAGTTTTCATCATCTATTTTTCTTAAACCAATACATCCCGCAAATTCATTTTCGACTTTTACTATATACAATCTACCATTTGGTAATCCATATTTATCTGATAAATGTTGAAGTTCAGAATCATAATTCTGCAATTCCAAGTATTTTGCAAAATCCGAGTCATTTTTAAGCAACATTTCTATATATTCTAAAAACAATTCTTTAATTTCTCTATTATTTTCATAAGCAAGTTTAATTTCTATTTCCATATTATAATTTCCTTTCGAATTTACTATTTATAAAACTCAAACATAAATTGGAATTTTAATTTTTTACTACAACTTCATTTGAAACTCAAGTTCAGTCAACCCTTCTCGCCATAAATTATTTGCTTTCTCTAATTTCTTTACAAAACCGACTCTTGTATACATGCTAATTGCTTTCTCTAAATCATTTGTTATATCCAAATAAACACTCTTATAGTTTTTCATTTTTACAAAATCAAGTGATTCCTCTAATAGTTTCTTACCAAGACCAATACTACGATAATGTGGGTCAATCAAAAACCATCGGAGTTGTGCACGTTCTCCACAACCTACAATACCAATACAACCTATTATAATTCCATTATGTTCTGCACACCATAAACAGTCGTTATCAGGATTATAATTGAGCCAAAACTTATAAAATGATTCAGCTACATATCCTTCAAAAGCAGTAGAATATTCATATTCTTCTCGATAAATCCATCCATGCATATATGTAATATACCCTATATCTCCAGGACGAATATCTGTGCGAATAGTAATGTCCTATAACTTAATATTTGCACCATTCGTTAAAATAGTTTCTATTGATGTCATATTCTGAACTAAACAATTCCTATCAGCTTCTGGCAATGACTTTATAATTTGAGCAATTTGTTCATCTGAACTATTATTTAAATCATCCATTTTTTCTTTTCCATCTGATGTAAGATATAAATATTGTACTCTACCATCTTTAGATGATTTTTCTTTCGTCAAAAAGCCCATTTTATAAAACTTTTTCAGTATTCTGCTTAAATATCCTGAGTCCATACACAAAATATCTGATAGCCTTCTAGACGTGCATTGCTCCGTTTTTTCAATTTCATGTAAGACACGTACTTCTGATAATGATAAGTCACTTTCTAAAATATGTTGGTCTAATAGACCTAATACATTTGTATAATAGCGATTGAATCTTCTAATAACACTAATACTTCGTTTAAGATTTTTATTCATAGCAAAATAACCTCCTACCACTTATAATGAAATTATAATAAAAAATGCTTGCTTTTGTCAATCATATTGTTTGACTTTATCAACTTATTTCTGATGTTTTTACTAATCATTATATTCAAATAAAACAAAACTCACCATATTACATTGAATATGGCAAGCTTTTTCCTTAACTTAGTATTCAATTTTAGTAAATTTATCACTCACGTATCATATAATTCATCCATGATTAACATAAACTTCTTATTCATTTGTAAAACTTTATTTTTATAAGTCTAAATTTTATTTTTTTCTACTGTTTTAAATGAAGTTATTAATAATTGAATTCCTATGACTGCAAAAAAGACACTAAAAATTTTACACAACATATCTTCACTAAGTATATTTGCACAATTTGCTCCAATAAGACTCCCAATAATGCCTCCAATAGCTAAATATATTCCAACTTTATAATTTATCAAACCATTTTTATGATGCTTTGCTGCACCTACAAAAGCTTTTGGAATAATAGCCGCTAATGCCGCTGCTTGAGCTATGTGTTGAGTAACAAAAAAGGAGGCTGAAAGATGGGCAACTGAAATTACTTCCCAAAAACATAAAGGTTATGTAGCTACAACTGAAAGCAATATATTATTTAAAGATTATTTAGTTGATAAATGGTTTTCTGAATATAAAGTACATCTTATATCTATGAATACCAAAAATGATTACATTAGTCGAATGAATACACACATAATCCCAATGTTAGGACATTATAAATTAACTGCATTAACCACATCAGTAATGCAAGAATTTTATAATAAGCTGATTAATGAGAAAAAAATTAAGGCTGTTTCTGCTAAAAAGGTTATGGATATTATAACTGGTTGTTTAAAGTATGCAAAAACAAGTAAATTAATTTATGAATTACCTACCGATATACAAAAGCAAAAACTAGAAAAACCTAAAATTAAGTATTGGACAAAAGATGAAGTTAATTTCTTTTTATCAGAAATACAAGACAATTATTTATATACACCTATATTTATAGATGTCCTTACGGGATTAAGAATCGGAGAATTATGTGGATTAAGATGGTGTGATATTGATTTAGAAAAAGCAACTATTACAGTTAATAATCAGCTTGTCCATGATAAGAGTTTAAAAGTTTTAATGTTAGCTGATTTAAAAACCTCATCAAGTTATAGAATTATTAGTATTCCTAAAGTATTAATAAGCCACTTAATAGAACTTAAAAAAAACCGAAATGCAGATAATTTAGATTATGTGGTACTTGATAAAAGTGGACAAAGGTATATACCTCGAAGTTTATCAATGAACTTTACTAAAAAAATTACTAAATATAAAAAATCAATTGACGATATAAAAAAAGAAAAAAGAAATATTTCAAAAGGCTATAAACATCTTAGTCAAATTTCATTTCATGGATTAAGACATACCCATGCTACAATATTAATATCTAGCGGTGAAAACATAAAGGTTGTGTCCGAAAGGCTAGGACATACTGATATAAGAATGACTTTAAATACATATACTCATGTAATGGAAAATATGAAAAGTAAAACTGCAAATTTATTAGATGATATTTTTGAATAAATCATCTAAAATTTTTTTATTCTTAAGTGTCCCCTTTTTGTCCCCTTATGACAAAACAAAAACGGCTCAACCCTCATAGTTAAGCCGTTTCTTCATTCAATCTGGTAGAGCGTGAAGGAATCGAACCCTCAACCCACCGTCCGTAGCGGTGTGTTATATCCGTTTAACTAACACTCCATAATACAGCTTTTATCATAGCACATAAAATTATATTAATCAAGTTCATTTGACTAACTACTTACTTTTGTAGTATATTGTACTTAGATGGAATACATATGTTTTTGCAAAAAACACATATGTTCGTTATATAAAAACAGAAATTAATAATCTAGGGAGGAATTTTTTTGAAAAATTTTACACTTATAAAACGTATAGCAATAGCACTAATACTCGGAATTTCACTTGGTCTTTTATGTAGAAATGCAAGTTTCGAATTCCCTATAAAATTATGCTCAACATTCGGAACATTGTTTGGAACATTTCTTTCCTTTGTAATTCCTCTAATAATAATAGCATTTATAGTTCCTGGAATAGCTTCACTTGGTAAAAAATCTGGTAGAGTCCTTTTGGGTACAACTATTCTTGCATATACATCAACAATAATAGCAGGAACTTTAGCATTCGTATTAGGTACAACTTTTCTTCCTAATTTAATAACAAATGCTTCGCTCGCTTCTGAATCATCATTTAATATTGATCCATATTTTAAAATAGATATTCCACCGATGTTAAATGTAATGTCAGCATTAGTTTTTGCTTTTATATTCGGAATAGGTCTTTCAAAAATAAAAAATAGTTCTCTTTTAAAGGGATTTGAAGAATTTAGTCAAGTAATTGCAATGATAATTAACAAAATTTTAATTCCTCTTGTTCCAGTATATATAGGAACAGTTTTTGCTAAACTAAGTATGACAGGCGAAATCTTTACAACATTAAAATCATTTGCAGCTGTTTATGTTATAATATTTTCCCTTCATATATTCTATATTATATTACAATATTCAGTTGCCGCTATATTTAGAAAAGAAAATCCATTTAAGAAAATTAAAACAATGATCCCTGCATATTTAACAGCAGTAGGTACTCAGTCTTCAGCTGCTACAATACCAGTTACACTTGAATGTACTAAAAATAATGATGTAAAGACAGAAGTTGCAGAACTCGTTATTCCTTTATGTGCAACTATACATCTTGCAGGAGATACAATAACACTTGTTCTTGCTTCTATGGGAGTTATGCTTCTCAGAGGAGATAATCCTACATTTGCAGTAATTATGCCATTTATATTTATGCTTGGTATAACAATGGTTGCTGCTCCAGGAGTTCCAGGTGGTGGAGTTATGGCAGCATTAGGACTTCTTGAAAGTATGCTTGGATTTGGTGATATAGAAAAACCTATAATGATTGCTCTTCATTCTGCACAAGATAGTTTTGGAACTGCAACTAACATAACAGGAGATGGTGCACTTGCTTTAATAATAGATTATTTTCTTAAAAGAAAAGAGAAAAAAATTGAAGCAGAATCTTCAGAAGATTTAGAAGCAGTAGCTGAATAATACAAAAAATAAATTTAACTTCTATATAATAAATAAGCTATTACACTAAACGCAACTAGTGTAATAGCTTATTTTTATTATTCAAGATTTAATTTATTTTTTAAAATATAATTTGTAATAATCCAATAAATTGCTGTTACTATTCCGATTGCAAGTATTATTCCCCAAAGAATTATGTGAGCACTAGTATTAGGATTGTTCTTTATAAATATACTTATATTATCACTAATATTTTCATCAAATATACCTATTATTTGTGAAATGAAGAGATATATATAGAAAATAAATCCAAGTCCTATATATGCACCAAAAGATGCTATTATTTTATGTGATACAAGATGTCCTATTGCTATAGCACTATATATTCTAAGTATAGATGATGCAACTACAATTATAAATAAAATAAGTGCTTCAGCAAAATAGAAAAACATATTTATACCAACATGCAAATACACTTCTTCTAATGCATAAGAGACTGAAGTAAAAAAATTTCTTACATGCCATCCAAAATCTGAAAAGTTAGAGAACATTAAAAGAACAGATATTATAGCTACAAACCCACTTGCTATAGTCCAAATTGATGATACTATAAGTTTTGCTGTAATATTATGCCATGTTTTTACAGGCAATGTATTCATTAAATATCCTTGATTTCCTAAAAGATTTTTATAAAAACGCTGTATTATTATTAGAAGCGTAATTACTATTGTAGTAACCATAGTACCAACATATGCACTCATAGTTATTACTTGAATTATTGCTGTATAACTGTGCATTATTGATTCTACAAGTTGATATGATATTAAAAATTTATTTAAAAATGCAAGTACTATAAGTGCTATATATGCAGGAATAAGCAGTCTTCCTGTCGCTTTAAATTCGTATTTTATAAGATTTTTTAACATTTAAATACCTCCCTAAATAAAGCATCAACGCTTTTCCCTTCTTTTTCTCTTATTTCATCTACACTTTTTTGAAGATATATTTCTCCATATGAAATAAAAATAACATCATCTAATATTCTTTCAATATCACTTATTAAGTGAGTAGATATTATTACAGTAGCATCTTTATCATAGTTATTTATTATAGTATTTAAAATGTAGTCTCTTGCAGCAGGATCAACTCCAGCAATAGGTTCATCTAGAAAATAAATTTGAGCACGTCTACTCATTACTAAAATAAGCTGTACTTTTTCCTTAGTTCCTTTTGACATTGTTTTTAATTTGTCTTCTGGATTTATATCTAAATTTTCAAGCATTTTATATGCTCTCTCTTTATCAAAATCCTTATAAAAATCACAAAAAAATTGAATTATTTCTCTGACTCTCATCCAGTCATTCAAATAAGTTCTTTCTGGAAGATATGATATTACTGACTTAGACTTAATGCCAGGTTCCTCTCCATTAATCAATATTTTTCCTGATGTAGGGGTAAGAAGCCCATTAGCAAGTTTAATAAGTGTACTTTTACCACTTCCATTTGGTCCTAAAAGTCCAACTATTTTACCTCTTGGAAACTTTAAATTTATCCCCTTTAATGCTTTTTTATTAGAAAATATTTTTTTTAAATTTTTACATTCAAGAATTGGTACTTCGTTATTATTTACATTATTATTTACATTTTCCATTTTCACATCTCCTTTAACATATCAGACACAAGAATACGTATATCTTCTTTAGAAAGACCTATGCTTTTCATTGTCTTAATAAACTTTCTTATCTCGCCTTCGGCCATGCTTTTTTTTACATTATTTATTATGTCTTTTTCTTTTGTTATATACCTACCTGTTGTACGAACACTAAATACAAGATTTTCCCTTTCAAGCTCTGTAAGTGCTTTTTGCATCGTATTAGGATTAACTGCTGCGTCATTTGCAAGTTCCCTGACTGTAGGAAGCTTATCCCCAGGCTTATATACTCCTGATATTATCTTTAGTTTAATATATGTCATAATTTGTTGGTATATTGGTTTATCTCCATTAAACTGCCATGTCATAAAGTCACTTCCTATTGAATTATTGTACTAATTACTTAATACAATATTATAATAATATAATAATATGTACTTGTCAACAGTAATATATATTTTTTATAAAAAAACTGCTGAACTTATATTAATAAATTCAGCAGTTTAAATCTTTCATTTATCTTGATTTTGATTTTATTATTTTTTTACTAAGTTTTAAAAATTCACTAAGTGCAGGCGAAATCCATTTATCTTTATGATATAAAACTTGTGAAATCACATGCAGTTTAGGTCCTGTCCAGTTAAGAGGAATAAGCCTTCCACTCTTTATCTCATCATCTACAGCAACTTCAGGAAGAAGTGTAATTCCAAGACCACTTATTGTAAGCTGCTTAATTGCCTGAACGCTTCCTGTTTCAAGAACTACATTAGGCTTTATATTACACTGAGTAAGAAGATTTTCAAATGCCGCTCTATAGCTGCATCCCATTTCAGTTAAAACAAGAGGTTCATCTACTATATCGTGTGGTGTAACTTCTAATTTATGTGCAAGAGGATGATCTTTATATGTAAGAAGAAGCATCGGCTCTTCTATTTCTACATCAGATATAAAATCTTCTGAATCAATTTTAACTCCAAGTGAAAATGCAACATCAATTACATTATTTCTAAGATAATGTCTAAAATCTGCACAACTTCCAAATTTCAAAGAAACTTCTACCTGAGGATACATTTTTCTATACTCTTTCAATATTTCAGGAAGCCTTATTACACAAAGAGATTCTGCAACACCTATTGTAATTGTACCTGACGGAACTTTATCATCAGAAAGTTCTGTCTTTATATCGTTTGATAATTTAAGTATCTGTTTAGCATAAGGAAGTATTTTTCTTCCTTCATGTGTAAGAGTAACATTTTTTCCTATTCTATCAAATAACTTTACACCAAGCTCTGTTTCTAAACTTTTAATCTGCGTAGTAACAGTTGATTGTGCATATCCAAGTTCATTTGCAGTATCTGTAAAGCTCTGAAGCTTTCCTATCGTAACAAAAGCTGTAAGTTCTCTAAAGTCCATATATTCATCTCCATTATCAAAAAAAATTGATACAAACAATAAAAATTATCAATTTTACTAATTTATAATTAAATGATATCATATAAACATAAATAAAGAAATAAATATTTGGGGTGATTTTATAATGGAAAAGAAACTAAAAGTTGGAGTAATAGGAGCCACAGGAATGGTAGGTCAAAGGTTAATAACTTTACTTGAAAACCATCCATGGTTTGAAGTTACTGCTTTAGCTGCAAGTAAAAGATCTGCAGGAGTACCTTATGAAAAGGCAGTAGACGGAAGATGGAAAATGGATTCTGATATACCAGAGACTGCTAAAAATATGGTAGTAATGGATGCAGATGATGTAGATGCAGTTTGTGAAAAGGTTGATTTTGTTTTCTGTGCAGTATCTTTAAATAAAGAAGATACAAAAAAGCTTGAAGAAAAATACGCAAAACATGAAACACCAGTTGTATCAAATAACTCTGCAAATAGAGGTGTAGAAGATGTTCCAATGATGATTCCTGAAATCAATTCAGATCATATGAAAGTAATTGAAACTCAGAAAAAGAGACTTGGTACAAAGAGAGGATTTATTGCAGTAAAACCAAATTGCTCAATACAAAGTTATGTTCCTGCAATTAATGCTTTAAAAGAATATGGTCCAAAGGTTATTTTAGCATGCACATATCAAGCAATATCAGGAGCAGGAAAAACTTTTAAAGAAATGCCTGAAATTCTTGATAATGTTATTCCTTATATTGGTGGTGAAGAAGAAAAAAGTGAAAAAGAACCACTTAAAATTTGGGGAACAGTTCAAGATGGAAAGATTGTAAATGCAACTAATCCAGTTATTACAACACAGTGTTTAAGAGTACCTGTAAGTAATGGACATATTGCAGCCGTATTTGTTAAATTCGATAAGAAGCCTTCAAAAGAAGAAATAATAAAGGCATGGGAAAATTACAAAGTACCAGAAATAGTTAAAAATCTTCCATCTTCACCAAAGAAATTTTTAAGATATATGCAGGAAGATAATAGACCTCAGCCAAAACTTGACCGTGATTATGAAAACGGAATGGGAATCAGCATGGGTAGATTAAGAGAAGATGTACTCTATGATTACAAATTCGTATGTTTATCACATAATACATTAAGAGGTGCAGCTGGCGGCGGAGTTTTATCCGCAGAACTTTTAACAGCAGCAGGATATATTAAAACTAAATAATTTAAAACAAAAGGGCCTGCATCAAAATGATTTTTAAAAATCATTTTGATGCAGGCCTTTTTATTTTTTATATAGAATTCTATTCAAGATATATATCAGAAAATTCGACATCTAAAATATCAACTTTATTTCTGCTTACTATTTTTTTATTATCATTTCCGTTAGAATCACTAAACTTAATTATTGGTAACGATACTATGAATTCTGATCCTACATTTTCCTTACTTTTTAATGCTATGTCACCACCATGAGCATTAACAAGATATCTAACTAAATCTAGACCTATTCCACTTCCACAAGCTTCACTTTCTTTGTTCTTTCTTGATTTTACAAATCTTGAAAAAATGTTTTTTTGCTCATCCTTAGGTATACCTATACCTTCATCTCTAACTGAGATACAAATATTATTGTTCTTTTTTAGAGCATTTATATAAATATTTCCATTCTTATTCGAAAATTTAATAGCATTTGATAAAAGGTTTACAATTATTCTATCAAGAGCCTCTACATCAACTGCCATTATACATTCCTCAACGTTAGTATCAAAAATAAGCGATATGTTTTTCTGCTTTGCATATTTATCAATTGCAGAAACATTCCATTCAATTATATTTATTATATCTACATTTACTTTTTTTAAATGATAATAATTACTTTCAAGTTTTGTTGCATCTATAAGATTATTAACAAGTTTTAATATCTTATAGCAGTTTCTTTTTATGCATGATAAATATTTCTCGGTATTTTTCCCCTCATTAAAATCCCCTCTATAACACTGAAGTACACTAAGTATTATATTTAATGGCGTTCTTAAATCATGTGATATGTTAAGAATAAAATCTTGTTTTTTCTTTTCTTTATCACAAACATTAATTACTTTGTCTATAAGTTCATCTTTTGATAATTTCTTTAGTTCTAATCTTAAGTTAATCTCTTCTTTTGAGTCCCTATAGTCTAAAACTTTATTATCCACCATTAATTTTTCTCCTTTAATTTATTAAATACAACCCTATATACTATAATATCATGTTCCTTTTTTTTCCACAAGTTTTTTTTATATTTTTATATAAATATTGACTTATTCCAAATAAAAGTGTATATTGTATTTATACAAAACACATGTGTATGTAATATAAATACAACTCGCAAATACTTAAAACTTAAAACTTAAAGAAAATGGTCTGAAGATAAATCTATCCTCAGACCATTTTCTTATTTAAATTTATTCTTTTTCCTTAAATTATTAATTAATTCTTGTTTTATATTAAAAAGTGAAAAACATACATACATAGTATTTCCAACTATAAATACTATATCCAAATTTACACCTAAATTAAAACATTCTAATATCGTAGTAATAATAAGTGGAAGTGTTGCTGCATATACCGAAATTGAAAATAACGCCATGTACTTCACAATCATCTTCATAAAAATGGCAATAAGATATGTAATGCATGCTACTATAATACAATTTAATATAAGCGATGCAAAAGTTTCTACTATAGTAAATACTAATGCCGAAGCCATAATTATAAGTTTACCGCTTTTAAACATTTTATTTGCTTTATCTGTACCTAAAGTAATATTATTAAGATAATTTTTATAATTAATTTTTTTATTAATTTTATCACTCTTTAATAATAATCCATCTTTTAAGAAAAATAAATTAACATTCTGATTTACTGATATAATTTTTATATTTTCTGAATCATCACAATTTATATTATTATCTAAATAAAGTAAAATATCTCTATTTTTTAATACTATCGGTGACTTAAGAGAACTTAAAGTTCCATCTTTTATATTTATATTATATTCATAATTACTTAATTTATTATAAAATAGATCTGCTTCGCTATTTATTCTATTTGCTAAGAATATACCTTTCACAGTTCCTAAAATTAAACATATACAAAATCCATATATTATAGTTTTTTTTAAGCCTTCCTGAATATATTCAGGAAAAAATCTCAAATCGTATATTGAAGTAATAAACTTTTTAAAAAAATCTGTCCTTCCTTTCATTAAACTCCTCCTTATGCTGTAAGACTTACTAAATTATATTACCACATAATCAAAATACATTAAACCCGATATGTTTATAAATCATGTTTTGTGTCAATAATTAAATATATATAATTTGATAGAATAGGATGATAATTTTGAAACTTAATAAAACTCACAAACATTTTATAAATCTATTTTTAATATTTTTTATTACTTTCAGCTTTTTTAATTATAAAAGTTTTATATCATATAAACTTTTTTTAGAAGAATTTAAAACTGCTTATAATAATAGAAATCTTTCATATGCAAACTCTATTTTAATGCATAATGATAACTTTAACCCTTATAAAAAACTTTTTTTAGATAAAGATTTAAATAATTTTTTTAATAGGAAAGTTCTCCAAGTATTTTATGAAATAAATGAAGATAAAATTTCTGATGATGAAGCATTAGGGCATCTTTATGAACTTTGTAATTACACATACTCAAAAAGTACAGTTAAAAAAATTCTTTTAAACCATATATCATTACTTGTAAAAAAAGATTATTATTCTATAGCCTTAAATACCTTAGACAAAATGTCCATCCTATTTCCAAATGACTCTGAAATAGAAAATAGTAAAAGTACAATAGAAACTACCAAAGATGACTATTTAGCAAAATCATGTTTAAATAATATTAATAGTATTTCAGATTCAAATATAAATTCATCATATATAGAAAGTAATACAGATTATTTAATATTTGTAGACACCGACCTTCAAAAAACTTATATATATGAAGGTGATAAAAATAATTGGAACAAATTAAAAACATTTTCATGTTCAACAGGAACTAAACAAAATAAAACTCCTGAAGGCATTTTTTCAATACAGCAAAAAGGTAACTGGTTCTTTTCAAAAAAGTATAATGAAGGAGCAAAATATTGGTCTCAAATAAATGGGAATATACTTTTTCATTCATATCCATTTTCTAAAGATAAAGAAACCATTATTGATAGTACTTTAGGTACTCCACTTTCTCACGGATGTATTAGGCTATCAACTGATAATTCAAAATGGATTTTTAAAAACATTCCAAAAGATACCAAAGTAATTATTAACTAACTTCTATTTCTTTATTTAAATAGAATGAATATATATATTTTTTATAGACTTTTTTGCCTGTTACTTTTAATATAGCATTGCTATAATAATCTATCTGACTATTATATTTCAAAATTAAACTTTGTTCATCATTATTCTTAACATAATCAGTTTTATAATCAAAAAGTATTATATTTCCTTTATATTCAAAAAAGCAATCTATTATTCCTTGAAGTCTAACTGTAGAATCTTTATATTTTTCGCCTAGATTTTTATCAACTTTTAAAGCACTTATATTAGTGTAAAATAAAAATTCTCTATATATTTTTTCATTATTTTTATATGATTCAAGCATCATCTTTCCTAGCTTGCTTTTAAGAAACATAATTATTTTTTTAACATTTATGCTTTCTGCTTCTTTTTTAGTAATAAATTTATCATTATAAAGATCCTCTATCTGTTTCTTTATATTTTCTTCACTATCAGCTTTAGAGAAATCTAATTTTTTCATAACAAAATGCATAGCTGTTCCTTTTTCACTTGCAGATAATCCTTTATCTTCTCTCAAGAATTTAGGAACTAAGACATTCCTATTCTTCTTTCTAAATATATTATCTGATATCTCATAATTTTGTTCTTCATTTTTTCTCTTTAATTCAGAAACAGATACATTACTTTTTAATGTTGTTAATTCTTTAAATTTATATTCAAAGCCAAGTTTACGCTGAACTTCTTTATCATCTTGAGCTCTTGTCTCATCATTAATCTCATATACTTCTTTTTTATCTTCAGAATCATCTTCATTTTCAATCTGTATACTGCCATTTTTTATTATATCAATATCCCATTTTGATTCTGAAAGAGAAAATGTATTTTGAGTAGCTCCTATATATTGAGACATCTTATTTCCCTCTTGATTCTTGCAAAGAGCCATTCCTATCCAATCTAAAAATGAATTTGATCTTAATATCTCTGATGGAAGAATATTTCCTTCATTAATACATGAAGAATTAAACCATTTCTCTATACTTTTAGAAGCATTTTTTAGGCAACCTGTTATAATTAGCTTTTCACGTGCTCTTGTACATGCAACATATAGTATTCTCATTTCTTCAGATAAAGTTTCAAATTTTATTTTTTTCTTAATTGCATTTTTAGCTATTGTTCCTATACTTGTTCTATTATATAAATCAACATAATCAGGTCCAAAACCAAGCTCATCGTGGTAAAGTATTAAGCCGTTCATATCCATAAGATTAAATCTTTTACCTGTTCCTGCTAAAAACACTACAGGGAATTCAAGCCCTTTACTTTTATGAATACTCATTATTCTTACTACATTTTCATTCTCACCAATAATTTTAGCACTACCCATATCACCTGAAGATTTTATTAACTTATTAATATAATTTATAAAGTTAAATAATCCTTTAAAACTTGTTGATTCAAACTGCCTTGCTCTTTGAAATAATATTCTTAAATTAGCCTGTCTTAAAACTCCATTTGGCATAGCTCCTACAAAACCATAATATGAAGTATCCATATATAAATACCATATAAATTCATCAATAGAAACATATAATGATTTTTTTCTCCACTGAATAAGCTTTGTTAAAAAATATTTGCATTTACCTGATAATTCATTATGAGTATCTTCATTATCAGCTATTTGTACTATATTGTTATAAAAATAATCATTTTTATTTACAAGACGTATACTGCTTAAATCCTCCATAGTAAAGTTCATAATAGGAGATTTTAATATTGCAATAAGTGGAACATCTTGAATTGGATTATCTATTATCTTAAGAAGTGACATTATAGTTTTTATTTCAATCGTATCAAAATATCCTGTTCCTGTATCTGCATATGCAGGAATTCCCCTCTTGCCCAGCTCTTCCATAATACCTTCTGTATAATTTTTTGTTGCTCTTAAAAGAATAACAATATCTTTATACTGCAAATCTCTATAACTACTAATATTTTTATCATATATTTTAAATTTCTTATTTTCAGATTGAGACATAAGGTTATTTATTTTTTCAGCTATAACAATACCTTCAATATTTGAATTTTGAACCTCTTCTAAATCAACATTTGAATCATTATCTGAATCATCATCTAAAACTTCATCTGAACCTTTATCTATTATCTTAACCTCGATAGCTCCTCCTGAATATGAATCATCTGAAACTTCATCATATTCTGCTCCTAAATTCAATTTTTCATCTTCATCATAGTTTACTTCACCAACTATAGGAGACATAATATTTTTAAAAAGAAAATTAATTCCATTTATTATTTCTTCTCTACTTCTAAAGTTCTTATTAAGTCTTATTAACTTATTTGTTTGGTTAATCTCACTTGCATATTCATTCTGCTTTTTTATAAATAACTGTGGTTTTGCCTGTCTGAATCTATATATGCTCTGCTTTACATCTCCAACCATAAAAACATTAGGCTCAGTCGAATGTTTTTTTGAAATTAAATTAATTATTTCCTCCTGTACATCATTTGAATCTTGATATTCATCTATAAGAATTTCATCAAAATAATCTCTATAACTTAAAGCTGTTTCTGAAGGCTTTATATTTCCATCCTCATCTTTTTCTGATAAAATCTCAAGACATAGGTGTTCTAGATCATTAAAATCAACTATATTTTTTTCCTTTTTCTTATCAGTAAATTTATTTTTAAAGTCTATAACAACCTTCGATAATTCTTTCATATAAGGATAACAATTTTTTATATTATTAGCCATATCTTCAGGACTCTGAGAAAAGACTCCATTTAATAATTCTTTTACTTTTTTCTTTACATTATCTCGTATTCCTTTTACAGAATCTAATGTTCTTTCATCAGAAATTGTATTCTTTTTTATTGTTTTTAATCTTCCAAAATCATTCATTTTTAAAAGATTTTTATATAATAAATCTAATCCCTCGTCAATACTTGAATATGCATTCTTTATTCTTAAAAGATCATCATTAAATGTATCTAAATATGCATTAAGTTCAGGAGTATCTTTTATAATTTCAACGCCTTTTTCTAAAAGCCTTATCATTCCATCTAATTCAATTTTCATATTTTCTTTTAAAACAGTAATCCATTTAGTATGTTCAAGCTCAGAAACGGTACTTATATTAAAATCATTTGACTTCTCATTTAGCCATTTTTCAGGCCATGGATTTGACATTACAAAATTATATACATTTAAAATAAGTTCCTTTAATTTATCATCACTTCTATAGGTATTTATTACTTCTGCAAGATTATTAAATTCTTCATCTTCTTTCTCATACTTTTCATCAAATAACTCATCTAGAATATCGCTTTTTATTAATCTTATTTCTGTGTCATCACCTATTCTAAAAGTTGGATCAATATCAATTTTATAAAAATTATTTCTTATTACATCAAGACAAAATGAATGCATAGTAGTAATATTCGCTCTATTTAAAAGAGTAAGTTGATGTTTTAAATTCTCTGACATAGGATTTTCTTGTAGTTTTTCTGAAATTGCAGAAGCTATCCTCTCTCTCATCTCTGATGCTGCTGCATTTGTAAATGTCACAACAAGAAGTTTATCTATTGAAACCCCAATATCTGAATCTGTTATAATTTTTATTATTCTTTCAACTAATACAGCTGTCTTTCCTGAACCTGCTGCTGCTGAGACTAAGAGATTTTTCCCTCTTGTTTTTATCGCATCTAACTGCTCATCTGTCCATCCCATAAAATAATACCTTCTCCCCTACTTTTTTTCCTTTTCTAATTTATCTTTTATATCTTGCCAAACTTCCTTTTTAGACCTTGCTTTTATAGCATTATATTTATTGCCAGAAATATTAGTATCAAACTGACATATAGCTGCATATTCACAATAGCTGCAATATGTTATATTACAATTCTTTATAGGATTAATGCTTATCTTACCACTAAGCATTTCTTCACATAAATCTTTCATTTTCTTATTTACATAATTTCTTAATATGTCAAAATCATCTTCGGTAATTACACTACTTTTAGCATAAAAGCTATCATCCTTTTTTATAGAAGCCGGAATTATAAGAGATGAAGTTCCTATATCTTTATCCATCGCTTTAATAACCTTTATATCTTTTATGAGAAGCCCCTTTAATTTCAATTTTTCTAATATTTTACGTTCAGCCTCTTCTTTTGATATTGTTGAATTAGTTTGTATAATAGGATCATCTACTTTAAAATATAATACTGCTCCTGGCCTTGCCTGAGAATTTAATATTTTTTCTGAATTCTTTAAAAGAATATCAAGATATACAAGAAGCTGAATCTGAATGCCATAATATAATTCATTTAAATCAAATTTTTTATTCCCTGTTTTATAATCTATTATTCTTATATAAACATTTCCATCTAAATCCAAAGTATCAATTCTATCTATTCTACCTTCAAAATATACTTTTTCATTATCATTAAGTTCTAGAGATTTATCTGTAAATGGATATTCTGTTTTAAAAACTTCAAATTGTCCATTAGATATCTGTTTTGATAATACTAAAATTGATTTTGAAATTACATTTGTAATTCTTTTAGCAAAATGTTTATACCTTTTAGAACTCAATAAAATAGAATTATTATTTTGATCAAGTCTTTCTTGAATCAATGAATCAACATAATTCTTACATTTAGTATTATCAAGTTCTGACCATAATATCCCTTCACTCTTTATTCTCTTCGTAAATCTATCTAATATATCATGTACTAATGAGCCAATGTCTGGTGGGGTAAACTCATATAATTTTCTATTCTTTGCTTTTAAACCATATTGTATAAAATATGAAAATGGACACGATGCATACTTTTCTACTCTTGATACACTAAAAGAAAGTTTTCCTACATCATTTTTATATAATTCTCTAAGTTTATTTTTATTAACAGTATCTCCTATATTAGTATAATTAATACCATCAAACATTATTTCTATTTTGCCTTTAAATCTATCATCATTTTTATACCATTTGAAAACTGAAGGCCAATATCTTTCTACATCTTTTTTTTCAAAGTCCCTTCTTATTGCAAGAATAAGATCATTAAAAGTTGGTATTGGTGCAACAATTTTTTTATAATTATTATCTTCATTTTGCAAATCATAAATACTACTTTGTTCATGAATATTTTTAAATATTTTTTTCATTTTAGGAATTACTACTGATGGTCTTAAAGATTTTCCTTCAAAATCCGCAATTGGATATGATAAAAATAAATATTCACTACTTATAGTGAGTGCTGTATAAAGAGTAAATTCTTCTTCATAAACTTTTTTTCTAGTATCAGACGCAAGAGTAATTCCTAATGAATTTAAAATATTTCTATCATCATCTTTTAATATTCCCTCTTCTTTTCTATTACTAGGGAATACACCATCATTTACTCCAACAATAAATACTATCTTAGCATCTTTGCCCTTTACTCTTCCTACATCTCCTATATTTACCTGATCAAGCGCTACAGGAATAACTCCTATTTCTTGATTTGAAAATCCATAATTGAGTATCTGATAAAATTCCTTTACATCAATAATGTCATCTCCAATAACATCTACTGCTTGATCTAATGTATCCATTACTATTTGCTCTATCTGACTATATTCTCTTACTTTATATTCAAGTTTTTTTTCACTAAACTCATCTATCCATGAGTCAATTTTTTCAAATACGTTCATATCATTTAAAAAATTATATAAATTTGTACAAATATTTTTCACAGTATTTTTCTTAGATATTTTATCAAAAAAATCTTTAAGCGGATGAGAAATTTTTTTCATAAGGCAACACATTTCTTTTTCATTTTCCTCAATTTGATCATCTTTTTTGTATTCAATCCATGAATATCCCTTTATGCCACGCTCAAGTACAAAATTTTCTAAATTATCAATATCAGCCCTATCAATATTTAAAAGTCCAGATTTAAGATATCTAAACATACTTTCATATGAAAAATTACTAATAAGAATTTCAAAAATAGAAGTTATAAAAATAATAAGAGGATTTCCTGCAAGATTTAATTTTCTATCTATAAAATATGGAATATCATATTCGTCAAAAATAGCAGCAGTTATTTTATCATAATCATCAATATTTCTACATACTACACAAATATCTTTATATCTATAATTCTTATCTCTTACAAATTCTATAATTCTTTGAGCCACTTTTTCTATCTCTTCATAAGTATTGTTAGCCTTATATATGGAAACATTATTTACTTTACCATCATATGTTTTTATTGGATAAGCAAAAAAATACTTTTCAATATATAAAAGTTCTTTACTATTCTTAAATCTAAAATTATCACTTTCACTTAGAAACATAGGTTTTTTATATGATATATTATTATTTTCTACAAGTTTTAATAATTTTGATTCTGTTTTTAATACTGGTAAAAATATCGATTCATTAGAAGACTTTTTATCAAGAGTAAGAGTAACATTCATCTCTTTAGCACCTTTTGCAAGTATTTCTAATATGTTAAGCTGTTGCGGAATAAATGTAGAAAATTCATCCACCCATATATAAGAATCTTTAAATATATTATCTTTCATGAGAAGCTTATATAATAAAGTAAGCTCATCATCACTATCTATATAATTTGCATGCATTTTTTCATCTAGCTTCTGATAGATAGTTGCAAGATCATTTAATTTCTCCGATAGTTCCTTTTTATCTATTTCCTGTGAAACATTATAAAGGCTATCATATGATACATTATATTTTTTAAATTCTGATATTATTTCAGAGACAACATCATTAAAACCATGTCTTTTTGATATTTTTTTTAAATAATCAAGTGATTCAATATTTTGATTTAAAACTTTATTTATAAGCATTCTTTTTCCTGATTCATTGATTATACTTTTAGCTCTTCCACCTATCTCATCAAACACCATATGAGCCATTTTTTTAAAGCTTAATACCTGTGTCCTTAAAAGAGCTTTTTCACCTATATATTTTAGTATTTTATTTTCAGTAACAAATGTATATTGTTCTGGAACTATTAAAAGAAGTTTAGAATCATTTTCAGCTTTGTCTATAATGTTTTTTATCTCTAATATACATTGCATTGTTTTGCCTGAACCTGATCTTCCATAAATAAACCTAAAACTCATAACACTAACCCCTTCTAGAATTTCTTTCTTAATCTAATTATACTCTAATATTTTTATTCTAATTTTAAATTAAATAAAAAAAAACATCTAACTTTCGTTAGATGTTTGGCGGAGAATCCGAGTTTCGAACTCGGGCGCCGGTTAATCCCGACCTACACCCTTAGCAAGGGCGCCTCTTCAACCACTTGAGTAATTCTCCATGCTCTACAATTCAAAATATAAAAAAATGGCGGAAAGATAGGGATTCGAACCCTAGGTACGCTTACGCGCACGCCGGTTTTCAAGACCGGTGCCTTAAACCAACTCGACCATCTTTCCAAGACATATACTATTATAACAACCAACTTGGAAACTGTCAATATGTTTATATAACTTTTTTTATGTAAACAAAAAAGCATCCAACTTTCGTTAGATGCTTGGCGGAGAATCCGAGTTTCGAACTCGGGCGCCGGTTAATCCCGACCTACACCCTTAGCAAGGGCGCCTCTTCAACCACTTGAGTAATTCTCCATGCTCTACAATTAAAAAATATAAAAAAAAATGGCGGAAAGATAGGGATTCGAACCCTAGGTACGCTTACGCGCACGCCGGTTTTCAAGACCGGTGCCTTAAACCAACTCGACCATCTTTCCATTTCCAACACAAATATTATTATATCATCAATATATAATTATGTCAATATATTTTTAACGGCAATTATATCTATTCCTGTATTTAATATATTTTTACAAATTATACTTCCACTTTCTATAGGAGTACTTACATATATTCTGCTTAATACTTTTGAAACTTCTTTCCATAATGATAATCGCATTTTTTTACTACTCTTTACAGGAACTATCTTATACTTATCATTTCCTTTTACTCTTACAACACTTGTAAATATATCTTCTTTCATGAATCTCACCCTATCTCATTACATTTATGCTATATTTCATTAAATTGTTTTATTTTGCTAGTTATAATTTGTGAATCTGCTGAATCTTCAACTATATTTATTAAACTTGTATCCATCTCTCTAGCTAATATCTTCATTATTTTCATATTACAATATGAGCCATTACAGTTTCCAATAGATATACCTGTTCGTCTTTTTACTCCTTTTAACGTCCTTGCACCTAAAGGTCTTCTAATAGAATCTATTATTTCACCTTCTGTTATATTATGGCATGTACATACTATATTCCCATACCTTTTATCTATTTTTATAATATTATTTCTTTCCTCATTAGTCATATTATTAAAAACATAAGTTTCTCTTCTTTTATCCACATAATCTTTTTTTAATGTTATATTAATTTTATTTTTTAAATTTTTTTCAATTATAGATGCAATCGCAGGAGCAATTGTTATTTTGCTATAATGACTTCCAGTAACTTTTATATAACCCTCATCTATATTACTATTATCTATACGAATATTATCTTTACCATAATTTTCAGTAAAAACATTTAATATTTGTTCAGGTTTTATATTGCCAAAAATCTGCTTTGCATAATTAATACTTTCATTAAGAGTAGGCTTCTGTTTTTTTCCTTTTATTCCTATAAGAGTAGCTTTAGATGATGTAGGAATACTTATAATAAATAAATTACTATTAATATCATTTATTATTACACTATCAGGCATATGCGCATTATCCATATTATTAAAAAGAATATAATTCATTTTTCTGTCTAAACTCTTATAAGTATCATCTTTATCAATATTTTCACAAAATTCACTTGGTATTGTATTAATTACTATTTTACATGTGAATTTATTTTTATTCGTAGTAACTTTAAAACCTTGAGATATACTTTTTATATTAATTACTTTTTCTTCAAGTTTAAATGTTACATTATTATCTGCAGCAACTTCTGCATATGAAATAGTAAGATCATAAGGGTTTATAACCGATACATTCTCTGAATACAATGCATTATTAACATTTATATTAAAATTTGGATCTATTTTTTTTATATCTTCAGGGTATTTTATTGATACTCCTTTTATATTTCTTCCAACTGCACGATTTAATATCTTATCAATTTTATTAACTTCAGTCTTATCTTTTGAAATTCTAAAAGCTCCAGTTTTTTTGTAATAAACATCAAATTTTTTACAATCATTTTTTATTATTTCCATACCACACTTTTCTAAAGAAGCCATTATGTCATCATCTGTTTCTGCTCCATCATATATTACAGCAGTATTAGCTACAGATATGTCATCAGCTATATCTGATTTCTTTTCTATAAGTGCTATATTTATATTATATTTAGATAAATTATAAGCTATAGCACATCCTATAATTCCTCCGCCCAAAATTAATACATCATAATCCATTTTTTAATATCCCCTACTCTGAAATAATAATTTTTTTCTCTTTAAGCTCTTTTATTATATCATTAATTTGTTCTTTTGTTTCTGCTGAAATTGTATGAAGATGAATTCCATTTGTTAAAACTGACAAAAGCTTTGCTTTCTTCTTTTTGCATTTATCGCAAAATTTAGTCACTTCATTATAGTTTTTTACCATAAGCATACCTCTTATTTCTCCGTAAAGAGGATGTTCAACAATTACATCTTCAACAATTCCACCATATTTAATTATAGTACTCATCTCATCATATAATCCTTTATCATTATGCATTACAGCTATAACTGCTTTTACTCTCTCAGAATCTGTATGTGTATGTATAATATAACCATCTGGAGTAGCTATTATTTTATCGCCTTTTGCTCTCAATATTGCAATATCTTTAACTATTACCTGTCTTGTTACATTATACTTTTTTGCAATTTCACTTCCTTTTATAGGAACATTGCTTTCCACTAATAATTTATAAATATTTTCTCTTCTTTGCTTTGATTCCACTTTATATTTCTCCTTATTATTAATATAAATATACTTATATTATATCAAATAATAACAAAATAATTTTTTGTAATAAAAAAAAGTTATGAATAAATCATAACTTTTAATGGTGGAGATAAAGAGATTCGAACTCTTGACCCCCTGCGTGCAAGGCAGGTGCTCTCCCAACTGAGCTATACCCCCGTATGGTGGACCTTCAGGGACTCGAACCCTAGACCTACCGGTTATGAGCCGGTTGCTCTAACCAACTGAGCTAAAGATCCATTTGCTAATTTATAAAATTAACAATCTTGTATTTACAAGAATACCTGGCGACGTCTTACTCTTCCACACAGTCACCCATGCAGTACCATCAGCGCTATAGACCTTAACTGTCCTGTTCGGTATGGAAAGGAGTGTTACCTCTATGCCATCATCACCAGATTTACAACACTTAATATTATATTACAAATATTTAAGTTTGTCAAACTTTTTTGAAAGATTTGTTCTTTCAAAATTGCATATAAATCATGTATTACAACTTTTTTAATTTGGTCAAGCCCTCGACCTATTAGTATCAGTCAGCTAAATATATTACTATACTTACACCCCTGACCTATCAACCTTGTCGTCTTCAAGGGGTCTTACTAGCTTACGCTATGGGAAATCTTATCTTGAGGTGGGCTTCACACTTAGATGCTTTCAGTGTT
Organism: Clostridium sp. BJN0001; assembly: GCF_022869825.1. Taxonomy (NCBI): domain Bacteria; kingdom Bacillati; phylum Bacillota; class Clostridia; order Eubacteriales; family Clostridiaceae; genus Clostridium; species Clostridium sp. BJN0001. The sequence goes on along the minus strand of NZ_CP094971.1, from coordinate 19,584 downwards.
TATCCCGTCCCGACTTAGCTACCCAGCTATGCTTCTGGCGAAACAACTGGTACACCATAGGTCAGTCCATCCCGGTCCTCTCGTACTAAGGACAGCTCCTCTCAAATTTCCTACGCCCGCGACGGATAGGGACCGAACTGTCTCACGACGTTCTGAACCCAGCTCGCGTGCCGCTTTAATGGGCGAACAGCCCAACCCTTGGGACCTACTTCAGCCCCAGGATGCGACGAGCCGACATCGAGGTGCCAAACCTCCCCGTCGATGTGAACTCTTGGGGGAGATCAGCCTGTTATCCCCGAGGTAGCTTTTATCCGTTGAGCGATGGCCCTCCCACGAGGTACCACCGGATCACTAAGCCCGACTTTCGTCCCTGCTCCACCTGTATGTGTCGCAGTCAGGCTCCCTTCTGCCTTTGCACTCTTCGAACGATTTCCGACCGTTCTGAGGGAACCTTTGGGCGCCTCCGTTACATTTTAGGAGGCGACCGCCCCAGTCAAACTGCCCACCTAACAATGTCCTGTCACCAGTTTCATGGCATCCAGTTAGAACTTCAGTACTGTCGGGGTGGTATCCCAACAACGACTCATTCAGATCTGGCGACCTGAATTCCCAGTCTCCCACCTATCCTGTACAGACAATACCGAAATTCAATGCTAAGCTACAGTAAAGCTCTACGGGGTCTTTCCGTCCAATCGCGGGTAACGAGCATCTTCACTCGTACTACAACTTCGCCGGATTTGCAGTTGAGACAGTGCACAAGTCATTACGCCATTCGTGCGGGTCAGAACTTACCTGACAAGGAATTTCGCTACCTTAGGACCGTTATAGTTACGGCCGCCGTTTACTGGGGCTTAAGTTCATACCTTCGCTTGCGCTAAGTATTCCCCTTAACCTTCCAGCACCGGGCAGGCGTCAGCCCCTATACATCAGCTTACGCTTTAGCAGAGACCTGTGTTTTTGTTAAACAGTTGCTTGTGCCTATTCTCTGCGACCTGCTCTCGCAGGCACCCCTTATTCCGAAGTTACGGGGTCAATTTGCCTAGTTCCTTAACTGCAATTCTTCCGTCGGCCTTAGGATTCTCTCCTCATCTACCTGTGTCGGTTTGCGGTACGGGCACTACTTCTCTCTCTAGATGCTTTTCTTGGAAGCATGGAATCAGATACTTCGGTTCACAAGGAACCTTCCCCATCACACCTCAGAATTATAGGAACGGATTTTCCTGTTCCTACTCCCTAAATGCTTAGACTAGCGTCCAATAGCTAGCACATCTTATCCTTCTCCGTCACACCCTCGATAATAACGATGGTAGTGGTATTGGAATATCAACCAATTGTCCATCACCTACGCCTTTCGGCCTCGGCTTAGGTCCCGACTAACCCTCAGAGGACAAACCTTCCTGAGGAAACCTTAGATATTCGGCCTGTAGGATTCTCGCCTACATCTCGCTACTAATGCCAACATTCTCACTCGTAATCAGTCCACCGCTCCTTACGGTACGACTTCAACCCAATTACGACGCTCCTCTACCGCTCATACTAAAGTATGAACCCGTAGCTTCGGTGGTAAGTTTGAGCCCCGGACATTTTCGGCGCAGGATCTCTTGACTAGTGAGCTATTACGCACTCTTTTAATGAGTGGCTGCTTCTAAGCCAACATCCTAGTTGTCTTAGAAATCCCACATCCTTTTCCACTTAACTTACACTTTGGGACCTTAGCTGACGATCTGGGCTGTTTCCCTTTTGACCATGGAACTTATCTTTCATAGTCTGACTGCCGGACTGATAGTATATGGCATTCGGAGTTTGATAAGGTTCGGTAAGCTCTATGCCCCCTAGCCTATTCAGTGCTCTACCTCCACTACTCACATTTTCCGACGCTAGCCCTAAAGCTATTTCGAGGAGAACCAGCTATATCCGAGTTCGATTGGAATTTCTCCGCTATCCACAGCTCATCCCATGCTTTTTCAACAGCAACGTGGTTCGGTCCTCCACAAGGTTTTACCCTCGCTTCAACCTGGCCATGGATAGGTCACCCGGTTTCGGGTCTACAGCATGCAACTAGTCGCCCTATTAAGACTTGGTTT
>NZ_CP094971.1:12500-15000 GCF_022869825.1 Clostridium sp. BJN0001 | reverse complement strand
GACCATTTCTTATTTGTCACCCTCAAGCGACTTTTTTATTATATCAACTCTTTCAACATTTGTCAACACTTTTTTGAATTTATTTAATTCTTTATGTTGAAAACTGTCTGTCCAAGCGACGTGTTTTATACTATCACATAATCAAAATTGATATTATTAAATAATATCAATTTATAGAAATTATTATGAGTTTTCTTTAATTTTCTTTGTTTTAAATCATTTTTTATATACTGATACACAAGGCTACGTTTTACTTGTTTTTCAATAAAATCTACTATTACTTTCTTTTGATCTTTGTTATTAATTTTAATTCTATAAAAGTTATAAAAAAATAATGTTGAAAAACTAGTAAAAATTTTTCAGCATTATTTATCTTTCTATTAAAAATTATTATATATCTAAATTTAATATTGCGTATACATATGTGTCCCAATAAATATGGGATCCATTCTCATCTTTATGAAAATAAATATTTTTTCTAAAGTGAGCTTCTCGTGTCATTTTAATCTTCTCCATAAGTTTTAACGAAGCTGTATTCTGATGAGCAAATTCAGCACAAATTCGATGAACACCTTTATTAAACATATACTCTATAGCTACTTTATCAGCATCACTTCCATATCTTATGCTGATAATTCTCCTTTAATACATATCAAATCTCTCTTATATTAAAACTTCTTTTTCTTAAATAAATATTTTCAATAACTTTATGCTCTTTTTTTAGCTCAATCGCATAAAATTCATCACTCTGTGATCTAAATTCAATTTCTTTTTTAGATTTCTCACACGTAAAGTCTGGGTATTCTTTAAATTCAGCATTAACTCTCTGCATCATATATTCACATAAATCTTTTTCATCACTTAGCTTAAAATCACGTATAATTAAATCATTTGTCTCAATTTTCAGTTCTGTGTCCTCCTTTAATAATAAAACCTAATATCAATTTATTATAAAAACACAAAAGATTAAATTCATTTAATCTTTTGTGCATTTATGATTATTTTCATTCTTTCAAAAATTCTCTTAGTACTCTTCAAGAATAACATACATAATTGTATATGAATATTAATATACAAAAAAGACCGTATCAATTTGATACGGTCTTTTTCTAGTTAATCACCCGGCGACGTCTTACTCTTCCACACAGTCACCCATGCAGTACCATCAGCGCTATAGACCTTAACTGTCCTGTTCGGTATGGGAAGGAGTGTTACCTCTACGCCATCATCACCAGATATTTTTGAAAGATTTGTTCTTTCAAAATTGCATATAAATCATGTATTACAACTTTTTAATTTGGTCAAGCCCTCGACCTATTAGTATCAGTCAGCTAAATATATTACTATACTTACACCCCTGACCTATCAACCTTGTCGTCTTCAAGGGGTCTTACTAGCTTACGCTATGGGAAATCTTATCTTAAGGTGGGCTTCACACTTAGATGCTTTCAGTGTTTATCCCGTCCCGACTTAGCTACCCAGCTATGCTTCTGGCGAAACAACTGGTACACCATAGGTCAGTCCATCCCGGTCCTCTCGTACTAAGGACAGCTCCTCTCAAATTTCCTACGCCCGCGACGGATAGGGACCGAACTGTCTCACGACGTTCTGAACCCAGCTCGCGTGCCGCTTTAATGGGCGAACAGCCCAACCCTTGGGACCTACTTCAGCCCCAGGATGCGACGAGCCGACATCGAGGTGCCAAACCTCCCCGTCGATGTGAACTCTTGGGGGAGATCAGCCTGTTATCCCCGAGGTAGCTTTTATCCGTTGAGCGATGGCCCTCCCACGAGGTACCACCGGATCACTAAGCCCGACTTTCGTCCCTGCTCCACCTGTATGTGTCGCAGTCAGGCTCCCTTCTGCCTTTGCACTCTTCGAACGATTTCCGACCGTTCTGAGGGAACCTTTGGGCGCCTCCGTTACATTTTAGGAGGCGACCGCCCCAGTCAAACTGCCCACCTAACAATGTCCTGTCACCAGTTTCATGGCATCCAGTTAGAACTTCAGTACTGTCGGGGTGGTATCCCAACAACGACTCATTCAGATCTGGCGACCTGAATTCCCAGTCTCCCACCTATCCTGTACAGACAATACCGAAATTCAATGCTAAGCTACAGTAAAGCTCTACGGGGTCTTTCCGTCCAATCGCGGGTAACGAGCATCTTCACTCGTACTACAACTTCGCCGGATTTGCAGTTGAGACAGTGCACAAGTCATTACGCCATTCGTGCGGGTCAGAACTTACCTGACAAGGAATTTCGCTACCTTAGGACCGTTATAGTTACGGCCGCCGTTTACTGGGGCTTAAGTTCATACCTTCGCTTGCGCTAAGTATTCCCCTTAACCTTCCAGCACCGGGCAGGCGTCAGCCCCTATACATCAGCTTACGCTTTAGCAGAGACCTGTGTTTTTGTTAAACAGTTGCTTGTGCCTATTCTCTGCGACCTGCTCTCGCAGGCACCCCTTATTCCGAAGTTACGGGGTCAATTTGCCTAGT
>NZ_CP094971.1:0-7500 GCF_022869825.1 Clostridium sp. BJN0001 | reverse complement strand
TCAATTAAAGTATTTTTAGCAATTTCTGTTGTCTTAGAACTTCTTATTATACTTATAACTCTATCTATATTATCAAGTGCTATTTTTAATCCTTCTAGTATATGTGCTCTTGCCTCAGCTTTATCTAAATCAAATTTAGTTCTTCTTGTTATAACTTCTTTTTGGAAATCTATATAATTTCTTAATACTTGTTTTAAATTTAGAATTTTAGGCTGATTATTTACAAGTGCAAGCATAATCACTCCAAAACTGTCCTGAAGCTTTGTATGCTTATATAATAGATTAAGAACTACATTAGGATTAGCATCTTTTTTTAATTCTATTACAATTCTCATACCGTCTCTATCAGATTCATCTCTTAAATCTGATATTCCAGTTATCTTTTTATCCTTAACTAAATCTGCTATATTTTCAATTAATTTTGCTTTGTTTACCTGATACGGAATTTCAGTTACTATTATCCTGTTTCTTCCCTTTTCTTCTTCAATATCAGTTTTAGCTCTTACTACTATTTTTCCTCTTCCAGTTTCATATGCAGCTCTTATTCCTGCTTTTCCCATTATAATTGCTCCAGTAGGGAAATCTGGTCCCTGTATCTTTGTCATAAGATCTAATACAGTTGCCTCAGGATTATCAATTAGCATTATAGCGCCGTCTATTACTTCCCCTAAATTATGTGGAGGAATATTAGTAGCCATTCCTACTGCAATTCCTGATGATCCATTAACTAATATATTTGGGAATCTAGATGGAAGAACAACTGGTTCTGTCTCTTCACCATCAAAATTAGGCATAAAATCAACAGTATTTTTATTTATATCTCTTAGCATTTCTACAGCAAGCTTATTCATTTTAGCTTCTGTATATCTCATTGCCGCAGCTCCATCACCATCAATTGAGCCAAAGTTTCCATGACCATCAACAAGCATATATCTCATTGAAAAGTCTTGTGCTAACCTTACTAAAGCATCATAAACAGAACTATCACCATGTGGATGATACTTTCCTAAAACTTCTCCGACTATTCTTGCACATTTTCTGTAACCTTTATCAGGAGTAATTCCAAGACCTTGCATAGAATATAATATTCTTCTATGTACTGGTTTTAATCCGTCTCTTACATCTGGTAATGCACGACCAACTACAACGCTCATTGCATAGTCTATATAGCACTTTTTCATTTCATGATTTATTTCTACAGGTATTACTTTACCTTCATTAAATTCCATCTACTCACCTCATATTCAGTACTAAATATCCAAATTAATTACATATTTTGCATTTTTCTCTATAAATTCTCTTCTAGGTTCAACTTTTTCTCCCATTAGTATTGTAAAAATCTCATCAGCCTGTATTGCATCTTCAATGCTTACTTTTAAAAGGATTCTCTTCTCTGGATCCATTGTTGTATCCCAAAGCTGTTCTGGATTCATTTCTCCAAGACCTTTGTATCTTTGAATATCTACAGAACTATCTTTTCCTCCAAAGTTTTCAAGTTCAGCGTCTAATTCCTCATCTGTATATGCATAAGCTTCATTTTTTCCTTTTGAAACTTTATATAAAGGAGGCTGAGCTATATATACATGGCCATCATCAATAAGTTGTCTCATATATCTAAAGAAAAATGTTAGTAATAATGTTCTTATATGAGCTCCATCAACATCTGCATCTGTCATTATTATTATTCTGTTATATCTTATCTTTTCTATATCAAATTCTTTTCCTATGCCAGCACCAAAAGCTGTAATCATAGAACGTATAGTATCAGAGTTTAGCATTTTGTCTAATCTCTGTTTCTCAACATTCATTATCTTTCCTCTAAGTGGAAGAATAGCTTGGAATTTTCTATCTCTTCCTTGTTTTGCAGAGCCTCCGGCAGAATCTCCTTCGACTATATAGATTTCACATTCTCTCGGATCTTTTGAAGAACAATCTGCTAATTTCCCGGGCAATGATGATCTTTCAAGAACAGATTTTCTAGTAAGTTCTCTTGCTTTTCTTGCTGCTGATCTAGCTCTTGCAGCCATCATAGCTTTATCTATAACAATTTTACCTACAGCTGGATTTTCTTCAAGGAATGTACGAACTCCTTCTCCTACTATTGAATCTACAATTCCTCTTACTTCACTATTTCCTAGTTTTGTTTTTGTCTGACCTTCAAACTGTGGTTCCTCTATCTTTATAGATATAACAGCAGTAAGTCCTTCTCTTATATCTTCTCCAGAAAAGTTCTTATCGCTATCTTTTATAAAACCATATTTTTTAGCATAATCATTAAATACACGTGTAAGTGCTGTTTTAAATCCAACTAAATGAGTTCCACCTTCAACAGTATCTATATTATTAGCAAAAGAAAAAATATTTTCAGCATAGCTGTCATTATATTGAAGTGCAACTTCTACAGAAACTTTATCTTTTATTCCTTCAATGTAGATTGGTTCTTGGAATAATGATGTTTTATTTCTATTTAAATAACTTACAAATGATTTTATTCCACCTTCATAATGATAAAATTCTTCTTTTTCATCTCTTTTATCAACAAGTTTAATTTTTATTCCTTTGTTTAAAAAAGCTCTTTCACGAAGTCTTTGTGCTAATGTATCAAAATCAAAATCAAGTTCTTCAAAAATTTCATGATCTGGTTTGAAATATGTCATTGTACCAGTTTCATCACTATCTCCTACTATTTGAAGTTCAGTAACTGCTTTACCACGTTCATATTCCTGTTTCCATATATGTCCGTCTCTTTTTACTGTAACAGAACATTTCTCAGAAAGCGCATTAACAACAGATGCTCCAACACCATGAAGACCTCCAGATACTTTATATCCTCCGCCTCCAAATTTTCCACCGGCATGAAGTATAGTCATTATTACTTCAACTGCTGATTTATTCATTTTTTTATGAATATCAACGGGCATACCTCTTCCATCATCAGATACGGTTACTGAATTATCAGTATTTATGCATACCTCTATCTTATCGCAATATCCAGCTAATGCTTCATCAATACTATTATCAACTATTTCATAAACTAAATGGTGAAGACCTTTTGAACTCGTACTTCCTATATACATTCCTGGTCTTTTTCTTACAGCTTCTAATCCCTCAAGTACTTGTATCTGAGCTGCACCATAATTTTGTTTATTATCTTCCAAGTGAGATTCCTCCTATACTTTATATTATTCATTAAGATTTTTATAATTTATCATGCTTCTCTTTATTAATGTTACTGACGAAATTGGAGAAAAATAAATCCTACTCTTTTTATTTATCTCAGTAACAACAAAAGATTTAGGTTTTTCTTCACTAACCTTTTCAACAAATCCATCTTCTTCCGCCATTCTTAAAAACTGAATAGTATCTGAACTATACATTGAACTTTCAAGGTCAAATATCCCTATTATGTCTTTAACGGAAACTACAACATTTTCACCAAGATGTAAAAACATTAGACCTCCTCCTTTTAATTTGCAACCAAACCATTTTTTATATTAAAAACTTTTGCATTACTATTTAAATGCTGTTTTATATTCTCAATTCCTGTACATGTTATAACAGTTTGAATGCCTTCAATTGAATTTAATATATATCTCTGCCTGTTACAATCAAGTTCAGATAAAACATCATCTAAAAGCAAAACTGGATACTCCCCTTTTATTTCATTTATAATTTTTAGTGATGAAAATTTCATCGTTAAAATAGCCGTTCTTTGCTGTCCTTGAGAACCATATGATTTTAAATCTATATTATTAACCATGCTTACAAAATCATCTCTATGAGGTCCTACAGATGTTGAACCCCTTTCTCTATCACTCATAATGTTATCATTAAGTTTTTTCTTTAGATTATTTTTGTAATCTTTTAAATAGTTAACATTACTTATATATTTAAACTCAATGTTTTCTTTTCCACATGTAATCTCGTTATGTATATATTTCCCATAAAAATTAACTTTCTCTATATATTTTAACCTTTCTTTTACAATATAATCAGCATATTCAATTAATTGTTCATCATAAATGTTTATTAAGTCTCTATTAGATGATTTATTTTTTAATACAATATTTCTTTCATTTAGCACTTTATTGTAAGAAACAAGATTAAGATAATATTTTTTATTTATTTGAGAAATCTCCATATCCATCAATCTTCTTCTGAGTCCTGGAGACTCTTTAATAATTTTAAGATCCTCAGGAGAAAACATCACTATGTTAAAAGTTCCAAAAAGCTCACCAATTTTTTTAATTTTTATTGAATTAATTTGGATTGCTTTTTTTCCGTTTTTTAAAATAGATATATCTATTTTTTTATCATATCTATTATTTCCAGTAAGAAGACTTATATATGCTTTTTCTTCATTCCATTTTATAAGTTCTCTGTCTCTAGAAGTTCTATGTGATTTTGCAAAAGCGCAAAAATATACTGCCTCTAAAATATTTGTCTTTCCTTGAGCATTATCTCCTATAAAAACATTAACATTTCTACTAAATTCTAATTGTAATTTTTGGTAATTTCTATAATTTAAAAGCATAATATTTTTTATATACATACGCAGGCACCTACTATAATTATATCATAAATAAAATTTTTATGTATTTTTATTTCAGAAGACATACTACTTCGTATTCCTCATTATCAAGTGAAACAACGTCTCCTGCTATAAGTTTTTTTCCTCTCATTGTACATATTTCATTATTTACTTTTACCATTCCATTTTTTATATATATTTTTGCTTCTGCTCCAGATGATGCAGCAGCACACCATTTTAAAAAAGAATCTAATTTAATTGTTTCTGTATCAATTTTGACTTTATTCATATTTTCGCATAAATATACACTAAGTATATATCCTCCTATCTAACTAATCTAACTGGAAGTACAAGATATTTATCATTTTCATTATTTTCTTCTTCAATTACACAAGGACTTACTTCTGATGTCATTTTTAAAACAACATTATTAGTTTCAATATTTTTTAATATATCAAGAAGATATTTTGAATTAAATGCAATTTCTATTTCTTCTCCTTGCAAATTTATAGTAATTTCTTCTCTTACTTTTCCCAATTGAGAATTAGAACTTATTATTAAAGTATCTTTATCCACATTTATTTTAATTAAATTTGTATTTCCTTCTTTAGCAACTAAAGATGCTCTTTCTATTGCATTTTGAAGTTCAAGTGTTTTTGTGACTATTGATAATTTATATTCCTGAGGAAGAAGTGATCTATAATTTATAAATTTTCCTTCTAAAAGTCTTGATATAACTTTAGTTTCTTTTATATTGAAAAGTATATGGTTATTTGTAAATGTAATTTCAAGATTTTCATCAGATTCTTCAAGAATTTTTCCAACTTCATTTAAAGTTTTACCAGGTATAACTACTTCAATATCATTATCGCTATCTAAATATTCACTTTTTACTGCAAGTCTATATCCATCAAGAGCAACTAAGTTAATTCTATTTTCTTTTATTTCAAATAAAATTCCTTGAAGTATTGGTCTTGTTTCATCAGAAGCAACAGCAAAAGATGTACCTTTTATCATGTTTTTAAGCATATTTTGTTTTACTGATATTTTTAAATTTTCCACTATATTAGGAAGTTTAGGAAATTCACTTGAATCTTTGTATACTAAATCAAATACTGATTTTTCACATGTTATAGTTACTATATTTTCACTTTTAGTTTCCATTTTTATAGTTGAATTAGGCATTTTTCTTATTATATCGCCAAATAGTTTTGCATCAATTACTATTTTTCCAGATTCAATTATATTTGCATTTACTAAAGTTTCTATACTCATATCTAAATCTGATCCTGTAAGTTTTAATCCATTTTCTGTAGTTATAATATTTATTCCTTCAAGAATAGGTAATGTTGATTTTCCTGTTATAGCTTTTTGTACTATTGAGATTCCTTCTAATATTTCTTGTTTATTACATGTAAAAATCATAAAATAAATCCTCCTTATTGTGTATAATCTCTCTGAATAATGATAGTAGATAGATAATAATAACTAGTAGTAGTAGTAGTAGGGGCTGTTGATTTGTGGATAAGTACTTCAACCTAAGTAAAATCAACAATTTTTATTGCAAAAATATTGTGGATAAGTAAGTAACTAAAAGTATACCTTATCCACAATAAGAAATAAAAATAAATTTTAAAAAGTTATTAACAGGTTATTAAGATTAAATTATAAACAGCTGTTAATTAATCTTGAGTTATTTTTTTAGTAAGCTCTTTTACTATATTCTGAAGAGACTTATCCGTTTTTAAATTTTCGGATATTTTTTCATAAGCATGAATTACAGTAGTATGGTCACGTCCCCCAAATTCTTCTCCTATTTTAGGTAGTGACATTTCAGTAAGCTTTCTACTTAAATACATTGCAATTTGACGAGGATATGCAATATTTCTAGTACGTCTTTGAGAAGTAAGATCATCAATTCTTAAGTTATAATAGCTTGCTACAATGTCTTGAATTAAATTGATAGTGACATGCTTACCTTGTTTTTTTGAAATAATGTCTTTTAATGCTTCTGTTGCAAGATCAACATTAATTTTTCTATTTGTTAAAGAAGAATATGCCACAGTTCTTATTAATGCGCCTTCAAGTTCTCTTATATTTGATTTTATTTTTGTTGCGATATATCCCATTACTTCATTTGGAATATTAAGGCCTTCAACATCGGCTTTCTTTTTTAAAATAGCCATTCGTGTTTCAAAATCAGGAACCTGTATATCTGCAATAAGACCCCATTCAAACCTTGAACGTAACCTGTCTTCAAGTGTTGGAATTTCTTTTGGTGGTCTATCAGAAGAAAGTATTATTTGTTTATTTGCATCGTGAAGAGCATTGAATGTATGGAAAAATTCTTCTTGTGTACGTTCTTTTCCAGCAATAAATTGGACATCATCAATAAGAAGTACATCTATGTTTCTATACTTATTTCTAAATTCTTCATTTCTATCATCTTTTATTGAATTGATAAGTTCATTTGTAAATTTCTCTGATGATACATAGACAACTTTTGCTGTTGGATTTCCATTTAATATAAAATGACCAATAGCATGCATAAGATGAGTTTTTCCGAGTCCAACACCCCCGTAAATAAATAGTGGATTATATGCTTTTGCAGGTGATTCTGCAACTGCAAGAGATGCTGCATGAGCGAATCTATTGCTATTTCCGACTACAAAAGAATCAAAAGTATATTTTGGGTTTAGTGTAGAGGACATCTCATCGTTTACTGTGACATGTTTATTAGTAATTTCCTTATTAATAGGATTATTATTATTAATATCTGATAGTATGGCAAAATTTATTTTGAACTTTTTAGAAGCTACTGAACTTATAGAATTTAAAACTAATGTTTTATATCTTTTTTCTAAAATATCATGAGTAAAAGAGTTTGGAACACCTATTGTAATGGTATCGTCCGTAAGCGAAATAGGTTCACAGCTTTTAATCCATGTATTAAAACTTACTTCAGTCAT